>JBKQMU010000047.1:0-15841 GCA_052146555.1 Isosphaeraceae bacterium
GATGATGGAATTCGGAGAAGCGCTCACTCGAAAACGACAATGCCTTTCCAAGTGCCCTCGCCGAAAGCCTTTAAAACAAAGGGTAAGGTCCCAAGTCGCCTCTCGTCACGCTTGCTTCAGGTCTAGAAAGGGGACACGCCTGCGTCTTCGCAAGTGTGGCACCGGGAATCCTGCCACTGCCCTCCGACGCATGAATTGCCGAAATTTTCATGTTGTAAACTTTACAATGAAAAGAAAAAGCCATGCATCTGAACTGATGCATGGCTTCATGAGATGCGCTCGCAGGTAGGCCAAGAGCATCTGGAGCAGGACCGCTCGCTTACTTGATAAACAGCATTTCCTGGTATGTGGGCAGGGGCCAGAGATCGTCGCTTACAAGGGTCTCGAGCTTATCGCCGGCTGACCGCACGGCGTTCATTGCCGGGACGATGACGTCGCGGGCATGCTTTGCGTGGTCCAGGCTGTCGCCATGGGCCGGCTCATCGACGGCCTCGGAAAGTCGGTCGGTCGCGCTTTGAAGCTCCTCGATGGCGCCGACCAGCTCGTTGAGATGAGCGCTCTGGGTCTTGGGAACGATGGCGCCGGTCGCCTTCAGGTTGGTAATCGCCTGGGCGACCTGGGCCTGATGACGCAGAGCCGCGGGCAAGATCATCCGCTGCGCGATCTGGATGGTGAGCTGCGATTCGATGTTGATCGTCTTGCGGTAGCTTTCCAGGAAGATCTCGAACCGCGAGTGCAGCTCGCGCTCGCTGAGCACGCTATACTTCGTGAAGAGTCCCACCGACTTGGGAGAGACCAAATCGGGCAGGCTGTCGATCGTGGTGCGGCGGTTGGGCAGTCCCCGGCGCTCGGCCTCGACGTGCCAGGACTCGCTGTAATTATCGCCGCTGTAGAGGATCGACTTGCTCTCCTTGACCGCGGCCTGGAGCAGTTTCTGGATCTCGGCGTTGAGGTCTCTCTTGGCCGCATTGGCCGCTTCGAGCTGGGTGGCGAACTGGTCGAGGCTCTCGGCGACGATCGTGTTGAGCACGACGATGGGGCCGGCGATCGACTGGGCTGAGCCCACCGCACGGAACTCGAACTTGTTGCCGGTGAAGGCAAACGGGCTCGTGCGGTTGCGGTCGCCGGGGTCGCGCGGGAGGGAGGGCAAAACGGTTACGCCGATCTTCATCTCACCCCCCGACTTGGCCGACTTGGCCCCGCCGGACTCGATCTGCTCGACGATGTCCTGCAGCATATCGCCCAGGAAGATCGAGATGATGGCCGGCGGAGCTTCGTTGGCGCCTAAGCGGTGGTCGTTGCCGGCATGGGCGACGGCCACGCGCAAGAGGTCGCCATGACGGGCGACGGCCCGGACCACGGCCACCAGGAAAAGCAGGAACTGGGCATTGTCGTGGGGCGTATCGCCGGGCTTCAGCAGGTTGTTGCCGAAGTCGTCGGCCATCGACCAGTTGACGTGCTTGCCTGAGCCGTTGACGCCGGCGAAGGGCTTCTCGTGCAAGAGCAGTTGCAAGCCGTAGCGGTCGGCCACACGCTTCATCGTCTCCATCACCAGCATGTTATGGTCGGTGGCGACGTTGGCGTTCTCGAAAATCGGTGCGATCTCGTACTGGGCCGGGGAAACCTCGTTATGACGGGTCTTCACGGGCACACCCAGCTTGTACAGCTCGGTCTCGGTCTCGAGCATGCAGGCTAGCACGCGTTCGGGGATGGCGCCGAAGTAGTGGTCTTCCAGCTCTTGCCCCTTGGGGGGCTTGGCACCGAAGAGAGTCCTGCCAGCGTTGAGCAAATCGGGCCGGCTGAAGTAGAAATGCTTGTCGATCAGGAAGTATTCTTGCTCGGGTCCGGCCGTCGGGAAAACGCGGCTGGCCGTCGAGCCAAAAAGCCGCAGAATCCGCAGGGCCTGCGCGGACAGTGCTTCCATCGAGCGCAGTAGCGGGGTTTTCTTGTCCAGGGCCTCGCCGGTCCACGAGCAGAAGGCCGTCGGGATGCACAGCGTTGTGCCGTTCGGGTTCTCAAGGATGAACGCGGGGCTGGTGGGGTCCCAGGCGGTGTAGCCGCGGGCCTCGAAGGTGGCCCGGATCCCTCCCGAGGGGAAGCTGGAAGCGTCGGGCTCGCCCTTGATCAGCTCTTTGCCGCTGAACTCGGCAATGGCCGCGCCGCCGTCGGTCGGCACCAGGAACGAGTCATGCTTCTCGGCGGTCAGCCCGGTCATCGGCTGAAACCAGTGCGTATAGTGCGTGGCCCCTCTCTCTAGAGCCCATTCCTTCATCGCGATGGCGACCACGTCGGCGATCGACGGGTCCAAGGGGGCACCCTTCTTGACCGTCTCCTGCAGTGCCTTGTAGACGCTTTCCGGCAACCGCGACTGCATCACGTCGTTGGTGAATACATTGGAGCCGAAAAGCTGACGGATCGGAGTTCCCGTCTTGGGTGCTCTGCGTCCGCTGATAGGCCATGAAGTCACGGCATCGATGGCGGCTGTTCTGGCCCGCGAATGTCCCATGGATAATCTCCTGCGCTATAAGCTTGATAAAGAGTGCCCCAAGCCAAAGTGCCGCGACAGCGATGGGCTCGATTTGCCTGAATGAAAAGGTCCCGCGGTCGGGAACCTCGGAGTTGAGCGTTCGTCTTGCGATTCTGGCCGCACGAAGGCGACCTGAAATCGATTCGCTACGTGCACATGTCGCGACGCTTCAGGGATGAACGATCGATCCGGATAACCAGTTGAGCCGACCGAGTCGTCATCCACGGCACATCCGCGGCCCGGAGGTGAGCCCCGGGCAGAGCCGGTTCAGAGAGGGCGGTCGAACAGGGAAGGCGGGCGAGTACGACGAACAGTTGGAAACCAATTCGTCTCGCCCCAGCGCGGGTGAGAACGCCGATCCTGGGATCGTACAGAAAGAACCGCACGAACACCGAGCGGTCTCGAGATTCTGGTCTCGAAGTCCCGAAGTATAGCCGCCCCCAATGGTCACCGCCAGTCCCTGCCCCGGCTCGCGTCCGACTCCGGCTGCTTGTGCGTTGGGTACATTTTCCAAAAAAGGCCGTCTTGATCGTGTCCTCTCCCGCTGTGAGAAGGTGCGCCGCAGGGGCAGATGAGGGGCGCTCTGGCGCCCGCTTTCCGCTGGACCCCTCATCCGGCCTTCGGCCACCTTCTCCCAGTGGGAGAAGGGAAGACGATGCATTCACCCCGTAGGGATGGATCAGGGCGTCATTTCTTCCCGAGCTTGGCGATGACTGCCTCGGGATCGGCCTTCACGTCTTCTTCGCATCCGCTGCAGCAAAGATAAATCGTGCGGCCAAGGGCCGTGGTCTTGGCCGGAATTCCCATGAAGCCGAGATGATGCCCGCTGACGGGGCAAACGGCCTGAGCGAGCGCTGCGGCTTGCTCATCCTCGGGTAGCTTCTTGATCCTGGCGATCTCTTCATCAGTGAGCGTGACGGGTTTGCCAGCCTCGTCCGATTCATCCGTCTTGGGGCCTTCCAAGGAAGGGGCATCGGCTTGCCTGGTCTCTGCGCCCGTGGCCGCGGGAACTTTCGCATCCGTCCCAGCCGCGGAAGCGGCGGCACCGGCGGCAGGGGCCGTTGAGGATGCGCTCGCCGGCGCCGCGGGGGCTTGACCTGCTTTTTCCGCCGAGCAGCCGCCCAGTCCCAGCACGAGTGCCCACAACCACGGATGACGGGGCCTTTCCATCGCAACTCCTCTTTCAGACAGAATTTTCCTCGATCGCCACTCCAGCGGCGAATGCTCCACAGGGATTCTACAGCTCGGGAAGGCTGGCCGCCAAGCCGGCGCGGCGGCCCTGCCGGCACAGTTTCAGCTCGATCGTCGTGTGTGCCCCACGCCCCAATCGGCGCGGCAGCCCCGAAGCGGCACCGCGAGGTTCAGGGGGCCTCGTCCAATCCGCCGGGCTCGTCCTGTTCCTCTGGAATTCCCTTGTAGATCCTGCGGTTGTCCAGGCCGTAGATCCGGTCGGTGAACTCGTCGTCGCTCACCGATGACATTCGTGCTCGAGCGACCATGTTCATCTTCGCATCGAGCTCATCGATGAAGTTGACCAGGATCGACTCGACGGTCTGAGGCAGCACCGGGGCCCCGAACTCGTGCCTGCCATGGTGAGCCAGGATCGCGTGCTCCAGCAAGAGCAGCGTTTCCTCGGGAAAGCCCTCGATCTGCCGCGCGGTCTCGCGCACCAGATCCCGTCCCATCAAGATATGCCCGATCAGGCGTCCCTCCTTGGTGTACCGCGCTTCCACCGGATGGTACAAAAGCTCGCGCAGCTTGCCGATGTCGTGGAGGATGATCGCGGCGATCACCACGCCCTGGTTCAAGGGGGGGTTGAGATCCGCGTAGTAACGGGCGTAGTGCTTCGCGAGCCACTCGGCGACCCGGCTCATGCTCCAGACGTGCTCGAGCAGGCCGGAAGTGTAACTGTGGTGCATGTTCGCCGCGGCGGGCATCTTGACGAACAGGTCCTCGTGGTCGTCGAGGATCGTGCTCACGAGCTGCTTCAGGTGGGGCTCGTCGATGAGCTTGTCGACTCGGTCGCGGATCGACTGCATGAGCTCCATCGGATTGTAGCGGCTGGACTCGACCAGATCGAAGAAGTCATAACCGTCGAGCTTGTCGGCCTCGGTCGCCGGGCGAATGCCGAGAATCTCGATCTGCATGCCGTAGCGGAGATCGTGCCGGCCGCGCACCTCCAGCCGGTACGGTGTTCCCTCGATCCAACCGCCGGCTTCTTGGAAAAAGCGGTGATCGTGCCAGAGCATCGCCTCGTACTGCACTCGCTTGTCACGGAAAAGGCAGCGCAGAAACGGCTGATTCCGCGCGGTCATGCCCCGGGTTTTCCGTACCAGCGCGGCATAGCAAACGGCTTCCTGACCATCCACCAAATCCGAGAGCCTGATCACCACCGATCCGGTCGCCGTCATCGGAGCCATTGATGCAACCCTTCCCTTCAGAGACTCGCCAGCCGTTGCCCTATGTCTCGTATGTACAGTCTACATCATCCGCCGGAAAAACAATCTTCCGCTTCACCCCTGCACGATCCGTGGGCCGCCGGTTATGTCCCATACCGCCGCGCTCTGTTCCGCGGTATTCTCGAATTTCCGGGCTGCCACCAGGGGCCCAGCCACGCTACGATGAAAGCCCCATCTCCATTTCCGAGTGGACCTTAGTGATGATGTCCAAAACACGGCGCGGCCTCCGCGCCACGGTCGCGACCCTCGGCGTATTGCCTCCGGAGCATCGCTTTGCCGAGCTCGTCAAGAGGCGGTGGGACTCGATCGTGGTGGGCGCTGGGCACAACGGGCTAACCTGCGCGGCCTACCTGGCACGATCCGGCCAGCAGGTCTTGGTGCTCGAAAGTCGCCAGCGCGTCGGCGGGGCCTGCACCATCGACGAGCCCTGGCCGGGCTATTACATCTCGCCCTGCGCCTATCTCGTGGGCTTGCTGCACCCACTGGTGATCGAAGAATTGAACATGGAAAGCTACGGCTTTGCGTGGTTTCCCGCCACGGCCGGTTTGTTCGTGCCGTTTGAGGACGGCAGCAGCATCCAGCTTTGGGATGACGACGAACGGTGCGAGCGAGAGATCCGCCGGCTTTCGGCCATCGACGTCGAGGGCTGGTGTGACTTCTGCGGAGTCAAGACGCGGCTCCGCGACGCGCTTCGACCTTCCGGCGCAGGCGATCTCTGGATCGGCAAGCCCCCCACCATGGACGAGATCGACGAGCGGCTCGGCGGCGATATCGAGGCTCGGCACATGCTCTTTGAGTGGTCGATGGTCGAGTGCGTCGAAAACTACTTCCGGGATGAGCGGCTCCAGATGGCGTACCTGGGTCAGGGGGTCATCGGTACCAACGCCAGCCCGCACGACCCGGGCACCGCGTCGATCCACTTTCACCATCAGTCTGGACGCCTGGGCGGAACGCCGGGCATGTGGGGCTACGTGAAAGGCGGAATCGGCATGGTCTCGTTCATCCTCTGCGACATCGCCCGCGACTTTGGGGCTGAAGTCGTCACCTCCGCGCCCGTGGCGCGCATCGTGCCGGGAGTTGGCGTCGAGCTCGAAGGCGGCGAGCGGATCGCGGCCCGGAGTGTGATCTCAGGCGCTGATCCGCGTGGTACGCTCGCTCTTCTGGGCGAGGCCGCCGATCCAGAGTGGAAAAAGCGCGTCCTCGAGATCCCCCAGATCGGCTGCACGGTGAAGCTCAACGTGGCGCTCAAGGAATTGCCCAGCTTCAAGGCCCGGCCGGGAACGCTCGAGGACCACCATCGCGGGCAGATCAACACGCCGCTCTCGAAAGCCGAATGGGCGCAGTCGTACCGAGCTGCCCGGGCCGGAGAGCTCTATCCGAAGATGTGGACCGAGCTCTATTTCCAGACCGTGCACGACCCCTCCGTCGCTCCCTCCGGCGTGCATACGATGAGCGTCTTCGGACAATACGTGCCGCACACGTTTGCAAACGGCACCTGGGAGACGCGCCGGGACGATGTCAAGGAAGCGGCCTTAAGCTCGATCGGCGCCTTTTGCGACAACGTTCCCGACGCCGTTCTCGATGTCCAGGTTTTAGGTCCGCCCGATGTCGAAAAGAAGGTCGGACTGACCGGCGGCCACATCTTCCAGGGCGAATGCCTGCCGGCGTACATGTGGGACAAGCGGCTCCAAGCGCGAACACCGATGCCGGGCGTCTTTCTCTGCGGGGCGTGCACTCACCCCGGAGGCAGCGTGATCGCCATCAACGGCCGCAACGCGGCGATGGAAGTGCTGGGGGAGCCGTCGCGGGTCACGGCATGACGCCGGGAGTCGAGTCCGGATGGGACTTTCCGATCTGTCATCTTACGCGCGATTCCTCTTCGGCCCCAGAGGATTGCGCCGCGAGCTAGGGAATCGGCTGACGCTGCCAGCGAGCCGGCGGGTACCAGCCTGCGGCCAGGTCGTCGAGGTGAAAGTTGAGATAAAGGTTAAACGATCGTCCCCAGAAAAGATCGCTGGGATAGGTTGCCGAGGGGCGGGCGGTCGCGTAATTCATGATGCCGGCCGCCACGCAACATTCCGTGACCAGCTCGGAGCAGAACCAGCGCGGGCGGTCGCCACGTGGCAGACCGACGAACCAGGTCTTGATCGGTCCCCGGGTGCGCAGGGGTGTCAACTGGCCGAACCATCGCGCCAGCGCGAACGGCTTTCCCTCCTGTCGAACGGCAAACGCGGTGAGGCGCGCGGACTGTTCCGGGGTCAGCGGACAGCGGCGGCAGCGGATCCAAACCCGATCGCCTACCGCGGTGTGAGCGCGGATGTGGTCGAAAGGGAGCATCACCATGACGCTGGTCTTGTCGAATGGTCCGGCTTCGATCAGTCCAAGCCGTCCGTCGGGCCGGGCGAAGACGATGCCCGAATGATGAATTCCGTTGGCCCCGGCGATCAGGTGCCCCCACCGGAACCAGAGTCTCTGGTCGGTCGCCAGGAAGATGTCGCCGGGCTGGGGTGTGTAGGGCATTGCCGGTCCCCGCAGCTCCCAGTCTCTGATGTACGCTGGCTGGCAGACGAACGACCCGTATTCGGGCGATTGTGGCGATTGTGCCAGAAGCGAGGGAACGAGAATTCCCAGGAAAGCCAGGTTCATCCGTGAGACCCTTTAAGTGGTCGGGTTGACAGTCAGGCTTATTTTCGTCCTCATCAATGATCTTCTTGACGGCCTTCGATCATTATCATGATAAGGTGATGATGCCGGCAAAGCCGCCGGCACGGATTGTTCAGGATCTGAGGTTCAGGCTGATGAAGAGCGTTCGCATTGTCGATCTCGATGGAGCGATTGTTCCCCAGGCGAGCTTTCTCGAACATCTCCGAACCGAGTGGACTTCCGCACTGGACTGGGGCCCCCATCTGCGCCTGGCCTGCTCGTTCTCGTACTTCAAGAAGTTTGAGAACTGGCTGCGCGACCGAAGCGCAAGCGCAGACCCCGCGGTGACGCTCTACGGCTCCGGAGATTTTCATCACGTCACGCTGGCCTTGATCCGACAGATCCGCGAGCCCTTCAACCTGCTGGTTCTGGACAAGCACCCCGATTGGATGCGCGGCATTCCGTTTCTACACTGCGGAACCTGGCTTCGTCATGCCCTTCGGATGGCGTCGCTCAAGCGCGTTTTCCACTGCGGGGGCGAGCTTGATTTCGACAACGCGTATCGCCGGCTTGCGCCCTGGCCGGAACTGGCCTCGGGCCGGATCGTGGTCTTTCCGGCCGCTCGCCGGTTCAACCGCGGCCGATGGGCTGGCGTGAGCGTCTATCCCCTGCGGGAGCCCAGCGGCACGGTCGCGGAGGTGCTCGCCGCAGCGCTGTCATCCTACGGCGATGCTTTACGTCAACACCCTCTATATGTGTCGATTGACAAAGATGTGCTCTGTTTCGAGGATGCGGCGGTCAACTGGGACTCGGGACTCTTGCGGCTCGGCGATGCCGTGAACATCCTTCAGGCCTTTCTGTCCGCTTCTGACGGCCGGCTTGTCGGAGCGGACGTGCTGGGCGATTGGTCGCCGATCCGCCTTTCGCGTTGGCTAAACCGGCTCTGCGACCGCGTCGATCATCCCTCTCCGGCTCACGACCCGCTCGAGGCCGCCGAGCGAAACGGCAAGGCCAACGCAGCGCTCTTGCGAGCGCTCGATCTGAGCCGAGTGAACCTACTGCGCCGGCCACCGTAGGGCAGATTGCACTTCTCCTTCCCAAGGAGGGGAAAGCGAGCCGGCGGCTGTATACAGCAGAGCGACACCTTGCAGCACGCGTTTTACCTTGACCCGGTGCGGATGATTTCCATCGGTGCCAATCGTGAAACGCGCCAGGCCGGATAGAGGCCGCCTAAGGTGCCCAGCGTGGCCGCCAAGAAGAGGCCCAGACACAGGAGCGCGGGCGTCATGACGAGCTTGATTCCGCCTTCCAAGAACGGATTGACGATCATCACCGCCGCCACCGCCAGCAGGCATCCGACCAGACCGGCCAGCAGACCCAGGCCGATGCTCTCGGCCAGCACCAGGCCCAGCAGGTCGCCGCGCGACCAGCCGCAACTCCGCAGAATGCCGAACTCGGCGAGCCGCTCGGACGTGGTCATGAGCATCGTGTTGAGGATCCCGACGGAGCCCACCAGAAGCGCCAGGCTGATGACCAGTAGCAGCAGTTTCTTGAGGGTCCCCAGCAGCATTCCGGCTCCGCGCTGAAACTGCGACATCGTCCGGGCGTCGACGCCGGGGATGGCTTGCTCGATGGCCCGGGCAACGTTTTCGGGTTTAGCCTCGCCTTTCGGCTCGACCATGAAGCACGAGACGGTCTGCTCCGGGATCGAGAGCAGCGACCGGGACTTTGTGATATCCATGACGATCGTGTCGTCCAGGAGCATTGAGCCGGTCTCGTAGATTCCGACGATCGTGAAGGTCTCCTTGCCGATGCGCAAGGAATCGCCGACCTTGCGCGGCTGGCCCAAGGCGTCTGGGAATTCGCGGGCGAGCCGCCGGCTGATCACGATGTTGCGGGCATTCCGGTCTGTCGGATCGATGAACCGGCCTCCGCCCTCGTTCATCGGCAACATCCTACGCTCGTAAACATCGAAACGGCGACGGGCAAGCTCCGAGCAGTCCAGGCCCTCGACTTGCAACAGGTTCAAGAGAGCCCCAGCGCCCGTCGAGTTGGGATGACGCAAGGTGCTGGCGGCTGTCCGGGCGAAGAGGCCGCGGCCTTCGATCGGCGGTGCCAGCTTCCAGATCTGCGGAGTCACGGCGCCGACTCCGGGAACCTTGCGCAGCGGATCGGCAAGGGCAGCGGGAAGCTCGCTGAAAAGATCCGTTGGAGCGTTCTGGCGCACCACGAGGATGCCGTGGACCTGGACCAGCGTGTTGCCGACGAGGTTGCGGATGCCTTCCGAAAGGCTGAAAAGCCCCAGGACGCCTAGAACGGGAATCGACAGTCCCGTCACCGCCAGCGCGGTGCGAGTCGGCCGGCTCAGCAGGTTCCGAAGTGCCAGTATCCAGAGGCTTACCAAAGCGGTGTCTACCACTCGCGACCCGGACGCTTGCGCGCACTCGACCCTGAAACGCGGCCGCTCTCGTCTCCCACGATCCGCTGCCCACTGCCAACTACCCACAGCCAAGTCAGACCACAGACCGGAAATACTCGAGAGTTCGGCGCAGGCCCTGCGGGCGGTCGACGACAGGGTTCCAGCCGAGGAGCGTCCGGGCCTTGGTGATGTCGGGACGGCGGCGCTTGGGATCGTCTTCCGGAAGCTCTTCATAGACGATGCTGCTGGTGGTGCCTGCAACGAGGGCGATGATCTCGGCGGCCAGTTGCTGCACCGTGATTTCCGACGGATTTCCTAGGTTCACAGGCATCGAGTGATCGACGTGCAAGAGCCGGTAGATGCCTTCCACCAGGTCGCTGACGTAGCAGAAGCTGCGGGTTTGGTCTCCCTTGCCGAAAATGGTGATCGGCTCGCCCCGCAGAGCCTGTTTCATGAAATTGGGAAGAACCCGGCCATCATTGAGCCGCATTCGCGGACCATAGGTGTTGAAGATCCGCACAATCCGAGTTTTCACGCCATGGTACCGGTGGTAAGCCATGGTGATAGCTTCGGCGAACCGCTTGGCCTCATCATAGCAGCCCCGGGGACCGATCGGGTTAACATGCCCCCAGTAGTCCTCGCGCTGGGGATGCACGTCCGGGTCGCCATAGACTTCCGACGTGCTGGCCAGCAAGAACCGTGCGTCCTTCGCCTTGGCAAGCCCCAGCGCGTTGTGGGTACCCAGCGAGCCGACCTTCAGCGTGGGAATGGGATGGGCCAGGTAATCCGCCGGGCTGGCCGGGCTGGCGAAATGCAGCACGTTGTCTACCAGCCCGTCGATCTCCAGAGGCTTGGAGATATTGTGCTTGTGGAAGTGGAACTTAGGATTGCTCAACAGATGGTCGATATTGTGCCGGTTTCCCGTCAGCAGGTTATCAACGCAGATGACCTCGTGCCCTTCGGCGAGAAAACGCTCGCAGAGATGCGACCCGATGAAGCCGGCTCCTCCGGTGATGACGGTTCTCAAGACAGCACTCCTGACGCAAAATCTGGGACGCAACGGATAAACGGGACCAACCGGCCGTGACGGAGACATCATACCGGCAACAGGTGCGTGCAGAAACCCGGAAAAACCCCCACGAGGAAGGTGTGCTCAGTTGAGAGGTCGTACCACCTCTGTCGAAAAATCTAGGACTGAGAACCGGTTTTCACAAGGCCGTTTGGCCCGGCTCGCCTTTGCCACCCTGGCGGTCAAACGGCGATCCACGACCCGGCGACCGCCTCCGTGCGATGAGCCGACGCACCAGTCTGAAAAAGGCGACTAATCGCCCGGCTGGTCTGGCTCCCGGCGACGGTGAAACGGTCGCACCCGGCTGCGCGCGGTTTTCCGACGGACCAGGCGGCCGGTAATCCGGCGCCGCAGCGGGCGACTGCGGCTGCAGGTCTTGCAGCCGGTCCAACAATTCGACCCCAAACGGCCGGTACACGGCGTGATAGCCGCTTTCGCGCAGGTGCTTGACCATGTCCGACGCGGCTTCGAAATTGTGGCTATGAATGATGAACCATGTTTCCCGAAGCTGGTCCTGCTCGCTTGCGCACAGCCAGCGCACGACTTCCATACCGCAATCTTCGCGGAGCGGATCAACGTAAATCTCACCTCCCAGGTCATGGTCCAGGTGAACCTGGTCCCACTCTTTGGCCAACTGGCCGATGCACTCCTTCGCGGTCAGTACCCACACCGCATCGGGATGACGGTTGAGAAAGACGATGGCTCTCTGGGGGTCGTCGTCGAGAAATAGAAGACGCCCGGCCAGAACCTCTGAGACGTGCGGCCCCCCCTCGCACGGTTGCTCCGGAGACGGTGCGACGTGCTCGGCGCCCGCGTCCCCTTGTCTTCGAGCCGGGGCCGGCTGAGCGTCGGCAGGGGCTAAAATGTTACCGGAATCAGACGCCATGTGCGAATTCCCATCGCCGCAACCTTCGTCGGTCGTGCTTATTTTGTCGCTTGAGTCTGAAAGGCTCAACGTCAATGCGTCCGGGGCAAGGGATAACCGGCGATCGGCAAACCCAGCGCAAGAACTTCCCGCAGTCGAAAATAGCCGCGGGTGATTCGAAACCCCTCTTCACCCGGGACGTTGCGCGGGTAAAGGTCGAAATCGAAAAGGTCCTCAACTGCGGCTCCGCAGACCTCACATAGATATCCCTGTTCGCACCGAACGATGAGGGACCGAACCTTTCGCCAGGGCGGCCGATCCCGGGCGGTGCCGCGACACTCTTCACGAGTCTCTTCTATCCAGATGATACGTCGCTCATACGGTAATGACCCGGCGGTTTTCCGGCCAGGAACCGGGCCGCGTCGATAGCGCCCCGGACGAACCCATCGCGGTTGTAAGCGCGATGGCAGAGCTCGAGCGATTCGCCCGGCAGGCCGAAGATGACCGTATGCTCGCCCGGCGCGTCACCAGCGCGGACGGCGTGAAGGCCGATCTCGTCGCGTGGTCGCTCACCGACCTGGCCCTCGCGGCCGTGGACGAGATGGCTGATCCCCGCAGCCCCGGCGGCGATCTCTGCCAGCCGCAGCGCTGTGCCACTGGGCGCGTCCTTCTTCATCCTGTGGTGCCGCTCGACAATTTCGATATCGGCGGCCTGACCTAAAGCGCGGGCCGCCTCGCCCACCAGGTGCATAAGCAGGTTCACTGCCCGGCTCATGTTCGGCGAGACCAATAGCGGAATCGCTCCGGCAGCTTGATCGAGCTCTGCCCGCTGAGAAATCGAGAATCCGGTCGTGCCGACAACCAGCGGAATCGCCCGGTCCTGGCAGAATCTGGCCAACTCGAGTGTGGCCGCGGGATGCGAGAAATCGATTAGTGCATCGACCGTGCCCTCCAGGGCGGCGAGGGTGCCAAGCGTAATTCCCAGGGGCGCAACCCCCGCCAGGAGACCGACTTCGGAACCGAGCGAGGGATGGCCAGGACGCTCGATGGCCCAGCCCAGGCGGACCGTTGGATCTTCCGCGATCAATTGAATCAGCCGCAGACCCATGCGGCCCGCTGCGCCATGCACTCCCAACGATTTCTGCACCGTCGCCACGCCCATTTCTTCCTTTCTCTTCTGCGCGCAGGGAAGCCGGTCTCGATTGCGGACAGGGAAGCCGGCGGCGCGGCTCACTTGGGCTCAGGCGGTGCGGCGGCTTCGCCAAACTGTGCAATTGTGCCGATAATGTCGTCAAGGTCATTGGCGACGACCACCGGCCGATTCGCGAAGCTGGCCAGATGCACCCCACGGCTGCCCAGAACCTTCTCGAAGTTCTCTAAGTCGGTGCCGTGATAGGCCACCGTTGCCGTCGGATCCTTGAGCTGGTGTCCGGTCAGAATGCAGACGACGCGCTCGTCGGGCCCGATCATCCCCTCCTCACGAAGTCGCTTGGCCCCAGCCACGCTGGCTGCGCTGGCCGGCTCGCAGCCTAGCCCTCCCGCACCCACCTTGGCTTTGGCATCCATGATCTCTTGGTCGCTAACCTGGCGTACGACGCCGTTACAGAAGTCGAGTGCCCGCAGACACTTTTTGAAATTCACGGGACGATTGATCTCGATCGCCGACGCGATGGTTGAGGCCTTGATTCGCTCGGCGTCGAGGTGGCTGTAATACCCGGTCACCGCGTCCATGTCGGGCAATCCGCAGCGCCAGCTCACCCCTCGGTGCACGTGCAGCTCAAGAAGCGTGCGAGCGCCGGCCGCGTTGATTACCGCCAGCCGAGGCACGCGGTCGATCAGCCCAAGATGCTTGAGCTCGATGAATGCCTTGCCAAAAGCGCTGGAATTCCCCAGATTCCCGCCGGGGACGATGATCCAGTCGGGAACTTCCCAGCCGAGCCCCTCCAGGACCCGGTACATGATCGCCTTCTGCCCTTCCAAGCGAAACGGGTTGATCGAGTTCATCAAGTAAATGCCCAGACGATCGGCGACCTGGCGGACGCGGACCATGGCATCGTCGAAATCGCCCACGATCTGGATCGTCAGGGCCCCGTGGTCCAGCGCCTGGGCAAGCTTTCCATAGGCGATCTTTCCCGAACCAATAAAGATGATCGCTTGGAAATCGTGCTCGGTGGCGGAGCAATAGACCGCCAGAGCCGCCGAGGTGTTCCCGGTGCTGGCGCAGGCGACCCGGCGCGCTCCCACCATCCGCGCGTGCGTGAACGCGGCGGTCATGCCATTATCCTTGAAGCTTCCCGAGGGATTCATCCCCTCGTACTGCAAGAACAGGCGGCCGCTTTTCAAGCCGACATACTTCCCGACCCGATCGGCACGCTGGAGCAGGGTCTGGCCCTCACCGATGGTGACCACCTTGTCACGCGGGGCAAATGGCAACAGCTCAGCGAACCGCCAGACGCCGGAAAAGCAAAGGGGGTCGAGCCGGCTGGCCCACTTGTTCTGAAAGTCCGCCAGCCGGGCAGGCACGGCAAGACGATCCCAGTCGTAGACGACGTCGACGAGATCGCCACAGGCCGGGCACGAAAATCGCACCTCGTCGATCGCGAAGGTGGCAGCGCACCGAGGATGGATGCACTGCTGATAGGCGGCTTCGCGTGCTTTTGTCACCGTCTTCTTCGTGGAAATTGTCGCCCCGCCCATCGCACCCTTACTCAGATGAGGGCCCCAGCCGATTTGGACAGCCGAGGCCGGAAATGCTCGTTTTCCCGCCGCCATCCAGCGGAATCTCGCCATACGTTCAGATAAGTCTAACGCCGGGCAAGCCGTTTCGCCAGGTGGGAACCCAGAAGGAAGTGGTCTATTCTGTCCACTTCTGTTGCGATGTTACTGGCCCGGATCTCCTAAAACCACGCCGCCAACACATCCGCATCTGAAGAACAACCTTGCTGCTACAATTCAATTGAATGAAAGATCCAGGAGGGCTTGACTGGATCTACGGATAATCTTATCATGACCTCTAGCGATTCATAACTGCCGATACCGTGATCCATCCGGGTCCGGCCAAATCAGCGCATCCTTCTAGCATAGAAATGGTTGAGGAAAACCATGGCCGTCTCCACAGCGAAGACATCGGGCCGATCGACCAAGGCGTCCACATCCAGTCGCACCCTCGCGGAAATCCGCCGAGTGGCTGAGCTGCTCAAACAGGTCTCCGATCCCACTCGGTTGCAAGTGCTCATGTTGCTCTCCGAGAAAGAGCGGAATGTTTCCGAGCTGTGTGCCGATCTGGGCACTCAGAGCCAGCCGGCCGTCAGTCATCACCTGGCACTCTTGCGGCACGGCCGGCTGATCGAGCCGCGGCGATCGGGCAAGCACAATTTTTACGCCTTGACTGAGGCAGGGCGCGAGCTTGCACACGTTGTTGACAGCGTTGTGAGCTGACCTCGCTGGCACGAACGCGCATTTCGATCGGCCAGTAAGCCTGCGCAAAGAAAAGTACTTTTCCATGCGTTCGCCTCGCGCCTGCGACTGTGGCGATTCTCTCCTTGCGCCGTCAACCCCCAAGGCATTCCCGCATATGCTCCAGGCCCGCCGCGACATCGCTCAGCCGGCCGGCCTGGTTTCATCCCGCGCTCGACGACCAGCGGCGCCTGGTAGTCGTCGCTTTTCAGGGCGTCGATGAACGCCGGGATATTCACTTCGCCCTAGCCCAAGGGATTCGCAGGACCACCAAAGGCGAATACGATTGCGTGGCCATCTCACGCCTTGTAGTCAGCAGCCAAGACGATCGGCGCAGGCAGTTCTCCTCTCGCGCCACACAACGTCATGGTTTACCGGGATTTTGCGACGCTTCCTCGGGCCT
>JBKQMU010000048.1:0-25307 GCA_052146555.1 Isosphaeraceae bacterium
CTCCCCGGAGCTGAAACGAGCCAGGAGCGATCAGTTCAATCAGAACGTAGGCATAGACCCATGCGAGCCCGATGAGCAGGAACACGCAGAAGGCAGCTTGGAGGGTCTCGAGCGTCACCGGCTGGCTTTCCAGAACGACCTCGAGGATGGCCACCGAGACGAAGGCCAGGGTCAGCAGCCAGAGCAGGGCCTGAAGCCGCAAGAGCCATGCTGTGGCGTCGTAAGCGGCAAGTTGGCCGATGCCAAAATCGGCTGCGGCGAGTATGAGTCCCAGGACGAGCGTTCCCCGGCCAGGTCGGGCAGCAACAAGCCCCGCGACGATCAGCCAAGCGGCAAGCAAGCTCAGCACGATCCTCCACGCTTGGCTCTCGTTGATCACGGGTGCCGTGACAAGCAGAGCGAGCAAGGCGAGGAGTAGCGTGCCGTACTTGCCGTGCGCGGCGCGTAGCAGCCTGACGCGGGCGGACATCGTTCTGAACGCCTCCGCGGCCTAGCGCGAGAAATTCAGCCCTGGGTCATCGGGGCCGTCGCCGACGATGTGGAAAGCCATGTGATTGGCGTCCTTCCAATCGACCCGGCCGACCAGCGCCGGACCCTTGTCCTGCACCAGAGTTAGAATTCCCTGGTCGTACGTCGCTTTGCCTGAGAATTGACGCGGCTGCCCTTTCTGGGTGACCTGCCAGTTGAATTCGCCGCCGGGCTGAATCGAGAGTGCGATCGAGGTATCGTCGGCCGGCTGGGCGGTCCATGTCCCGTTGATCGACGCCCCTTGGGGAGGGGTCGATTCCGCCGGAGCGGAAGCCGCGGGCACAGCAGCCGGGGCGGAAGTGGCGGGGGAGGCAGCCGGCGCAGCATCGCTGGCGGGAGCGTCGAGCTGCCGCAGCAGCTTGGCCGAGAGCGTGTCATCTGGCCGCAGCGCGACGATCTGCTTCAAAACGCTCACGCCGGCCTCGGTATTGCCCTGTGTCAGGTAGTGGTAAGCCAGAACGAACCGCGCTGAGGTCGAATTCGGGTTCGACCGGCAATAGTCCTCCAGCGCCCGGAGTTGAGCGGTGTAGGGGTCAATGCCCGGGTAAAGACCGATCATCGTGGTCCAGTCCCAGCCTGGCCCAACCGAGAGCACCGCGTACAAGGCGGCGGCCGCTTCGTCGTAACGTTTCAAGGCGAAGAGGCAAAGGGCGCGGAACTCATGCAGCGTGGTGTCGCTCGGCAGGCTCGCCAGAGCCGCGTCGGTCTGCTGCAGGGCTTCGGTGTAGTTTCCCTGGTAGAAGGCGGCCCGGCCGGCATCGAAAAGTGCGACAGCCGGTTGGGACACCGAGTCGTCCGCCGGAGCGGCCGTGGTGTCGATCGGCTGGCTGTAATTGTAGGGAGCGGCGATGGCTCCGGGCGCGCTGTAGTAGTCATTGTAATAAGGGTTTGAGTAAGGCATGTAGCCCATGCCGTAAAGCGCCGAGCCGTAGCCCCAGGAGGAGAGCCCCCAGCCCAGGCCGAGCCCCAGGCCCAGGCCCAAGCCCGTGCCCATGCCCCAACCCCAGCCGCCCCAATAGGGGTTGCGCCAGCCCCAGGCAGCATAGTTGTGCCCGCCCCAGTAGCCGTGCATCCAGCCGGCGTGGTATCCGCCGTACGCGTTGAACCCGTAAGGCCGGGCCGCCGAGATGCCGTAAGCGCGGTTTCCTTCGATGGCCGTGCCGTGCGGCCCCGAGACGACGCCCAGGTTCGACCGGCCTGCAACGGCGCCGCCCTGCGGACCCACGGCACCGCCCACGCGACCGACGTCGCCATAGCTCCGTCCTCCAGCAGTTGTTCCTGAGACCCCGTAGACACCGCGTCCGGCCTCGCCGCCGCCGGGTCCGTGGGCGCCAACTCCTGCTGCGCCGTAGTTGATGGTCCCTCCCCGCTGCGTCGTGTAGGAACCGCCTCGCGATCCGTAGTCGATCTGCCCACCACGCATGCCTTCGAACGAGCCTCGATTGCCATAGGTCGCTGGCGGACTGTAGCCGCCCGTCGGCCGCGCGTACGACCCGGCGCTGAATGACGGGGTACGGCCGAACGACTGCATCCCGCCGGAGCCGCCGCGATACCCGCCACCACCGCCGCCGCGGAATCCACCACCACCGCCGCCACCGCGGGCGCCGCCAAAACCGTGATAGGCCCAGAGCTGCTGGCCGGCCGGAAGAGCGAGCAGGAACACGACCGCCGCAGCGAGCGAAGTCTTGCGAATCATCATGGTGTCCTCGTCTCTCGTGGTGTCGGGGAAGGAACCGGCTGGACGGCGGCTGGAATCTTTGGAGTTGGCGGAACGCGAACCATGGCATAGCTTTCTTGCGACGCGACGGACTCGTCGCCGACGACCCGATCGACGGAACTCCAGCGCACCAGGTCGGGCCGTTCCCGGAAGATATTATGGGTGGCCGAAGCGGTGATTCCCTCGGGACGGACGCCGGTGTGCTTGATCACCCAACGGTCGCCGCCGCCGCTCCACTTGCCCTCGCCAAAGCCCCCCTCGGAGTCAAACTCCCAGGAACGAAACTGCTTCGCCAGCGGGTCCCAGCCGACGCGCTGGTGAATCGAAAGCGCCGGCTTGCCCTGGACCTTCACCGCGAAGGTACGGATCAGAAAGTTGCCGTCCTTCGACCAGTGGCAAGAGACGTGGATGTGGGCGTCGGGCCCCTCGTCGACCCATTCGCCGATCATCCAGTCCAGCTCCTTGAGCCGCTCGTGCGGGGGCAGGAGGGTCTCGGTTTCCTCGCGAATGCTCGAGATCAGCCACTGGCCGTTTTTCCGGACCAGGAGTGCGGTGTGTTGGCGCACCTCCGGCGCTCCCTGGGTCGGCTTGAGCATCGTCCGGCCTTCCTCCTTGACCACGTCGGGGCTGAGAAAGCGGATCGACTCGGGCGTGATCTCGAGCGTCACGCCGGGGCAAGCGGCGAACGTCTCGGCCAGCCGCTGTTCGATCAAGGCGTGGCCCTGGAACCGCGCGCCGTTAGACTGGATGACCTCGGCATCCTCCGTGAACCGGGCCGCCAGCGCCTTGGCATCGCCCTTGCTGTAATCCTGCATGAATGCAAGGTCAGCGGCTCGAATGGCGTTTTCTTCTTGCGAGGCGGGAGCTTCATCACCGGCCCGGGCTAGCTGTTGAGCTATCCCGAGACTCACACCGCCAAGTGCCAGGCAAACATAGATCGGGTGTGCCTTCATTGGTGATTGATCCTTGAGTTGCGGAAGGAGGCTCATGTTTGGATCATAACTAAAGGACCGCGCCGCGAACACGGCATAAATAGCGACGGCGCTGGGTTTCAGTGAACGACTTACCCAAGATTAGTGGGGCGGTAACGCAGTTCGATTCGGGCGGTCCGCGAAGCGGATGCTATATCTCACGAAAGTAGACGATCCGATCATGCCATTCTGTCGGCTCGGAAGCGTGGGCAGCGAGAATCAAATACTCAAGCACTTCCGTAATGGAAAAGACGTTCGGCAGGAGAATAAGACCCGGCGAATGCCTCCCGGCTTTGAGGTGGTCCCAGAAGTACCTTGCCATCGTCTGGCGGTCGCAAGAGACGACGATGCAGCTCTTCTGCTCGGGCCCACTGGAGAATCTCGGAATCGTCCACGCCCAGGGGCAAGTCTGGCCCATCGCCAACCCGGAACACAAGGAGCGGCTCCGCGCCTGGCGTCGCGTTGTGAGCCTGAACTGCCTCCCAGAGTGGACCGCGCGAGTGTTCGTCAAGAAGGAACGCGGGGGGCCAGTTCATTGCGCGGATTTCGGCGCCATTGCCCTTCGTCGCTTTCTCAACTCCGAGAGGCTGGGACCCTCTGGAGCCGCTGCTCGCTGCTCGTCAATCTCAGCCTGACACTCGGCAACATACGCATCGACTTCGTTCTTGCTTGCTTTATAAAAATCAATCACATCGTTGATAAGTTCGGGAGGCAGACTCGGGAACCGGCACGCGAGGGCCTCGGCCGTCTCCCCTCGATTGTAAAAAGACACGATGTGATACAAGCCAATACGGTGCCCGTTCAGGCGGATCTCTCCGTAGCGGTCTCGAGTGAGAAAGTCGGGCAAGGTCATTTTCCAGGCTCCATGCACCAATCTCCGCTCATCTCGACTATACACAGATTCGCATGATCTGCCAGCGAGGCCGTTGCCGTGAGCTTGGGCCAGGCACGCTGATGCATTCTCCCCCAGGTACCCAAGGACCGGGCTTGCGAAGTTGGTGTGCTACCCCATTCGCCCGCACCCTCAGCTTTGGGCTGCACAGCCTGCATCCAGCGGTGAATAAATCTCGAGATCGGGGGTGATCGGCTGGTGCAGCGGCGTGGGCGACCAGGTTGGCAAGTCGCACAGTCCGCCGCCGAAGAACGTGTGATGCCAGAGCTGGGTCGCGACGACGCAGGTGAGACTCAGGTCCATGATGATGCGCTTGGGTGTGATTCGCGGAAAGCGGACCTGCGCGGCACGCTCGCGAGCAACGCCCGCCGGATCGAAATAGCCCGTAGCTGCCAGTGATGCGGGCGACAGAAGCTGATCGACCCACGCCGGGCGGTTCCTGTCCAAAAACGCGTCGGACCGGCTCGCCTGGAACATTGTCTTGGGCCGGTTGGCGATTCGCTCTGGCAATGTGCGCGCGGCGACCTGGCGGAGCAGCCACTTGTCGGTGAACCGGCGCAGCTTGTACTCCGGCGCGATCGTGGCGCTGAACTGGATCACGTCGTCGTCTAAAAGCGGATAGCGGGCCTCGACCGACGAATTCATGGCAACGCGGTCGCCTTTGCCATTGAGCAAAAGGCCGGCAAGCATCACCTTGTAGCCGACATAGAGCGACTGGTTCAGTGGTGCCCACTTGGCGAACCGGCTGTGCGTGATGCCCATGTCGTCATAGACCGAGTGGCTGGCAAGCTCGCTCCACATGTCACGGGAATAGAGGAACGATCGCCCTTGCGCCAGCAGGTCGTAGATATCTTGCTGGGCAGTGCGAAAACCCTGGATCGGGAACCGGTCCGGCAAGAATGCACGATCGCCACCCATGAGTCCCAGCACCAGGCCTCGGATCGCCGCGGGAATCGACGGCCCTAGCCGCCGACGGAGTATCTCACGCAGCTTCTGAGTCTTGAACCAGGCATAGCCGGCCAGGGCTTCGTCGGCTCCCTCACCGGTCAGGGACACTTTATAGCCCTGCTCGTGCACAGTGCTGGCCAAGCGCATCAGGCAGGCGCAGGCCGAGTCCATCACCGGTCCCTCGGCTGCGCGGATCAGCTCGGGATAAGCGGCGACGATATCGCCGCGATTGAGGGTCACGGTCGTGAGCCGAGAACCCAGCGCGGCGGCCGATTCCGCGGCGTTCGATCGCTCATCCGGCCCTGCGCGGTCCAGACCGATCGTGAATGAAGGAACCGCATAGCCGCGCTCTCGTGAGCTGAGGCCCAAGATGACCGTCGAATCCAGCCCGCCGCTGATGTAGCTAACCACCGGCACGTCGCCCCGCAGCCGCTTCTCGACGGCCTGGCGCATCAGGTGCTCCAACTCGTCCACCAGTGGTGTCGGATCGTCCAGCCGGCGCTCATCTCCGGCGTCTGGAAAATCGAGGTCCCAGTACTGCTTCAGCTCGATTCTGCCGTCGCGGACGGTCACAAAATGCCCCGGCGGGATCATCCGCACGTTTTGGAAAAACGTACGACTGGTTCCCGCGCAGAAAGTGTTGAAGAACAGGTCGATCCCTTTGCGGTCGGGTACAGGCGGCACCAGCCCCGACGCCAGAATCGCCTTGATCTCCGACCCCCAGAGCAGCCAGCCGTCGGCGAGGGCGTAGTGGAGCGGGCAAATCCCCACCCGGTCGCGGCCCAGAATGAGCGTCCGCTTCCTGCGGTCCCAAAGTGCGACGGCGAATTGCCCCCGAGTGCGCTCGAAGCAGCGTTCGCCCATGTCTTCGTACAAGTGCACCCACAGCTCGGTATCGCATCGCGTGGCCAGAGTGTGGCCGCGGGAAAGCAGCTCTTTTTGAAGCTCGGGATACTCGAAGATTTCACCGTTCTGCGTGACCCAGACCGAGCCGTCCTCATTGCAGAGGGGTTGCCGGCCCCCCGACAGATCGACGATCGACAGCCTGCGTGCGCCCAGGGCCAACCCCGGCTCGATATGAACGTGCTCGTCATCCGGCCCGCGGTGCGCTATGGCGCCCGTCATTGCCAGCAACCGCGCCAGAGGGAACTCGCGCCGACCTTCGAGATCAATCGCACCAACAATACCACACATGAAGATCACTTCTCCCGGCTTCGTTCCTAGACCCCGCGCACTGGCCTGGCCCGCTAGGGGGCGGGCACGCATCAAGTCTTCGCAGTTCAGCGAGCCAAACCATTATAACACGCCCCGGCAATCGAGGTTGAAAGGAAGAAGATAGGTGAATTGTGACGATTGCGCAGGGTCCCTTGGCGGAGGAGGCCATGGGGCCATTGTCCCGGGTGCAACGCTCACGTCCGCGTGAGCGTGATGGGCGGGCGGGTGAATCGGTCACGGGCACCGGCACGCTTGCGTAGCCGCAAGCGCGGCCCCCGACGGTGGTCGCCACTTGGGGAAGAAAGAGAGGTTTCGTTAGGCGCCCATTCGCTTAATGAGCGAAGCCCGGATAGACCGGTCGGGGGGACGAAAAGCTCGGACTCGTCAATATTGACTGGGGTCGGCGATTTCGCCTCCAGAGCGGGTAGCCAGCGCCTGCCAAAGTCCCGACGGCGGAAGGTTCGCCCACCAGCCCGACGGGTCCATCACCGCTCCCTCGGGCTGGCCAGTGACCGTGTCAAAATTCCAGGACTGGATCGAGCTTTTGATGAAACGGACCGAGCCGTCGCCCATGAGTCCGTTTAAACCACCCGGGTGCTGACTGGACGCGGAGAAGGTCTGCGCCGAGGTGGCCGCCATGGCAATCCTGGAAAAGGTGTTCGGTGGGTAAAAAGTTGTCATCAACGTGTCCCCCCAATTACCAGTCACCCACCACCCACGGTTAGCGAAAAGCTGAGGATCGGCGGGGCTCAGGAGCCGAAAAAGGCTCGTGGCTTTCTCGGCCATGAAGAGCGTGTTTCCCAGGCCGTCGGTGAAGTCCGCGAGACGGATCGGCGCCCGGTCGTTGAAAGCGCCATTGGCCTGGGCCGTAGAGTTTGGCGGCGTGCGGCAACCGCTTGATGGTCTCGGGATGGCGTTGACGTAGATCGACCCGTAGCACCCCGAATAGCTGGTGAAGACCATTCTCGGGGTCCCGTCCACCGCGTAGGAGCTCAGTGCATCGGGCAACAGGTCACGGGGATAACCCGAGTCCGGATCGCTAGGGCAGGCAAGGATGCCCACCGCGACGGTGTGGATGGTCGTGTTCTCCGGCCCCAGGACGGTCAAATCATGGTTTATGGCGTTATAAAGGGTCTGCTGCTCGACTTGCGGCAGCAAGAAGGTAAGAATTCCCTTGTCCACGGCGGGAGAAGAACACGGAGGGTTCGGCCCCGAAAATCGGGGGTCGTAACAGAGTATCCGACCAGGGGGAAGGCAATTGATGGCGTCGTGGTAGGCGCTGATGGCTAGTCCGAGCTGCCGCAGGTTACTGCTGCAGGCAAGTCGACGGGCGGCTTCGCGGGCGCTCTGTACAGCAGGAAGAAGAAGCCCCACCAGCAGTCCAATCACGGCGATGACGACTAAGACCTCGATCAATGTCATCCCCTTCTCAGTACCTCGCCGTGACGAACCAATTCGCATCTCCGCCCCTTCCTGTTGAATTCATCACCTCCAATTCCCCACATTTACGGCTTGACCGTGCGCCCTTTGATCGTAACGGAGACCTGGTGTTGTCCCGGGCAATCCGTATAGATCGTCAGAGGCGCTTCGAAATCTCCGGCCACCTCTCCGACCGTGATGTGAAGCCTGGCCAGCCCCTTGGAACGCGCCTTGATCTGGATCAGGATCCGGACATCGCTTGTCACGCAGAAATTGCGGCCGCACAGATCGCTCGCGCCGAGGATCCGCACAGGTTTGTCGGTCCGGTTCTCGAACGGATAGGCGATTTCGCGCTGCTCGCCAAATTTCATCGGTTCGATGACCAACGTGCGTGGATAGGACAGTCCAGCCTTGCGCGTGGCCTCAGGAGGGCTGGGCTCCTGCCTCGCCTTTACCGCCTCCTTGGCCGGCGCGGGCGATCCGGCGGCAGACGCTTTGGGCTGGACCGTCTCAGTGTTGGCAAGCACAGGCGGACTGGTCGCGACCGCGGCCTTTGGAGGCTGGCCAAAACCTGCCCAGCAAGCCGGGGATACTCCAATTGTGGAAATCAGCAATACTTTGAGTGTCATGCGTGGAGACTCCTGTATTCATCCTTGGGAAATCGCCCGTGCGGACCATCCGCCGGTCTGGGCGCCTGGAATCGCGACCAAGCGAACGCTCGGTGGCGCACGTTCGCGCAAGCTCGTCAGATCGCCCGGCTTCGCCTCGTCAGATGCAAGGTGACGGTGGCGGCAAGGCTGAGAGCGCCAAGGATCAACCACCAGCTCTGGTGGGTGGAGGACGCACCCTTGGGCGGGTCGGCGATCTCCGGAAGGCCGAACGACGTCAGCGTAAACTCCTGCTCGGGTGCATCGCGGTGCACCCACTTGGTGAACGTCGTTTCTATCTCTTCAGAACTGTTGGTGGGATATTTCCCGGACTCGTCGAACTTAGAGAGATGGATCCGACGCAAGCTGGGAAGGCCCTCGATCTTCTGACCATACTCGACGACACCCGTGAATTTTCCTTTCTCCGTGCCCCAGACACCCGAGACGTCATATTGCCGGAAGCCCCACAACTGGTCGGGCGCCAGGGTCACTGAGCCCTTCCGCCAGGGAAGCTTACCGATCCTCTGCGGGTTGCTCTCGAACTCGACCCGCACCAGCTCCTCGCTGGCAACTCGAGACGCCGTCACCCGCTTGATCACGATTTTCGACTCTGCATGCATCTCCTGAAAATTGACCCAGTCTCCAAATGCCGGGCGAATCCACCCGAGAGCCAAGTTCTCGATCTCGACTCGGATCCCGTCGTCGTCGGGCTTCCTAATGTCTTTGATCTGGAAAGGGTCTTTATCGGTGGTGCGCCCGACGCAAAAGCCATAGCGCGGGTTCACGACGTAAGCGAAGCTGCCGGTACTTTCCATGCCGAGATGCTCGGCGCGGAGAAATTGACCGTTGGAGAGGAAGCGAAATTTTCTCTTGAAGTCAGGTCTCGCCCCTTTGATTCCGACGATAGCGTCGACGTGAATCGCGTGGACCTCGACGTGATCGGCGATGGTCGCGAGAACCTTCCACGCCGCGGGAGCCTCGGCGAGAAAGCGAGCTTTGGCATCGACCTCCTGCGCTCGCGCCCGTGCTGATCCCAGCGAGCAGAAAACGCCGAAGGAGCAGGTGATCACGAACGCATACCTCATCCAGACCGTTGATTCCATAGGAGATCCTTTGACTCGTTAAAACACCCTGAGCTAGAAAGGGGCGAACCTGGGTTCGCGAGGCAACGGGGGTGGCCGACAAGCGGAGAGCGGCCGTGGTATCAGCAAGGCCGCCGCGGGCCGCGTGCGCATACCATTCAGGCCGCGGGCAGGCATGTCAACACAACCGAGAGCAGACCCGTCGCTAGGCGAGGGTCGTTTCTCGTGCGCTAGGGACCACCGGTTTGATCCCAGGGGGCCCTTCGAGGATCGGTCGTTGGACTTCGTGTCCCCTGTGTGGTGGACGCAGACTCAGTAGCTCTGGAGCAAAATAGGTACCGAGTCGAAATCAGGCCAAAACCGCCCTCTTGCTTTGCAGCGCGAGCCCGCCGGGACGAACGGGAGACGTGCGGGCAGCGGTGTCAGATTCCAGACCCGGAAGCAGGCTGTGAATTTGTCGCCGGCCTTGTGGCTGCCCGCGGTCCGAAGCGGTTCTTCGACATAAAGCGGTACACCCCGCGACGCGGCGAGAGCGACCCGAATCGATCCGAAGCGCAGCTAGGCCCAGCCGACGATGGCCGCCGGTACGGTCAGCGCGATCAAGACACGTACGAGCCATGCCCGTGACGACCACGTCATCTGACCGTCGCCGCTCCTCGGCGGCGGCACCGGGGCGGGATGGATGGCCACGGCTGGCTCGACCATCGCTGAGTCACTCACCTTCGAACCTCCTCTCTTCCGCGTAGCTAACCGCGGCAGGCCGGGGGCTATCAAGGATGTTGATGTGTACCGTGCTTTTGAAGATTGTTATCCCGCTGTTGTCAACTCCTTCGACGACAACCGCTAATCGACCCCGAAAGTCAGGGTCGTGATGAGGGTCGTACTTGAGCGGGAGGCTAAGTTTGCTTCTCGGAGCGATATGCAGAGCACCAAGGAACGTCGTAACACAAGCACAACTAAACTTGACCCCAGCGACCGTCACTGCCTCGCTGCCGTGGTTCTTGAGACTGATCACCGCCGTTTTGGTAGTCCCGGGCCGAAGATCCCCCAAATCAAGCTGGGGCGGACATGTGAAAAGTCTTGGGCTCTCGATGAGACCGCGGCTCGGGGTGGTCGGCTCGGGGTCCGGCGCAAGGTGCGATCCGCAATGAGTGTGCAGCGCACCCGCGATCATAAGCGACCCCACAGTGGTGAAAGCGAGCGCGATCGCGGCAAAAGGTGAAGGCGGCGTTAGAAAGCACGACCTCATAATCGCCTCGCCGTTTCTGGCAACAAGCGGCCCTTGGGAATCGGATGTTACTAGGCGGCGATTACCAGATTCAAGCAAAAAGAGATCAGAGGCATGCTTCTAACAAAAAATTCACGGCAAAGTGTTCGTATGTAACTGCTGTATATGACGTTGCTCCGTCAGGTCGCACCAGAGGCGCCTTCTGCCTGCGGGAAGTGCAGGCAGATCGTGTGCTCTTGCCCGCATCTCGATCATTCGTCCGTGCCGGGGGTCCCGCACAAGAGACCTTTTCTTTATCTGTGGCCCTGGGCCCGATGCAACAGGGGCGGGGGATGACCCAGATTGTCGCGCTTGGCGACGGGTCGCGGGGCAGGAGCCCGGTCTCGCGTCGAATGCGGCTCGCCGCCTCGTTCCGGCCCGGACAGCGGCCATCAGCCGGCGCACGGGACCCGCCGCTCCCAACCTGGATCAATCCCAGCGCGCTCCCTCTGGACCAGCGGCGGGGTATGATGCACCAGGTTACCGACACGGGCTACGGCCCCAGCCCTCAGCCATAGCCGCGCGGTGGATAGGGAGTCCATCCGCGCTCGTGCGCGTCGCGGTGCTTGATGTACTGGGCGCGATCGTAGAAGAGGAAGGCGACGAGGATGCCGGTCGCCGCGCCGCCGACGTGAGCCAGGTAGGCGACGCCACCCGATTCGCCCATCTTATGGAACGACCCGGCTCCCAGCCAGACTTGAAGGATGATCCAGCCGCCAATCACGACCACGGCAGGCAGCACGGTGATGAAGCGGAAGAGGAGGACGCGAATCTGGTTGTGAGGAAACCAGATGACATAAGCGCCCATGATGCCGGCGATGGCCCCGGAGGCACCAAGGGTGGGGATCACCGAGTCTGGGCTGGCCGCGATCTGGGCCAGTGAGCCGACGAGTCCGCAGGCCAGGTAAACGATGATGTACCGAAGTGAACCCAGCACCTCCTCGACGTTGTCGCCCACGATCCACAAGTAAAGCATGTTGCCGATTAAGTGCATGGGGCTACCGTGCAGGAACATGGCGGTCAGTAGGGTCATCCAGACGGGAATCGGGGTGGGCTGGTGCTTGATGACGGCGGGTTTGCGCTCGACCTCGATGATCCTTCGGCCGGTCGGGTCACGCGGGTCGTGCATGCGGACGACGGCGGGGGGCATGCGGATCGGCGCATCGATGTCCTGGTTGTGCGTCACTTCCCACGGGGTGCACGCGAATGCCATGGTGATGCGGTCGCCTGACTGAAACTGGAGCAGGTAGACCACAACGTTGATCGCGATCAGCGCGTAAGTGATCACCGGCGTGATCCGGGTTCGCTGCAGATCGCCCAGAGGAAGCACCATGGTCGCGCTCTCTTTTGTGGGTGAAGCGCAAAGTCGATCCCGGACCGGCTGCCCACAGATGCGCCGGGCTCGCCGTGACGGCCAATAACATTGTACGTGGATGCTCCCGCCGGCAACACTCCGGCTTGGGTCATCTTCTAGGGAAAGACGAAGACCGTGCCGAGGATGCAGGCACGATCGCGGCAAATCAAGGCACGTCGCGCTCAGGCCCACATCGGGCGGCTTCCACCCCACGACGTCGCCTCGGATTCCATCTTTTCCCATTCCCGGCGCACTCGTGAAAGTCCGAAGGCGCACAGCTCGAACTCGGCGCTCAATCGCCGTAAGATGCTGCCGCGATCGTCACTTGTGCTCAGCGTGCTGGCCAGGTAATAGGACCTTTTCCCTTGCTCCTGGTAGCGAATCAGGCTGTCGGGAGAGCCGCTGTCTTGGAGCTTGGCCAGGGCTTCGGGATAGACGCCCGTCCAGAATAGTGTATAATCGCCCACGTGGCGATGGCACTCGCTACGGCGCTCGAGATCGCCGGCCGACTCGGCCTCGGCCACCATCTGGGTGACCTGCATGAGGCGGCGGCCCTCTTTATCGCGTACTTGCCAGACACCGTGGCTCGGCACGAAACTGGCTAACAAATCCGCCACGTAGCCGACGAGCGAGGGGTCGCCAATGCCCAGCTCGCTCATGAACGTCGACTCCGTCAAGCCTCGAAAAAGACGGTGCAGAGGATGAGACTGGGGAATCACGCGGCTACTGTGCATGATGGGCGCTCCTGCCCAGAGGGAAGACCCTGGTTGACAGGATCTCGGAAGGAAAGTGCCTGAACCGTCACGGCCAGCGATGTGAAAGCGTCACGTTCTAGCCCTCTTAGCAAATCCTAGACCGCTTTCGGAGAACGTACAACAAGGTTTTTTCTCAATAGCAACGCTGCGTGGCGATCTCCCAACCGCTGGAGAAGCAGGCAACGACGTCTCCCAGCCGCGGCACGTGGGAGTCGGCCGCGTATGCCGCCGTAGGAGCTTGCGGCTTGAGCAGCTTGTCGTCTGGTGACCGTCGGATCGGCTTGATGCAAGTTGAGGTTCCTGGCATGATGGGTTGGCACATTGCAGAAGGCTCGATGAGCGTCCGAGGCCTGCCCCACCCCCTGAGGGCATGTGGCCCGGGCGGCTGATTCAGGGAACGAGAAACGACAACCAGCATAGGCGACCCGACCCGCTCCGGTGTCCTCTTCGCATGGTCGTCGGGAGGGTCTTGGTTGCGAATCACCTTCCATGGTGCCACCCGGCAAGTGACCGGTAGCGCCCATTTACTGGAAATTGGCCCTTACCGTTTGCTCCTGGACTGTGGCCTTTTCGACTCCGAGCGGATCGATCCGGCCAGCCCCAACCACCAGCTCTCGTTCGACCCTCGAACCCTGGACGCGGTGATCGTCTCGCACGCCCACAACGACCACATCGGCCGGCTTCCCTGCCTGGTTAGGGCCGGCTACAGCGGCCCAATCTACGCCACACCCGCCACGGCCGACATCACCAGCGTCATGCTCAGGGACAGTGCCCGCATCCAGCGCGAGGACGTGCGCAACGCTCATGTGCGCCATCCCAATATCGAGGCCCCCCAACCACTCTTCGAACTGCTGGACGTCGAATGGGTCGTCGAACGCCTCAAGCGGCTGCGGTACGACGAACCGACCGATATCGTTCCGGGCGTGACGTTAACCTACCTGGACGCCGGCCATATCCTCGGCTCGGCGATCGTCCAACTCGATTTTCGAGAGAACGGCCGCAGCCGCCGGTTCGTCTTCACCGGCGATCTGGGGCGGCGGAGCACCAGCCTGCTTCCCGATCCTACCCTGGTCCGGAACATCGACATCCTCGTTTCCGAAAGCACCTATGGCAACCGCGAGCTCGACTCCTATGACCGGCTCATGAAGCAGCTTCACGTGATCGTCTCGCGGGCGACCCGGCTGCAGAGCAAGATCCTCATCCCCGCCTTCAGCTTGGGGCGGACCCAGCGCATGATCTTCTGCCTTCAGGAACTCTTTTCCGTCTATAAGGTTCGGCCCATTCCCATCTACGTCGACAGCCCCCTGTCGAACCGCCTGACCGAGATCCACCGCGACCATCCCCAAGCATACACCACGCATGCTCGTAAAGTGATGGCACGCGACCCGCTTTACTTCGGTTCGCGGTTCGTGGAATTTTGCCAGAGCTTTGACGATTCCCGGCGGCTGAACCACTTGAGCGGCCCCATGGTCATCATCTCGTCCTCGGGCATGTGCGATGCGGGGCGGGTTCGTCATCATCTCCGGCACATCGTCTCCGACCCCGATAATGCGATCGTCATCGTCAGCTTCCAGGCCGAGGGGACGCTGGGCCGGCAGATCTCCGAGGGCGTCCAGCGCGTCCAGATCCTCGACCAGTGGTACGACTTGAGTGCCGCGGTTTACGTGCTCGACGGCTTCTCAGGTCATGGCGACCGCAACGACCTCGCCTGGTGGTACGAGCAAACCGGCGGCAAGATCGAGCATGGTTTCCTGGTTCACGGCGAGCCGGAAGCCATGGAGTCGCTGGCTCCTCTGCTTCAGCCGCATCTCCTGAACCCTGTTCAGATGCCCGAACTGCACGCCAGCTACGAGGTGTGAAGAGTGCACCGCGATTGAAAAGGGCACTCCCGTGCCGTAAGCTCTCATGGGACTGGAAGCCTGGGAGTAACCAACGATGGGCCAGACAGTCGTTGAGCATATTGATGTCGATCCAGCGATCTGTGGCGGGCGAGCGCGAATCTTAGGGACCAGGATTCGCGTGCAAGACATCTACGCTTGGCATGAGCTCGAGGGCGTTTCTCCCGACGAAATCGTCACACGATTCGCCCAGCTTTCTCTGGCAGACGTCTATGCGAGTCTTGCGTACTACTGGGATCACCGCGAGGAGATACAGCGGCAAATCCTGGAAGATCGAGAGCTGATCGCCACGATGCGTAGCGACATTCCGTCCAAGCTCGTGCCAGGTTCATCCGCCGGGACCGACACCGATGCTTCGGTTCCACCTTGATGAGCACATCGACCCAGCGATCGCCGACGGGCTCCGCAGGCGCGGAATCGACGTGACGACGACTCTCGAGGCGGGCCTCCGTGGCGCCGCGGACGAAGAGCATGTCGCGTTCGCGAGAGCGCAAAGACGTGTCATCGTCACGCAGGACTCAGACTTTCTCCGAATTCACCGAGCGGGAGTGCCACACGAGGGCATCGCGTTCTCTCAACATGGCCTACGCTCGCTTGGCCAGTTGCTACGAGCCCTGATCGGGCTCAATGACCGGCTGAATCCCGAAGCGATGAGAGATCACGTTGAGTTTGTCTGATCCGAACCGGCCTCAAGCTCGCAGTGTTCGGGTCGTTGCGGTTAATTAAGGCCACTATCGGGCCGGTATCAATTAAGATCACGAGCGCTCTGGCCTCTTTTCCTCTGCCAGGCCGGCTGCAAACTGCTCACCACAGTGTTCGGAAAGTGGCTCCGTGGAACCTTCCACGAGGCCGACATATCCAGCCAGAAAGTCAGCTAAGCTCGGTGAGCTTGGATTCCCGGATGGAGAGGCGAGAGGAGATGCAAACCGTTGGCGCAGGGCGTCCACAGCGAGTCGTTCGGCGCTTATTCCTCGCTGCTTCGCCTCTTCAGCGAGGGGACCCTCAATCTCGGCTGGAATGGTGATGGTCATTCTAGGCTCCTCCTGAACGGTATTGTAACTCGATACGCCCGTTCACAACCATCCGGGATCCTCGAACCCTTGCATGAGAAAGACTGTGTCCGCGGCGATGCTATTATCCGTCCCGACGACCCCGTCATCAGCTTCAAGGCACACCGATCGGCCTGCCCCCAAAGCGGGTGCCTTGAAGCGCTCATAAGAAACTTATGTGTTCGCTATCAGATGCATTCGCTCGGGGTACTCTGCCGCGAGTTATGATTTCGAGCAGCGCGGTAGCGCCGCCGCTAGCTCGGCGATGAACTGGCCGATTTCCTTCACAACCTCGTCTCTGGGACGGTTGACGGCCTTGGCCAGCCGCCGCACGAGTGCACTGCCGATGATCAGTCCGTCGGCGACCGGGGCAAGCTGCCGGATTTGCTCAGGTCCGCTGATGCCAAAACCGATGCAAATCGGCAATTCGGTCTGAGTGCGGAGCCAGGTCACGTTCTCGACTAGGTCCGCCGGCAGGCTTGTTCGCTCGCCGGTGATCCCGGCCACGGAGACGTAGTAGATAAATCCGGTGGTCAGCCGGGCGATCTCGATGGCCCGCTGGCGTGGAGTCGTGGGCGTGATAAGCTGGATAAGCTTCAGCCCGCGCTGCGTCGCTTGCGTCATCAGCCCTTCGGATTCCTCGACCGGCAAGTCGGGCACGATCAGGCCGTCGAGGCCGGCCGTCGCCCCCTCGTTCAGGAATCGCTCGACGCCGTACCGGTGGATGATCGCGTACGAGACCATCGCCACCAGCGGCGTGGTGGCCAGCTTGTCCGAGCCCTCCGCGCGGAGGGTTCGCAGGGTCTGGAAAATGTGCCCGACTTTGACCCCGTGCTGCAGCGCCCGGTGATAGCTCGCGGCGATGACCGGTCCGTCGGCGATCGGGTCGGAATACGGAATGCCGATTTCCAGCAGGTCCGCCCCGCGGTCGACGAGCTCGCCCACGAGCGCGGCCGTGGTGGCCAGGTCGGGATCGCCGGCGGTGACAAACGGCATCAAGCCGGGCTGGTGCTCTTTCTTCAGCCGCGCGAAAAGTTCGTCGATTCGATTCATGTTGTTTCAGGGCCAGCGATGCCCAATTTCCGATGCCGGGGTGAAAGGGAAGGGTCCGCCCTCCTAGGTGATCGGCTCACCCCGGAGCCGGGCGACCTCGTACGCGTCCTTATCGCCCCGGCCAGACAGGCAGACCACGAGCGCCTTGCCCGGTCCCAGCCGGCGCGCTTCCTTGAACGACTGGGCCAGGGCGTGGCTGGACTCAAGCGCGGGCAGAATCCCCTCGCGGCGCGCCGTCGTGTGATACGCGTCGAGCGCTTCGGCGTCGGTGATGTTCTCGTACCGCACCCGTCCCGTTTCCTTCCAGAAACTGTGCTCCGGTCCAACGCCGGGATAATCCAGGCCGGCCGAGATCGAGTGCACGTCTTGCGTCTGACCGTCGTCGTCCTGCAGCACGTAGCTGAAGCTGCCGTGCAGCACGCCGGGTTTGCCCTGAGTGAGGCTCGATGCATGATCGCCGGCCCTTAAGCCCCTGCCACCGGCCTCGGCACCGATGAGCTCGACCTCGGCGTCCTCGATGAACGGATAAAAAATCCCCGCTGCGTTGGACCCTCCGCCGACGCACGCGACGATCGCATCGGGCAAGCGGCCCAGCCGCCCCAGGCACTGCTCTCGGGCTTCGCGGCCGATGACCGACTGGAAGTCGCGCACGATCAGCGGAAACGGATGCGGGCCGACCACGCTGCCGATCGTGTAATGTGTCTCCTTGGAAGAGCCCATCCAGTCGCGCATCGCCTCGTTCGTGGCGTCGCGGAGGGTCTTCGATCCGGTCGTCACCGGCACGACCTGCGCACCCATCGTCTTCATGTTGAAGACATTGAGCTTCTGGCGGCGGATGTCTTCCTCGCCCATGTAGACCGTGCACTCGAGTCCAAAAAGCGCACAGGCCGTGGCCGTGGCCACGCCGTGCTGCCCAGCGCCCGTCTCGGCGATGACGCGTTTCTTGCCCATCCGCCGCGCCAGCATCACCTGGCCGATCGCATTGTTGATCTTGTGCGCGCCGGTGTGGTTCAGGTCTTCCCGCTTGAGATAAATCTCGGCCCCGCCGGCAAACTCGGTGAGTCGCCCGGCCAGATACAAGGGCGACGGCCGGCCGACGTAATCTTTGAGGTGATAGCCAAGCTCGCGGTTGAACTCAGGATCGGCCTTCGCCCGCTCGTACTCGCTGGCAAGCTGGTTGAGCGCGTCCATCAAGGTCTCGGGGACGAACCGGCCGCCAAAGACGCCATACCGGCCCAGCGAATCGGGCACCTGCCGGAGAGCATGCATCACCGTTGGGGAGAGCGGGGAAGACTCGTCGGTCGCGGTCTGGCTGGTCATAGACATGCGCAGGCGCTCGCTTCGAATTTGCTAACGTGATCGAGCCGAATCGCCGACCAGCTCGAACGCGGGTGCGGGACGCTGGAGTTAAACGATTCTCCCGGCCCGGAAGTGATCCGGTCAAGAGCATAGGCCCCAGCGGCGGCGGCAGGATGACTTGATTTACCGGGAGCTCGATTACAATGAAAGTATCCGCAGTCATGAGGGCAATGAGAGCGCCGGTACTCGGCAAGCAAACAGTCTTCAGGCAGTGGAGCGAGAAGAATCATGGGCGGCGTTGACGACCAAATGAGTGAAGTCCTCCAGCGCGTGATCGCCTGGTCTCCTGCCGATCGGATCACACTGGCCCGGCGGATCCTGGAAACGCTCGAACCCAAGACCCTGACAGCGGCTCCGGTCGGGCGAGGAAGGTCTTTCGAGGAGATTCGGGAGCAGTTCCAGACTGACAGCCCCGTGCCCGACGACGCGACCGTACGACGCTGGATCAGTGAGGAGCGGTTGGAAAAGTACGGACGATGAACGCGCTGCTTGATCTGAACGTTTCTGTCCGACCTCATCCCACCGGATGGCCCTGCACGACCAGCGCGGAACCGTCCGGACGGAAGAACAAGACGACCGAGGCGATGGCCACCGTGATCAGAATCGCAGCCACCATCAGGATGGCGATCAAGCGGAAGATGTTCTTGAGCTTCCCCAGCGCCGTCATCAGGAGGTCGATATCATGACCCTTGGTCGCAGCGACTTCGAGAAATGAGCTGCCCCCGGCCATGGACCAGATGCCCAGGAAGACGGCCAAGATCGGGGCCAGGTCGATGGCCAGCACGCGGGTTATCCAGGCTGTCAGGGCCATCAGCGCAACGCCGGCAATGCCGTAGACGATCGCCAAGAGGCCGACGATTCGCATCGCCCGGCCCAGGTCGGCAATCTGGCTCTCCTGTGCGTGATTGAACTCGTACGCAGAAGCGTTCGCAACCTCGTCGGCCATCGTCAATCTCCTTGCTTTTTACAGCCTTCAAGATCTTGTCGATTGTCCCGAGAGAAAGTACGTACCGCAGCGATGCCGGAAGACCGGCGGCCGGTACGGAAAGTCCGCGCCTTTTGCCGCATAAAGAGGTATCGTGTACCAGAGTGAAGAAGAGATCAATCCCTCGGTCGTGCCTGGTTCCCGGAACCCGCAGGTGAGTCTGGGCAGTTTCCGGCCACGGTCCTGGTGAACACCGCTTCGAGTCATTCGCAGTGCTGGCCCCGCTGCAATCAGCTTCCTGTGCAGGGAACGTGCTGGTGATCGAGGACGACCCCGACGCCCGGGCGAACCTGCGCGACATTCTGGAATTGGACAGTTGCACGGTGGAGACGGCAGGCTCGATGAGCGAGGTTCTTTCTCGCTCCTCGCTCGCCGAGGTCGGTGTGATCATCCTCGATCGTCGTCTGCCCGATGGCAACGCGCTGGATTTCCTGCCCACGTTGCGGGCGCATGCCCCCGCGGCCGCCGTGGTGATCGTTACCGCTCACTCCGATCTCGAGGGGGCAATCGAGGCGCTTCGACTAGGAGCGGCCGACTACATCCTCAAGCCCTACAGCGCAGCCTCACTACGGATGCGGATCGGCCGGCTCCTGGAACAGCAACGACTGGCCCTGGCCAAAGAGCGAAGCGACTCGGTCTTCCGCAACCTGGTCGAGGCGGCCGAATGCCTAATCGTCATGATTCGCCCCGACGATCATGCGATTCTTTACTATAGCCCCTTCGCTGAGCAGCTCACCGGCTACCGAGCCGACGAGGTTCGCGGCAAGAGCTTCCTCGAACTCACGGTCCCGGAGCCCGAGCAAGCGGGGTTTGTCGCACGCTGTCGCGCGGCCTTAAGGGGGAAGCCCCAGCGCGAGATCCAGAGCAAGCTGCTCTGCCGCGATGGCTCCTGGCGGATCGTGCTCCGGAACATTCGCTGCCTTCCCGACTATGATGGCTCGCCCGCTCTCCTGATCGTCGCCAACGACATCACCGAGCTGAAGCGCGCCCAGGAACACGTCCTCAACTCGGAGCGCATGGCGGCCATCGGCCAGATGTGCGCGGGACTCGCCCATGAGAGCCGCAATGCACTTCAGCGCAGCCAAGCCTGCCTGGAGATGCTGGCGCTCAAGCTGGCGGACCGGCCTGACTCGCTCAATCTGATCGGCCGGATCCAGCAGGCCCAGGACGACTTGCACCGGCTCTACGAAGACGTTCGCGAATACGCCGCACCGATCAAGCTGGGCGTCGGCTGCTGCAATCTGGCCGCAATCTGGCATCGCGCCTGGCAACACCTCGAACCGCTGCACTCCGCTCGCCAGGCCACGCTCCACGAGGTGACGGGCGGTTTGGAACTCTCTTGCGAAGCTGACCCGTTCCGCCTCGAGCAAGTCTTCCGTAACATTCTCGACAACGCGCTAGCGGCCTGTACCGAGCGTCCCGAGATCACAATCAGTGCCACCCCGGTCAGTCTCGAGGGACGCGAGGCCATCCGGCTGGCGATCCACGACAACGGCCCAGGACTCTCCGCCGAGCAGCGCGCCAGGATGTTCCAATCGTTCTATACGACCAAGACCCGCGGGACCGGGCTTGGCCTGGCCATCGTCAAGCGGATCATTGAGGCCCACGGCGGCCGCGTCGGCCTGGGAGAGACCAGGCGGAAGGGAGCCGAGATCATCCTCACGTTGCCCAGGCAACAGGAAGGCTAGCCCGTGAACCGCAACCTACGGATCGCCGTCGCCGATGATGAAATCGACATGCGCGAGTATCTCCAGACGATCTTGCCATGTTTCGGGCACACGGTCGTCGCTGTCGCGGCCACCGGAAACGAGCTGATCGAGAAGTGCCGGGAGACGCGGCCCGACCTGGTGATCACCGACATCAAGATGCCCGATTTGGACGGAATCGACGCCGCCCGGCAGATCTACAAGGACTCTCCGGTTCCCGTGATTCTGGTCTCGGCCTATCACGACCAGGAGCTGGTCGAGCGCGCCAGTGAGGACCACGTGCTGGCGTTCTTGGTCAAGCCGATCAAGCAGGCGGATCTGGAGCCGGCCATCACCATCGCGACGCGCCGGTTCGAGCAGTTCCAGGCCCTCCGCCAGGAGGCTGCCGACTTGCGTCAGGCGCTCGAAGATCGAAAGCTGATCGAGCGAGCCAAGGGCCTTCTCATGAAGCGTGCCGGCCTTGACGAACTCGAGGCCTTCCGCCGCCTCCAGCGGTTAGCCAGCGAGCGCAATCGCAAGCTGGTCGAGATCGCGACCATGATTTTGACCGCCGAAGAAGCGTTTCAGCCGGTCGATCGGAAGCCAGACCGGGACAAAGAGAAAGAGAAAGACAAGGGCCGGACCGACGACCGGCAGTCCCCCGCGTAGGCAAGAGCCGCGCCCGACCTTCTCCCCCCGGGAGAAGGTGCCGCGCAGCGGCGGAAGAGGGGGTGGCGTAGGCGATCGTAAGCGCAGCCCCTCAACCGGCCGTTCCGGCTCGACCCCGCGACCCGCAAGCGGGTTCCACGGGTTCCCCCCACTCCCTCAAGGGAGAAGGTAAAAATATCTGCATGCCTTACGCAGCCGCGGCGGCCAGCCAGTGACGGATCCGGCTGACTTCCCGCGTCCATGCCGAGCTTGCGCGGCGGCGGCAATAGGCGTCGAAGAGCAAATCGATCGTCTGACTGAAGTGCCGCAGGGTGTCGATCCGGGCGATGCGAATCTCGGTGGCGGAGAGCCTCTCGTCCTCAGGTTTCGGAAGAGCCGCGCCAGAGACGGCCAGCGACTCGGCCTGGAGAGTCAGCTCATACTGGGCACCGTGACGTACGAGAACGAGCCCGGCCTTGCGGGGTAGCTTGCCGGATTGCAGCGCGCGAAAGGCCTCCGGCAGGCGGGTGGGCGCGTCGTCGGTGAGATTATCTCTTCCGGTCTCGCCCCGCGGGCAGTCGAGCGTGAGCGTCCGGGCAAGCATGACGGCGACCTCGGAGCCATCAGCCAGAGTGATGGTATCGCTCTCATTCTGAAGTGTATGCCAGAGCCAGACCAAGAACTCGTTGCCCAGGTGATCGAGCATGTTGGGCGAGTTCTCGGCCCAGGCGACTGTCGCCAGCTCCGTTTCTTCGCCTCCAAAGAGGCTGAGAGTCCCCGCGGCCAAGTCGTCTTCCGACCCGTCCCTTTGGGATGCGCCCATGGCCAGGCTGCCGGCGGTGATCGGCTCGAGCGAGCGATCGAAGCTTTCGCGGAAGAGCGTCTGGAGCCGTTCGAGCACGGTGGTACTGGTCGTGCCGGCGTAGAGTGTACCGTTCTGACCGTCCCAGAGCACCGGGTAATGATTCAGCCGGCGAAACCGGCCGTCGGCGGCCTCGGTCTCCGCGCGGATGCGCGCGGCTTTTTTCGCCTCTTGACGCTGAGCCTTCGTCGGGTGCCCGCTGGGATTCTGCCGGGCCCGAGCCTCGGTCTCGATCTGAGTGTAGGCCCTCAGGAGCGTGCCGGGAATCTTGTCGGTATCGATGCGAATCGCCAGGTGAAGCGCATCATTGAGCACATTCTTGGCCAGATCGAAGCTCAGGTCGAGCACATGATCGCCGGCCGACCACCCCACACTGACGCCGTCGGTAGGATCAGCCGGGGAGTGGCGACCGATCGCGTGCGCTTCAACCAGCGCCAGCATCTCACTGGAAAAGGGCAGGGGGGAATCACCGCCGATGCGATACCGCGTGAACGTGACGCGTCCATTCAAGAAGCCCATGTCGTTTGCTCCTGGGTCTCGTCCGGGCGGCTCGATCGGCACCAGATCGCGCCCAAATACCGGCAAGGTCATAATCACATCGGCGGCCTGCGCGCAGCACTGTAGCTCCTTGAGCAAAGCGCGACGACCAGCGTGCCAGTAGACCGACTCGTTTCGATCAGGCGAAGTTGATGAACTGAAGGGGGTAGTCCGGGCCGTTCTCTTTGAGGTGGGCGATGACGGCCTGCAAGTCGTCGATCTTCTTACCGGTCACGCGGACCTTGTCGTCCATGATCTGCGCCTGGACCTTGACCTTGAGCTGCTTGATATCCTTGACGATCTTGCGGGCGTCGTCGGTGTCAATACCCGTATGCAATTTGAGGGTCTCGCGGACGGTATCGTGCGAGGCTTCCTCGAGCTTGCCGCGGATCAGTGCGTTCACCGGCACTCCGCGCTTGGCCATCCTCTCCTTGAGCACCTGGATAACCGTCTCGAGCTGCCCTTTGTGATCGGCCAGGAGCGTGAGAGTATTTTCCTTCTTGTTGTAGTCGATCGCCGCCTTGGTCCCCTTGAAATCGTAGCGGACGGTGATCTCGTGCTGGGCTTGCACAACGGCGTTGTGCATCTCGGCCTGGTTGATCTCGCTGACGATATCGAAGGCATGGTTGTCGGCCAAAGGGTGAAACTCCGGTCTTCTGATTCTCAGAACGGAAGCAGTCGATTGGATCAAAGGCATCCGCTCGATCTTCACCAACCTGCGCGAGAAGCACAAGTCGCTGCATCGTATCAGACCGCAGAGACTGTTCGGCGCGGGTCTCCCAGCACTCTTCGGCGCGGTGAGTGGCTGTGATCGAGCAAGGCGACACCTCAGGAAGGCCGCCGCCTCTGCCTTAAGCCATGCTCGCTGGGCATTCTGCCCCAGGCACCCACCTGCGGATCACTCTCTGCGCCATCGGTCTTGTTGAGTCCACGTCGTGGATCGACCCAATTCGTCTGACACTGGCTGAAGAAGCGACCGCCGGCTGCGTCAGACCAACTTCAGGAGCATCGCCAGGAGCAACACGGTTCCCCCCATCGCCAGGGGCGGGAAGACCTGGCGGATCAAGCTTCCGGGAGGCGCATAAGCGAGCTTTGATGACATGGCGACGACCGCCGCGGCGGGGCTCATGGTTCGGCCGAAGTGCGAACCGACGGCGGCGACGGTTCCCAACCGGACCGGGTCCAGCCCCATCGACGCGGCGACCGGAACGAAGAATTCCATGATTGAGACGGCCGGGGCGATGCCGGTGCCGGAGACGACCGCAAGAGCCCATGGGGCGAGCGTGCTGACCACGAGCGTCAGGGAGGGCCAGCCGAAAAGCACCGTGATGAGCACCCGGATCAGGCCGCAACGGTTGATTCCCTCGGCGAACGTCGAGGCCGCGACGATCAGCGAAATGACGTGCGTGTACGCGTAGCCCGCACCCTCGAAGAATGCCGTGCCGAGCTGGCCGCTTGAACGTGGCGAGGTTAGCGCGGCCAGGACGATGCCGACGAGCATCGCCGCCAGGATCTTGGCCGGGCCCTCGATCGACCGCAGGGGCGAGAAGGCTCCCAGCCTGGCGTCGGCAAAGAGCAAGACAAGCGGCACAAGCGGCACGGCGGCCTTGATGGGGTTGACGTGAAGGTCAAGTGAACTTCCGGCCGGCTCGGTCAAACCGGGATCGTCGTCGGGGCTCTCGCGCTCGCGCCGGCGCCGCGACAAAACCCAGAACGAGAGAAGCGCTGTGCTGCAGGCGAGCAGATTCAGCCGGCTGCCGCGGGCGACCACCTCGGCTCCGGAGAGCGCGGTCAACTGGGCGAGCTTGCGCATCTCGACAGCGCCCGGGTTGTACAGCTCTCCACCCATCGATGAGCCCAAAAGCAAGATCGCGCCGGCCGTTGCTCGAGGCACGCCACCGGCTCGCAGCAGCGGTATCAAGATCGGGCCGATCACCGCCGCGGTCCCGGTCTGGCTGACAACTGTCGTGTTGACCACGTAGCCCGCCGCTATTCCGCCGGGAACCAGCAGCCAGCGCACGTGCCGCAGCGGCAAGAGCAAGAGGCGCACCAGATGCTGGTCGCACTCGGTGATCCGCAGCACGTAGGCAAACCCGAGCGCCGAGCAGATCGGCACCACGGTTCCCGGGTTGGCCATCTCTTCGGCGAGCTTGACCAACATTGCCCTGAGCCCTTCCGAAACCGCATAGAGCGGCAGGCTGCCGGCGATGAGCACGAGCCGGACGTCCACCCGCCGCACGGTCAGCACGATCACCGCGACCAAGACGGCCAGAGCAGTTGCGATCGGCACGCTCATGCTGCGACCTTTCACTAGACCTGAAGCAAGCGTGACGAGAGGCGACTTGGGACCTTACCCTTTGTTTTAAAGGCTTTCGGCGAGGGCACTTGGAAAGGCATTGTCGTTTTCGAGTGAGCGCTTCTCCGAATTCCATCATC
>JBKQMU010000049.1:0-6625 GCA_052146555.1 Isosphaeraceae bacterium
ACCTCCTTGCGGAGATCGAAGTTGTCGCGCCCCAGGCGAACGACTTCCTGGCGAAGCGCGAGAACTTCGCGACGAAGCTCGCGCACCAAATCGGACAGATCAGCCAACTCGGAGGCTGGAACTGGGAAAACAAGCGTGTCGTCCATGACAAGGACGCTTGTACCCAGAATGGACTATGCGATCATAGAGCAAATGGGCCCAAAAACGGGTTCGGCGAAGCTTTACCATCGATTGTCGCCAAGCCTCGATCTCATCGAGATGTAACGTCATTATCGATGTGATCCGTGCGGAGTCCTGACAAGCGCACGACCGAGTCGGCGAAGCGGTCGAGAATCGCGCGAGAAAGAGTAAGACAACCACCTTGGACCCCTCGGCCACTGGCCCCGAGGGGTTCTCCTTCCGCCTGACCGCAACGCAATCGCATCGTTTCGGGTCGCTGCCTGGACGAGGTGTGGTTCAGTCAGTTACCCGCGTTGGCTCGCTCGTGACGGCTCGCCACGCGATCGAGCAGAACGGCGCAGTCCTCGCCCTGCCCGCGCGGTTGGACGATCAATCGCGGCTGCGATCCCTCGAATCGCGACGACACTCGATGTTGGTCTGCCATGAAGCTCCCTGGCCACTCACCTTGAAGTAAGATTTTCACAAGTCGCACGTATGCAGAATTCCGCCTTCTTGATGAAGAGCGAATCAAGGAAGGAATGTCCCAGTCCCCTTCGCGACTTCCCACATCGACTTGAGCAGAACGTTTAAGAGCGGTGCCGAACTCTTGGCAAAGCATTTGCTGGGAGTGGGACATTCTGGGACATGGTCTGCTCCTTGTCTCGGCCAAGGCGATCTGTCGTCTGGCTCGGCGCGGAGACCGAACCCTCGACCGGCCGTTCCGGTCGCGCGGAGCGGGTGCATAGCCGCTCATTCTTAGTTTACGACACGCGACGATCCGCCAGCATTGTCTGTCCTTTCTGGACTGGCGCGGGGGTCGAACCCTCGACCGGCCGTGCTCCGGTCGCGGAATGAGCGCATGGCCGCCCATTCTAGTTTACGACACCACGATCGACCTGACGCAAAGTGCGTACATCGACGAGTTGGCAACGCGGACGCGACCGCCGTGTATAGAGGGCACCCGACGAAAGGGGCGTTACCAAGACTGCCCCCCAGTGTTTTATCGACAAGCTTAAAAGGCTCAGGGTTTGTACATAGTGTGATTGTACCAGTCAATGAATGTTTCGCTGACTCTGTGATCGGGTACATGCCTCAGGCGCGAATATTCGAGTTGTATTCCACCGTAATCGCATTGGGCATGGTGGTTTGGACAAAGGATTAATATATTTTCTTTGGCATCGGGGCCTTGTCGAGATAGTGGCTTGATGTGATGGCCTTCAGAGTAGGTCTCATTACCAATGCATAACGCTATCCCACAGATCTGGCAACGATTCTTATGGATGATTTTCAATCGCTTGACCAATGCAGTCTCTCGGAGAAAGCGATAGACATTGGATTCCGTCCGCGGAGGAAGAGTGCCATCATCACAGTCCATTGGGAGCGCCGTGTGGACCAGCCTATAGTGCTCAGGGCGGAGCTTATATCGCCCACTCCCCATGGAACTGAACAAATCGGGGTTCTGGGATAAATACGAAGCAACTGTCTTTTCCGGTGTCAATGGACTCCTGCCATCCCAAAACCCCCTTGCCGCGACCTTTGAGGTTAACGAATCTGCGTCATACAGTTCACATTGATCATGCTCATATATAACGTCTAAGATATGCCGGAGGAGCCCCGACTCGAGAGTTCCGTAGCGACGCATGTGATTCCTATCGTATCTGGATCATAAACGCATGATATCACAATACAATTCTGAGGCTTCTGCTTGTTCAAGAGGACTGGAGACTTAGGAGAAGGTCAATCAGGTATCGACGGGCTGCGGGCCTCCGGGATCAGACTTGACACGCAACTGCCATGTGAATCCGCAATCATCGCGGCCTCCGCCGCAATAACCGGAGCCGGTCCCCCCGAGGCTAACGCTGTTGTCGCAACCGCGAGAGTCAACGTGATCATCAGCGCTTCGGACGGTGGGGCTAATGCGGTTGGTGGAGCTAGGCAGGCGGTAAGTTGAGCTTGGAAAGCGTTTGTGGCATCCCGGATAACACTGATGGCAACGAAGCTTACTGTAACCGCCAGCACCATGCTCGAGATGAGTCTGACCATAGCGACCCTTTCGTTTCGATCCGGCGTCGTCTCGTGGATTGAGCGCGCCCAACTCAATCTTAGCTTGTGCCCGCTATCGCGCAGGTACAAAAGGGTCGATGCTGTAACACCGGATAATTGGGTGACCTGGGCGGTTTCTCCGCCCTTGCCTCGCTTGGCCTCTCAGGACCCAAGAGCAGGAGGCGAGATTAGCCTCCGACGTCCTCCGGGTGGCCTCCCGCGTTGCTTTCAGCAGGGCCGACCTCAATTGCCCCGGGATGACCGCATGCCCATCCACGGAGAGCCGCATACTCATCCACGGAGAGCCGCGCGTGGTCTCCCGGAGCTTGGCTGGCGCGTGCACCGGTTCTCCAAGCCGATCCAGCCGCGGAGTCACGCGGTTTGGAGGGCCAGCCGCAGCCACATGTCAGCTCGGTCGGCTCTCCCAGAAGAAAGGGCTGGCAAGGGCGCATCGCCACTTGCCGTCCACAGCGTCTCGGGCGATCATGAAAAAGGTAAGTACCGCGAAACTGTCAGGGAGAGCCGGTCTTCCTGGCAGGAACTCGGTCCGGCCGGGACCAGGCTGACGCCTACTTCGAATGAGGGCAATCGCTCGGACACCAGGAGGGATCGGGCATCAGACGTGGTGGCATCAATCACGTCAAGATGGCTGGCCAGCCTGGATGGACTCGGCGCCAGGCCTACGGCTCGACCTGCTCCGACGGAACCAGTGGAGCGGAATCAACAAAGAAGAGCCGACGGTGATGGCCGAGGAACCGATCGAACTGCTCTCCAGGGCGCGCGCAGGCGAAAGTGAAGCACTGGGCGAGCTCTGCGCCCTCTATCGCAATTACTTGAGAATGATCGTACGGACGGGTCTGGGGCCCCGGCTCCGGGAACGGCTGGAGCTCTCCGACGTCGTCCAGGAGGCGCTCGTCGAGGTTGTCCGCCAGTTTCCCCAATTCACTGGCCAAAACGAGGCTGCACTTGTCGGTTGGCTGCGGCGGTTGGTCGGACAGAAGCTCGCCGATCTGGGCCGTTATCACAGCAGGTCGAAGCGGACAGGGAGCGGAAACACCTTTCCCCTGGACGCCCCGTGGGAAGCCGGCGGCATCGAACGACAAAGCGAAGGGGGCGGCCGGCTGCTGGATGTGCTGGCCCTGAGCCAGACCAGTCCCAGCGAGGCCGCCAGCCGCAGAGAACTCATCGTCCTTCTGGCCGATGCCCTGGCCGCCTTGCCCGAGACCGAGTCGGACGTTCTCTGGCTCTATCACGCCGAGGACCTCTCATTCGAGGCGATCGGCGAGCGAATGGGCCTCTCCCGCAAGTCGGTTCGTGGAGTCTGGGCGCGAGGGCTCAAGCAGCTCAAGCGATCGCTTGAGGGCCCTCCCGGTGGATCCATGAGGTACGACGATGGCGCACCGGCTTGATGACAGTGGGATCTCCGCAAGCGACCTCGATGACCGCTTAGGCGAGGCCATCGAGACGTACTTGGAGCTCCTCGAGCAAGGCGCGGCGCCGGAGCCCGAAGCCTTCGCTAGCCGCTATCCCGACCTCGCCGATGACATTCGCGCGGCGCTTGAGGGGCTCGATCTGGTCGAGGGGCTGGTGGGCCGTTGCGGCTCTCGGGCAGGCTCGGGGCCGCGGGATGCCCCTGGTCGGAACCTCGAATCGGGACGGCGGATCGCGGGCTACCGCGTGGTTCGCGAGCTCGGCCGGGGCGGCATGGGAACAGTCTACGAGGCGGTTCACGTCGGTCTCGACCGGCCGGTGGCGCTCAAGGTCTTGAGCACGCACGCCGCCCCCGATTCCTCGGCGCGACGACGGTTTCTCAACGAAGCGCGCACCGCCGCCGCGTTGCACCACACGAACATCGTGCCGGTCTTCGACGTGGGGCAGGCTGGCGGGCTCTGCTACTACGCGATGCAGCGCATCGAAGGCAGCGGGCTGGAGCGCGTGATCCGCCATCTACGCCGGTCGCGCGTGCTGCCAGGCGGCGGATCGGGATCTTCAGACGCCGACCGCTCGCCGCTGGGGCCAGAGCTCGGGTCGGCCTCGCAGCTCAGCTCGCGGCTTAGCCGGCTCTGGATCCGCGTCTCGGAGAACCTGCTCTGGCGGCGAGCCCGCTGGATTCCGGTCTCCCATCGCGACGGTCCACACGCCGATCACGGGGTTGTGGCGACGAGCGAGAAACCCCCGCAGCCGGACGGCTCGGCTCGGCCTGCAGCCGATCGACAGAAAGAGACAGGAACCAGGCCGCCGGCGGTGGCCTCGCACCGGGCGTATCCGTCGCTCCGAGCGGTGCTTTCCGGCAACGATGCGACCCGGTCCTGGCTGAGCACCGACCCGGAAGGCAACGGAGACCGGTCCGGCGGCATTCTGGAAGGCCCTTCTCACGCTCCGGGTGCGCCCGGCCCGGCGGTCACGCTCGGCGCCCCGCGCGACGACGAGACAGACCCGACGCCTCTGGACCCACCCCGCGGCTCGGCCTATTTCCGATGGGTCGCCGAGGTCGGCCTGCAGGCGGCCGATGCCCTGGCTCATGCCCATCATCACGGCGTGATCCATCGCGACGTGAAACCTTCGAACCTGCTCATCGATGCGGAGGGCACCATCTGGGTGACCGATTTTGGCCTGGCCCGGCGGCTGGCCGATCCGGGACTGACCCATCATGACAGCCTGCTGGGCACGCCGCGTTACATGAGCCCCGAGCAGGCGCGGACCGGGGCCGTGGACGGCCGGACCGACGTTTACAGCCTGGGGGCGACACTCTACGAGCTTCTGACCCTCCGGCCCCCCTTCGATGGAGCCAGCGCGACGGAGCTGTTAGAGCAGATCGGCGGCCGCGACCCGGTCGCCCCGCGGCTCTACGACCGGCGCATTCCCCGCGATCTGGAGACCATCGTCCTCAAGACTCTGGCCAAGCGTCCCGGCGACCGCTATCCCTCGGCCACCGCGCTTGCGGAAGATCTGGCCCGGTTCCTTAACCGCGAGCCGGTGCGCGCCCGCCGCATCAGCCCGGTCGGAAGATTGTGGAGGGTCGCCCGCCGGCACCCTGGAATCACGATGGTCACGACCGTGGCCAGCGCCACCGTGCTGGCAATCGCCACGTATGCCTACGTGAAGATTCTTAACGAACGGAACGTCGCTGTCCGGGCAAGCAACGACCGGGCGGTCGCCCTCATCGAGAAGAACGCCGAGGCGGACAAGGCGCGCGAGGCAGCGCGGTGGGCGCTCTTCGCCAACGCCTCGAACCTCCTGCTCTCGGAGCTTCCCGATCGCCGAGCCAAGGGGCTGGACCTACTGCAGCGAACGGTAGATCCCGAGAAGGCCGTCGAGCTCGGTCGCCGCCAACCGCTCTCGCCGGCCCAGCTCCGCGATCAGGCCGTCGAGTTCCTTGTGTTGCGCGAAGTCGAGACCCGCCCCGAAATCCCCACGGGACCGACCCGCGGCATCGAGTTTGGTCCCGGCGGGACGGTGCTGGCCGCGCTCTCCGAGGACGGCCAGGAAGTCAGTCTTTGGAACATGGAGTCCCGGCAGTGCTTCGAAGTGATCGCGCTGGCCGACGGATCGCGGCAGCCATCGACTGCGGCGTCAGCTCCGGCCGCGAGCCACGAGCCAGCCCGGCCCGCACAGTCAGCGGAGCGAGCCGAGCCGAGCCTCAGTGCCTCTGCTGAACCAGCGCGGGGCGCATCGGGCATGGGCCGGGGTGGCAGCCTCGGCGGCGGGCGTCACAGACGCCCCGGCGGCGACCGGCTGGCCTTGGCCGGCACCATCCTGGCTGCGATTCGCCCCGATGACCACGGGCTGCGCCTCTTCGATATCCGCACCGGTTCCTTGCTTCACGACCTGAGCCGTCCCGGTCGAACGGTTCTGAGCGTCATGGCCAACTCGGCCAGCCAGCGGCTGCTGACGGTCGAGCGTCCTTCCGATCCGCCGCGACCGCCTGGCGAGGGGCAAGTCGAGGTGATTGTCTGGGACCTCAACCGGATCGACGAACAAGGCATCACCCTGGACCGGATCAAATCGGAGCCCCAACATCCCTGGATTCACCCGGTTGCGGCCGCATTTAGCCCCGACGGCAAGACGGTCGCCGTTGCCTCCAACAGCAAGGGCATCACCTTCACCGTGTCGCTGTACTCGACCGAAAACGGCCAAGAGAAAGGCCGCCCGATCGACACCCAATCCGAGACGCCGACCTCTCTGGCCGTGGGGGCCAATGGTGTTCTGGCCACGGGGACGGGAAACACGATCCAGCTCTGGGATCGCGAGGCCGGAACCTTGCTTTCCAGCCTGTCGTCCAACCGGGCCATGCCCCGGCTGTTGCGGTTCAATCCTCAGGGGACCTTGCTCGCGGTCGCCGGAGGCAAACATCTCGAGGTCTGGGACACGGTCTCTCACAGGATCCTGGCCGTCTTGTCGCTGATCCAGTCGGTCGGCGGCA
>JBKQMU010000050.1:0-6940 GCA_052146555.1 Isosphaeraceae bacterium
TGCGACGGAACACCGCGCGCAACTCCGAGGGCACGGTCACGACGGCGTGAAAATAGTCGCACGGCAACAGCTCGGCTTGACGCTCTTGGAGCCACTGCCGGGCCTGGCTTCCATGGCATTTGGGGCATGCCCGGTTCCGGCAGCAGTGATAGCGCCAGAACGTATCGTGGCAGTCGTCGCAGCGGTACAGCCGCCCCCCTAGCTCTCGAGTGCAGCAGGCGGCGATGTCCGAAAGTGCCCTCTTCTGCGAGGGCATCATCCGGTGATCGTATCGAGACCTGTACCGGGGACCAAACCGGCGGACGACGTCCGCCAGTTCGACAGACGTCTTGGGCGGGCGAGTGCGGGGATCAACCATGGCTGGGCCCCCGTCCCTCAAAGAGGCCCGCGGTGGTCTGACCCAGGAGGAGACGGAGTTGGTCCCGCAACGGCTCGGTCAGATGGGTGTAGATCTCGGTGGATCGCAGGCTCGAATGGCCGAGCAAGATTTGGATGAGCCGGATGTCCACGCCCCGCTGGAGCAGGTGAGTGGCGAAGCTATGACGTAGCGAGTGGGGCCGGAAATCGGTGTTGAAGCCGCAGGCGTTGCGGGCCTGGATAAACGCCGCTCGTGCGGTGGCATCGGGGAGATGAGTGACCAGTCGCCGGCTGGGGAAGAGCCAGCGCCGGCTGCGGTGGGTCTTCCAGACCTGGCGGAGCATCTGGAGGATCGAATCGGTCAGGGGGAGAATCCGCTCCTTGTTGCGCTTGCCGATGACGTGGAGAACCATCTGCTGGGAATCGACCGCGGAGACCGGCAGCGCAACCGCTTCGTGGATCCTCAAGCCATAGGCGTAGATCAGAGCAAAACAGCCGCGATAGACAGGCTGTTGCAGAGTGGCAATCAGGCGGCGGCAGTCCTCGTCGGTGCGGACGTCGGGCAGGCGTTTGCGGCTGGGCGTGCGGACTTTTTTTGGGTGAACAGAGGCCAGTTGTAGCCGAGGGTGTTGACGTAGAAGAACTTGAGTCCGGCGAAGATCGGGGCGAAGGTCCCCTTGGCGACGCCCAACTCATCGCGGACGTAGAGGAGGTAGTCCTCGACCTTCCGCTGGGTGAGCTGATCGGGCGAGACCAGGTAGTAGGCGGCCAGTTGGCGAACAGCTCGGAGATACTCGCGGCGGGTCCCGTCAACCAGCCCGGCAAGCTGCATGTCGCGGATCAGGCGATTTCGGAGTTCGGACATCGTGATACCTCAAGGAGTGTGAGGGTCAAAGAATTCCAGCCACAACGGCTGGAACCCCAGAGGTATCACACCAGAATCGCTCGATGTCCGGCTTCCTCCCGGCCCGAAAAACCTGACCGCTCCCCCATCCCGCGGCGAAGCCGCTTCGTCCAAATGGGAATGGCCGCGTCAGATTGCACTTTAGCGCGGGACCCAAAAATGGGACAAATCGCCCAGCACCGAAAAGCCAGAAAAATTTAAAGCCCTATCAGAGAAATGGTTACGGAATCTTCTTGGAGCTGCTTGTGGTTTTTTTGGGGAGGAAGAACATGCGGGGATCGCAGCCATAGCTATCCCGTGTCGAGGCAGGACTTGGATCAAGCAAGGGGCTGCAGCCAGGGACGGCTACGAACGTTAATCCTGAAACGCATCCGATGGACGCGGTATCCTGTCTTTCGGCTGCTCGAGCCGTGGTCAGCGGGGATCAAGAATGCCCGAGGGCTGGATGATCTTACTTGGATTGAGAGGCTACAGCCCCTCGATCGTCCTGCTGGGGACACGGACGCACAACGCAGGATGGAATAAGGAGCGAATGACGCAAGGCAGAGCACTCGATCGCTCGAACCTCGAATAAGCTTATTCAAGCCTCGAACCTCGAATAATGTTATTTAACATCGTTTAATCATCATGGTATCATATATTAAATCTACAAATTGTGTGTTTGATTCAGCTATGTATACCATCGCCAGCAGTCGGGAAAGGGCCCCCAGCGAGAGCCGGACAAACCTGTCTCCGGCTCCCCGGGTGGTAGTACCTGACCAGGCGAGACGGAAGCCCGCCTGACGTCTTGTCACAGGGCATACTCGTGCAACGAAACGATCTAGGCCGTTATAGGGCTGAAAACGCGGATTCTGTTCACGTTTTTCTAACCCATTGATACATCGAGACTTGCAGATCGACTGTCTGATTGCTGGGGATTCCAAGGGGCACAGCCCCTTGCCTAGTACTACTCCGTTAGGACTTCCAACTTCCGGTTCAAGAGGTGAGCACACGGGTGGCAATAGGGGCAATCCGGCCGAGCCCGCGGGCTCAGCAACCGCTGCAAGGTGCGACGGATGGCCGGTAGGGTGATCGTCGGCTGGGTACCCCCTTTTTTCTAGGGTGGTAAAGTCTTCTTGACTCGTAGCCGAGGTGTAGGTACTCCTTGAGCCACGACGGCCCAAAGGAGTTACCACATGGCGCGACGGAACGCGCGTCCCCAGCCCGATCAGACCTTGGAACTGCTTGCTCACACTCGGAACTCTCCCACGTGCGGCGGGCCGCTATGGGCGGCCTTCAAGACCCAGCGGACGGTTACTAACCTGAAGGGGCTTATCTGATTGCGGCTGCAGGTCCGCAGCTGTGGCAACCCCGACTGTCCCCGCCACAGGATCTGTCTCCGCCCCGAACAGGAGGGGCAATTCGCCCCGCCGCAGTCCGAGTTCGGACTCGACGTTATTGCCTTGGTCGGTGTACTCCGCCACGCCGAACACCGCAGCATCCCGGAGATCCATGCCGAGCTGGCCTGCCGCGGGGTCCTTATATGCGTTCGGAGTGTCGGCAATCTCCTGGATCGTTATTACCCCGGCACGAAAGTTGCGCACGTAAATCAGCATTCCGGCTTCGATGTCGTGGCCTCCGTCGCGATACAGCCTTGAGCCACTTCCATGCCGGGGTAATACGACGAACTGTTGGCGCTGTCCTGTTCGGACGTGGGACGGCTGCGGCGGGTCACCGCGAAGGCCGGGCAGGTGATCTTGGCCATCGACGGGCTCCAGCCGGACGTCGGCCACGAGGTTCTCTGGGTCATCCGCGACGTGCTCTCAGGCGAGGTCCTGCTGGCCAGGAGCTTACTGTCGTCGTGTCAGGACGACCCGGCCAAGCTGTTGAGCGAGGTGAAAGAGGCGCTCGAGGTGCCAATCGCCGGTCTGGTGTCCGTCGGCCAGATGTCGATCCGCAAGGAGGCCGCCAAGGCGCTCAAGGGTGTGCCCCACCAGCTCTGCCATTTCCACTACCTGCGCGAGGCGGCACTGCCGGTCTACGAGGCCGACCGCCACGTTAGGCTCCAATTGAAAAAGAAAGTTCGGGGTGTCCGTCCGATCGAGCGGAAGGTCGAGGGACGAGAGGGGGCGGAGGTTGATGCGATCCGTGGCTACTGTGCGGCCGTTCGCTCGGCCTTGACGGACGACGGCCGTTGGAGGCTAGGCGCGAGCAGCCGCGGCGCTCGGCACGCGGTGAAATGCGCGGAGTAAGTTCAGGGACGAGATGTGGCCAGACAGAGCGATACGTGGATGCACTCGCCAGGTGTTCAGGCCCGGTGAGCTGGGACCCGACACCACAAGCACATGTGTACATTCATTGAATATTGCAAGGCGGGTGGCGACGCTCAGCCCTACAGCCCGACGCGGTAAGTAAGCGTTATTTCCTTCTTACAGGAGTATCCACAAATAGGTCGAAGAGAAAGCGGGAGTTATCCAATCTCGGCCATGATCGCGTGTGCCTTGGCCATGTCGCGCTCCGCGTAGAGCTGAGTAACATCGGCTTTGGCGTGACCGAGGATAACCTGTGCCGCTTCCACTCCAAACCGGGCACGAATGTTTGTCGCGGCGTAATGTCGCAACTGAAGCGGGGTCCATTCCGAGATACCAGCCTTTCGACAGGCCCGGATGATGGCCTGCCGGTAGCTCCTCCGGCTATAACGCAAACCATGCTGACTTCCCGGGCTCTTAACGCGCCTGGCCAGTTCCGAAGGCGTAGAGGTTGCCTTGCGGGCTCGCGTCCTTTTCGCGTGCATCGCTCTGACAACTTCACTGGGCCTGAATAAATACTCCGTCGGGTCCTGCCGAAGGAATTCCTTGACGATCGCCTGTGCTCGCGGGCCAAGTGGGATCACGCGGTGCAGCCCCCGCCATGAGTTCTTATGTCGCGCCGGGCGGTATTCCCATGTTGGCTCTCCTCGCGTCAGATCACACCCCCGCATCGACAGGATTTCCTCGGTACGGCATCCGGTCAAAGCCTGAAGGCGGACCATCGCGGCAACAGGGACTGGGAGATGAGGTAGAGTTTTCTCAACATCCGTGCTGGGGACCGGGACGATTCCCTTCGGCTCCGTTGCTTCAGTACGCCCGCGTTTCAGAGGAGCGACCGACTGCAGTGCAAGCAATACCGTCGCCGGGACGAGTTCGGAACTGACTCCCCACTTGAAGACCCGTCGAATGCGATTGATGCGGGCATTGATCGTGGTTCGCGAAAGCTTCGATACGACTAGGTGCTGCTGAATCGTGCGCAGAGACAGGGGACCAAAAGAGGCCGCATCAGTCTCGCCGTAGAGGTGCCGCAGGGGCCGAATGGCATCCCGCATGTTCTCCAGTTCCTGAGTCGGCTTGCCGTCTGCATCCCGGTAATGCGCCTCGGCATGTTTCCAGTATGCGAGTATTAGGTCGCAGACCCTCAGCCGTCTTGGAGAATTCACGTCGCCTGGATGAGGCTGGGCCGGGAATCGGCTGGCAGACACGAGCCAGCCGGCGATCAGCCGGTGGTAGCGCTGTCGACTCTCGGGGCTGTTGAACCTACCGAGGTAATGATCGCGGCCGTCAATCCGAACGACCGCAAGATTCTTGGGCTTGTAATGGCGGTACTTGGGGACGCGGGCGGGGCTGGTCGACATATCGTACGGACCTCGGGAACCGGAAAAGTAGTACCGGTACTACTTTTCGAGAACCTCCAGGCCGCACGTCCGACCGTCGGGCGGTAAGCAGAACAGCTTTCGGCGAAGGGATTTACGTCAAGAGCGGGCGATGGGATTCGAACCCACGACGTCCAGCTTGGGAAGCTGGCATTCTACCACTGAATTACGCCCGCCATGGAATGCTCATGATTTCCCTAGTGCAGCCTCTCGGCCGCAACCAAAATGTGAGGTATCGAAATGACGCTCCGTCATGACTTTCGGATGATGGTATTGCGCAACCCCATTCTCCGCAGGTGCAACATGAAGCGTTTCTTGGAGTGACATCAAAGCCGCATTACTGGCGTCTTGTCGGGCTTCGACCGGATCCTCTTCCGTGGCACACTCCGATCCATCAGCTATCGTGACGGCTTTGATCGATTCTTGAAATATCACGGTATCTTGCACAGACGTTTTAGCCCGTTTGTTGGCGAACTCTCCCAAACCGTCAAAGACCATGTCCAAGCAGTGGTCAAACGGTCGGGGCGCCCTTATATCTATCTCGAAATGTACGACAAGCAACAAAGCGTACTGAGGATCGAAACGACGATGAACAACCCGCGGGACTTCAAGAGGCTCCGGGAAACGACCCGCAACGGCCAGCCTTGCTTGCAGTGGTTGCCAATCAGGAAGGGTCTGGCCGACATTGCCCGGCGCTTGCAAGTCAGTCGCGCCGCCAATTAGCGCTATCTCTAGGCGATGGCAGTAGTGGTTAAACCTGCTCCCACCAAGGAGGTCCTCGATCCGCTGAGCCGCCGGGTCGTCAAGGAGGGCCACACGTACCGTCCGTTTCGACCGATCGAAGCTGAGGAAGCAAAACTGTTCCAGGCGGTGTTGCGTGGGGAACACATGCTCAATGGGTTCCGGAACAGGGACATCCGAGAACTGATAGCACCGGGGCTGAAGCGCGGATCGGTCCAAAGCCGGGCCATCCCGGGTCGAAACACGCATGCCATAGGATTGCTGCGCGCTCACGAGCTGATCCGCCAAGTTCCAAAGACCAACCGGTACCGAGTCACACCCAAAGGACATCAGTCGATGACCACGGCGCTAAAGCTGAGGGAGATTGACGTTACGCAAATCGCTGCCTGAAAACCTTGCTGAAAAAACAAAGTTCTCTAGGTTTGTCGAACAGAGCGGAGGCAAGGTCGCCCGCCAAGAACCTTACGAGAACGGCCATGCGGGGGCGGAACGATCGAGAATCACAACCTCTGGGTTCCCTTTGATCGCGCCAACTCGAATGGATTCCGCAATTTCGTCTCCTCCAGGAAACCTGCATTGAAAGTAACACAACGATCGGCTCGCGCACAAGCACCGTCTCAGCGCTGAAGAATCATCCCAGCTTCATCAGCATGAGACCCATGCTTCCCTAGCCTACGTTGCGCGGATAGTGGCGAATTTTACCCCAAAACCGTGATCGATTCGCCGGATTTCCTGGCTTTTTCGTCGTGAAAACGGGCTCGAATCGTTCTCGTGAAGACCTACTTGTAACCTGGTGCCTTGATTTCATGCGTAGGTGTTCACAGGGTGTGATCAGCGGGATCAGGCGGCCTTGATTTTGGTTGTGGTGACTGGTAAGAGAGAAGGGACGGCTTGGCCACGACGGGACGCCTCAATCCACGATGTCAGGTAGTCCAAGACGTTGCCGCCCTGTTGTCGGCAGGTGGCCACGACCGTCAGCATTCGCTCTACGAACCTGCTCCCCTGCACGCTGTCGGTCCCGCCACTGATTCGACGCCTGATTACCGCGTGCCGCAACGCTCGCTCGGCCGCGTTATTCGTCGGATCGAGCCCTTGCACCCGGGTGAAGGCCCACAGTCCTTCCTCCACCTTGAGGATCTCGAAGCATGTCGCCGCTGTCTTGGCGCACGAGCACCGCGAGCCCTCCTCGAGGACCTGCCTGACCTCGCGTCGCAGGCGGGCCATTCGGCTCTGGAATCCACCCCAGTCCAGGGTTCTGTCACGCACCCTGTGCC
>JBKQMU010000051.1:0-5528 GCA_052146555.1 Isosphaeraceae bacterium
GTGCCATGGTCAGTACCTTTCAACTGACGAGATCAACCAAGCTTCGCCTGACGCACCTGATGGACACGGATAAATTCTTGGACGATAAATGGTTCGGAGAGCATTCACGAGCCACGGAAGGAGTCCCGCCTCGATCAACACCATCCCCCGTCTTATCTGCGTTCATCTGCGTTCATCTGTGGCCAATTTTCCGCTTGCCGAACCGTGGCTCATTTACGGCCTGGGCGAGCGCGTGGCTTTCCTCGGTCGCGGCGATCGTCTCCGTCGGGCTTGCGGGGTTTGTCTTTCCCGTCGGCTTCCTCGACGTACTTGCGGTATGTCGAATCCTTGCGCGCTTCGGCGAGAATTTTCTCCATGAACTGGCTGAAGGCGCCGGGGGGCTTCTTGGGAGGGACTGGGCCGTTGCCGCCGCCGGGCCCTCCCTTGCCACGCGGCCCGGACCCTCCTCTGCCGGTATCCAGATCGTCCTCGCTCTTCTCCTCTTTCGCGTGGCTGATTTTGGGCAAGAGCAGCCGCTCGCCGATCGACCACAGACTGCTGGTGATGAAGTAGATGCCCAGACCAGAGGGAACCTTGTAAAACATGACGGCCATGAAAATCATCATGTATTTCATGGTCTTCTGCTGCATCTCAGCCTCGGGCGTGGTCGCCGGGGGCGCAAAGAGCTTGGTCTGGAAGAGCATGAGCCCCACGACCAGGATGGGCAGCAGGTTGAACCAATGGCCCAGGAACATCACGTCGACGGGAAGCCGGGCAAGCATATCCGGCGCGGCCAAGTCATTGATCCACAAGAACGGCGAGTGTCGCAGCGAGACGCTCGTGTTCAGCGCCTGCCAAAGCCCGACGAAGATGGGCAACTGAATCAAAGCGGGGATGCAGCCGCTGACTGGGTTGACGCCGTGCTTCTTGTACAGGGCGAACGTCTCGCGTGTTTGCTCGGTTTTATCCTTATCGTTCTTGTGCTTCTCCTGGATCGCCTTGAGGTAGGGCTGAAGCGCCTGGGTGCGCTGGGCCATGAGCGCCTGCTTGCGGCCCAGCGGAAACATGAGCAGTTTGACCGTCAGGGTCAGAAGAATGATCGCGATGCCCCAGTTGCCCGCACTGCTGCCGAAGAGGCGAGCGACCCAGCGGGTCAGATCGTACATCAGCGAAAGCGTCGGCGTGATCACGAAGCGCGCGACGTAAGACGCGCCGGGGATGAAGCTGCTCTTGCGGTACGAGGCAAGCATCGAGGCGTTATAGGGGGCCAGCGCTTCTTCGGACTTCGGGCCGGTGAAGACACGGAAGGTGTGGACGACGGGCAGGTTTGGTCCGACGTGTACGGGCCGAGACGTCATCCGAACGCCGACGTTCGATTTCTGAAGCGACTTTTCATCCTTGTGAAAGGTGACGGCTCTGGTTTCCCGGTCGAGCCGGTCGTCGTCGCCGGTCGGGGCTGGAACGGTCGTCATCAGGTTGGCGAAATACTGGTTTTCAACGCCCGTAAACCGCAGCGGCAAGGCGGTGCTGTCGATCGGCTTACCCTTGGCGATATCGTAGGCGGTGTGGGTGTCGACCTTGACCGTGCCGTGGTTGTAGGTGCCGAAAAAGACCTCGCGGAAGGTGCCGGTGTACCACTCGCCCTCGATCGGAATGCCATGCGGGCCGTAAAGGTTATAAGTGAAGGTGCGGTCCTTCTCGGGACTCTCGAATTTCAGCTCGACCTCGAAGCCGTTTGTCATCTGCCAGAGGCGGATGGTCTTGGTGACCTTCACACCATTGCTTCCGGTGGTCTGGAGGACGACTTCCTGGCCCTCGACCGTGGCGCCGGTCGCTGAGTCGGCTCCGGAGAGCGGCCGGACGGTCCGGCCTTCGGAGTCGCGAACCACGTCCCAGAGCACGGAGTCGAGGAGATCCTCGGGGTCGGGAATAAATTCGGTCGCTTCGGCCTCATTGCCGGTCTCGGGCTTTTCCATCCTCTTGTTGAGTATCGCGGTGGGGTCGCCGCCGAAGGTCAAGGACAGCGAGGCTGGGGCGAACGGGTCGCGAGCGATCAAGCGCAGGGGCCAATGGGGGTTGCGGCGTCCCTCGAATTCGGCGTCGAAGCGTGACGAGAGAGCCGACTCGACGCCCGCGCCTTTCTGCTCGAGCTGCAATTCCAGCCGGTAGCCGCCAGGAGTCTTGTCGGTCGCCGAGCCGAGGACGAGCTCGTTGGCAGGAACCAAAGTCACGGCTGAGGCCGCACCCTTCGGCTTGGTTTCGGCCGTGGCGGCCGGCTTGCCGCCAGCCTCGGCAAGGGCCTTTTCGGGGGCCTTCTCGGCTGCCGCGGGAGCTTGAGCCGGCGCGTCCTTCTTGTCTTTCTCTTTGCCTGCGGCGGCCGCCTCACCAGCTCCGGGCTTTGGGGCGGCCTTGACGAGATCGGCCGGCGCGGCTTTTTTGGCTGGCGGCGGAGGCACTAAGCCTAGCGAGCGGAAGAGGTTGGGAGCAACCATCACCCAGCCGAAGATCAGCAGGATGCACAGGATGAATCGCTTCTCATTGCTCATGGGGATGCTGATCCTACGGTCCGCTGGCGATCGCTGCGAATGTCGCTCTTCCCGGCCTCTTACGCCAAGGTCTTACTGACCTCAGCATGACAGGTGGCAAAAGCAGGGTGTCCGAACGCTCTTTGAAGTCTGACATTTTTCCTGAAGGTTACACAGTTGGCTGTTTGGCCGGGTGGCTGGGGCAAAATGCCCCAGAGCGCCAACGTGGGCTCTGCGCTAGCCTCGACTGTGGTGTCGCCATCGCTCCACCACAACCGCGCGGGAATTACCGCCTTGTACGCGCTTCGATTTCCACCCTGTAAAATGGACCACAAATGGGGGGCGGATTGCACCGGAAATCCGATCCGGCAATCGCAGGCGCGGTGGTTGCGACATCCACTCAAGGCGGTTGGATGCACGTACTAACGTCCTTGTCGAAGCCGATCGCCTAGGAACGGCTCGAGATCGTCGATGGCATAAATCTTCTGGATGGTCTTCTCGAAGTCGTAGGCCAGACGGCGAAACGTGATCCGCGGCGAAGTCGAAGGCCCGGCAACCGCTTGGGTTTCGGCTCCGGCTTGGGCTTCGGTCTCAGGGCTCATGCCGTCGTCGAGAATCACGTAGCAGGCGCGGTTGTCGCCGTCGCGCGGCTGACCCACCGAACCCACGTTCACCATCAGCTTGCTTTCACCCAGAGTGTACTCGTTGTCGATTTCTTCGGGGGCGAAGAATTGGAAATTTTCCGTGAAGATGCCGGGAACGTGCGTATGTCCTTGGAAACAGTACCGCTCGACGAGCTGGAAAAGCCGCTCCATCTTGCGATGATTGTAGATGTCTTCAGGAAAAATGTACTCGCTGAGCGGATTGCGCGGTGAGCCATGAACGAACAGGAAGGGGCCCATCCGGTACGACCGGGGCAGTTCGCCCAGGAACTCCCACCGTCTCTCGTTGTTGGAGCGGTCCTGAGAGTTCTCGAGCTGGCTGCGTGTCCAGAAGATGGCCCGCTCGGCCCCGATGTTGAAACCGTCCGGGTCAAACATCGCTCCCTGGTCATGATTGCCCAGGATGGTCATCTTGCAGGTTTCAATAACCAGGTCAATGCACTCACGCGGGTTCGGGCCGTAGCCGATGATGTCGCCGAGGCAGTAAATTTCCGAGAGCCCTTGCGCCTGGATGTCGTCGAGCACTACTTCCAGGGCTTCAAGGTTGCCATGTATATCGCTGATCAGAGCTCGCCGCACCGAGAAAAATCCTCCGGCCAGACAGGCCCCCCCGAGCTGGGCCAATGCCGGACCTTGTGCTTGGGCGCAGATTCGATCCATCTGTTGTGCGATGAAGATCGCGAAAAATTATATCCCAAGAATAGATCGAAAGAAGAGCGAGGGTCAAGTCCACGAATCCATGATCATGAAGTGCCCCGGTGGCCGACTGCCGGCGGCCCTGTTTTCTCTGCCAAGATCGGTTCCGACCCGCCGGGGTGGTTGCCTTGCGAGGTCGCGCGACCCATCATGGTGACGGAAATGAAGTCGTGAGCTTAGCCGCGAAGTGTCTCCAGCACATACGGGCTGCCGGTGATCGAGGACGCGGAATCTTTGAACCTGCTGGCGATCGATACCTCGGCGGACCAGGCGGCTTTAGGCGTCCGCACCAAATGCGGCCTGGAGCACGGCGCGCAACTGGCGGGCAGCCGCCGTCACGGCCGCGACCTGGTCCCTCAAATCCGCGACCTGCTGGCTGCCGCCGGGCTTGGGGTCTCCGATCTGGACGTCGTCGCCGTGGGCCTGGGGCCCGGCTCCTACACGGGACTGCGGATCGGCCTGGCCGCGGCCCGAACGCTTGCCTACGTGACCGGCGCGGGGCTACTCGGCTTGGACAGCCTGGAAGGCTGGGCCCGCGCCGCACCTGCCGAGGCCCGAAGAATTTACGTCGTGGCCGACGCCCAGCGGGGCGATGTCTACGCCGCCGAGTTGAGCCGCGAATCCACCGGAGGACCTCTCGCGGTCGTCTCCGCCAGCCACATCGAACCGCTGGCGCAGTGGGCCGGCCGGCTCTCCACGGAGGGCATCGTGCTGGGGCCGGGACTGTGCTCGCCACGCATCATGCAAGCCATTTCCCGCGAATTGACGATCTATGGGGCTGAGACTGAAGATTTCATGAAGGCCAGAGCAGCCGGGCTCTTGGAACTAGCGGCGGAGCACTGGACCGCGGGCCGGCGCGATGATTTCTGGACGCTCGAACCCAATTACCTCCGCCGCAGCGCCGCCGAAGAGACCTGGGATGCCCGGGACGGCGGGAAGCCTTAGGTGCACGGAATGTCCGACGTTCTTCCGGAAAGCCGCGAAATCGCGCCGGGTGCACAAACGGAGCAATCCGCCAGCCCCGCGCCGTCCCGGCTGAGCGTCGTGCTCGTCGAGCCAGAGATCGCGGCCAACACGGGGGCGATCGGGCGAAGCTGCGTGGCCGCCGGTGCCCGACTCTGGCTGGTTCGTCCTTTGGGCTTTCACTTGGGCGACCGCTATCTACGCCGGGCTGGGTTGGATTACTGGGACCACCTGGATCTGAGAGTGGTCGACCACCTGGACGAAGTCGCCCATGTCATCGGCCGCGATCGGCTCTGGTCGTTCAGCACGAAGGCCAGCGCACCGTACTGGCAGGCGGACTTCCGGCCGGCCGACGCCCTGGTCTTCGGGCCCGAGAGCCGGGGCTTGCCCCGCGCCTGGCTGGAGGAACGTCCCGACCGCTGCTTGCGGATCCCGATCCGTCCCCAGGCCCGCAGTCTGAACCTCTCGTGCGCCGTGGCCATCGCCCTGTTCGAGGCCGTGCGGCAGATTGAGACGAACCATGGTGCCTGACGCCAACGCTGAGGGGCGCGACCGGCATGTTTTTCAAGCTTGCGAGCTAGATGTCTGTTTCATAAATTCGCGGCCACAGCCGCCTGGCGTCGTATATAGGGTCGTGGTGGATAGAGGAGTCGTTCAAACCGCTGTGACTTCCGACCAAACCAGGCTCTCCCGCGTTGTTGCT
>JBKQMU010000052.1:0-23220 GCA_052146555.1 Isosphaeraceae bacterium
GCCAAGCCATGGTGCGCATCCTTGCATGGGGACTCGATCTCGGTGAACATCCTTACGAGAAATGGCCCAAGCGTATCAGATTACGCGGGGAGCGGGAATGTCTCAGTCAGGGACGCGCGGGGTATAAATGATTATCAAGCCAACTCCCGATGACCTTAACGCCGGGAGGAAACGGCAAGGCCGTCAAGACTGCCTCACCCTCAACTGTCAAGCCGTAAACTGAGACGGAGAGTTGCGGTTTGGGTTTGAGGAACAGATCGCTTCCTGCCCAAGCGTCAACCTTTTCCAAATCCGGGCTCTCCTTTGGTTCCCGTTTCAGTTCACCCAAGGCCCAAGGTGTGTAAAAGAGTACGTATGTGGGGTAGTCGTACAGAGGTCGCGTCCGTAACAAGACATCCTTGGTGATCAGCCGTAGAGCATCAAGGGACACCTTTCTGTGCAGGCGCACATGAACCACTTGGCGTCCAAAACGTGGTTGATCAAATTTCAAAATTCCCCAGCCTGTATCATCTGGAGTCTTAGACCCGCCTTCGTCTGGCAACACCTGACCGGTACTCCACCGACAGGGGCCCTGCGTCGCCCTTAGGACAACCCCAGGCCTGAGTGCCTCCTCTATAGCATCCTCCCACGACTTCGACGCAGGCGGCAGAGGTGCCTTGGCCGCGGGGCCCGCGTCCGAGTTGCTAACGGGCTTGCCTTCTGCGGGTTCACGCCGGCTCCATTGGCCGTACATCGTTAGCAGAGCGATTCCCAAGAGCACGAACACGCCGGCTCCGATCAAGAGCTTTCCCGTGCCTCGCTTGTGCGACGCGGCGATCGCTTTGGTTACTGTGGCCTCAGAGACGTGTTGCACGAGTTCAGACTGCGCGAATTCAGGAGACCACCCCAGATCGACTTTCGGGGCTGGACTCGGAAGGGGCGACTTCTGTTCGACTTCGGTAGGTAGAGCCTCACCTAATTGATGCTGATACCGAAACTCCTCATGGCACGAGGGACAGCGGAGCTTGATGCCCGGTCTGAGGGCCTTGGTTGTCGAACCGTGTCGATGACAATGCGGACATTCGATGCGAGTCGCTGCACTCATCGTTGCGCCTCCTAATTCATGGACACCTTCCAAGCCATCCTATGAGGCAGGATGCGCGCACTCAATCCACGAGTGAACTCGCTCTAAGCGCGGTCCGCGGAAGTCGGACGTTTGGCAACGGTCTTCAAGGCGGATGGCTTGACCGTCACCCCGATGTCCGCGCGGACCGCCAGCGGAATTGCATGCCGCGCATCGTGGGGCCGTCCCTTAGTCGTTCCGTTCGGCGTTGCAAGGAAATTGCTCAAGCCTGTGGACAATGACGGACTTTGTGATAAAAAGATTACTCCTGCGCCATGAAAATCTGACAATTGCTTGTTAAGAGATCGTGAAGGAACGAAAAGGTTCCTGAGATAAGCCGACGCGTCGGCGTCTCTGACGAGCGTCAGGAGTTCCGAAGACATTCTCATCTGAGGAGAGCACTACGATGCAACGCTTGTGGATTGCTACGATCTTTCTTCTGTCGGTGCCCGCGGCGCAAGCGGGTACGCTTGGTGTCTACGATTTCACCGGGCAGCCTGGCGATGAACCCAGCGTCTCGGTAGTCACACAGCCCTCAAACGCGACCTTCGACTCACTTGTGCGTGGGTCAGGATTGACGCCCAACACCGGAGACAACTCGATCAATAGTCGGGCTTGGACGAGCGGCTCCGTCCTGGATCCCAATGACTACTACCAATTTGGTGTGACACCAGCCTCGGGCCAGCGCTTGAACTTGGAATCCCTCGAGTTCACCGATCGCCGCAGCGCCACGGGACCAGACAGCATCGACGTTCGATTCAGCCTTGATAACTTCGCCACTTCCGAGTCGCTGGCGAGTTATACGCTGTTTGATACCGCGAATCACCGAGAGACCGTTTCTCTGATTAGCTTCCCCTTACTCGAGAGCTTGAGTTCTCAGGCGATTTTCAGAATTTACGCTGATGGTGCTACTTCGACGGCAGGCACTTACCGCTTGGGAACGGATCCCTTCTCGGACAATAGCTCTTTACCGGCCAACCTTGTCCTCAACACCGTTTCCGCCGCCGTGCCTGAGCCGGCCAGCTTGCTCATGCTCGGCATCGGTTTGCTTGGAGCAGCATATTACGGGCGGCTCCGCCGAGCGAGGATCGCCGCGTAGATCGGCTTTGTCTTGGGCAGCCTGACCTCACGATGAGTGTTCGATTGGTCGAATCCAAACACGACCACGCAGACAGTGGCGCAGGTCGGGCTTTTTTTGAGCAGGTCGGGCCATGCGGTCCTGGTGGCTACCCTTCCTCGTTGCATTCATTCGATTCATTGAATTCGTCGTTCGTAGCCTGCGTAGTCACGGTGGCTCGGGCGATTTCGACCAATCGACGCTTGCACTCATCCACCAGCCGATCCCACAGCCCCACGATCAGGGCAAGATCCGGGTCTTCGATGTGGGGTGTGGGCAGGGAGTGAGCAAGGATTCGTTGATGCGTCGTTTCGGCTTGATCATGACTAGACTTACGATAGAGTAAATCCGGTCCGGGTAGCGCAGGCGCCATTGCTCGGTTGCGCCATGTCGCGCCGTGTCCGGGCATGATGGCCGACGCTCGATCGAATCCCTACAGGGTCAGACAAATGGCCACGGCAGAGTCTGTCAGCCTGAATGTGCTCTACGAGCGCGATGAGACGGCCTGGCTGGAGGCGATGGCCGAGCTCATCCGGTTGGACCGGCTGGATCAGCTCGATTACTCCAACTTGGCAGGATACCTCGCGGATATGGCGCGCCGTGACAGGCGGGAAGTTACCAGCCGATTGTCGATCCTGATCGCCCACCTGCTGAAATGGCATCATCAGCCTGAGAAACGATCTGGGAGCTGGATGGGCACGGTGGAAATTCAGCGGCAGGAACTTGCTGAGTTGCTGGAGAGCGGGGTGCTGCGGAACCACGCGGGCGAGATCCTGGACAAGGCGTATGCGAACGGGATCAAGCAGGCGGTTGCCGAGACGGGGTTGCCCGAATCCACGTTTCCAGTTGCCTGCCCGTACTCGCTCGACGCGCTGCTTTCAGAGCCTCTATCCTTGTCTCAAGACAATTCGATACAAATCGATACAGGGGCCCGTTGATGGGGCTCTCTTTGGAATTCTACGCCGGGGATGCTGTCGCCATTGGTAAGGAGTTCACCGCTTTCAAGTTGCAGAGCCTCCGCGACGGCACCAAGGCACGCGCCTACGCCGACTTCTCATTGCACCTGTCCCCGACGGACCTCGACATTCTTTCCGATGTCATTGCCCAGCGAATTGGGGCTGAACCACTGGCGCTCAACGATTGCTTGATTCGCAACGTCGGCGGCACGGAAGGGAACAGTGGCGCGGAGGTGGTCGATCCGGCCTGGGTGCGGATGGTCGCACAGACCGAAGAGGCCTGGGCGCCGGAGCTGGCTTCTGAGTGGATCAATCGGGTTGGCGCGGAGTACGGGCAGCAACTGGAGCTCACTCCTGAGGCGGTCCGGGCGGTCCACGAACTGATCCGACTCGCTCGCCTCGCCATCCGCCAAGGCGTGGATGTCGTCCATACCTGGTATCTTTGAAAGCCGCGCTGGACGCCTCACTTGACGTTTCACGGAACTCAGCCCGTCGAGGCGATTTGTGCTACGTTCGAAGATAGCTCTCGGCGAGCCGCGCCGCTGAGCTTTCCCGTGAGGCCGCGGGGTTCATTATGCTTGGGGGTATTCATGAGCCTGTTCGACCGCATCGTCGGGGGCAAGAAGCAAAAGGACGCTTACCCCAAGGAACTCCAAACGCAGATCGAAAAGGCGATGTACGCCTTGCAAGCGCTCACGGCCGCGCACGACGGGACCTGGCGCCTCGGCGAGGCCGCCTGGAACGTCGATCAGGACCAGGGAACCATCACGTTCGTGCCGCCTAACGGCATGCGCGTCACAGCGCCGGTTCAAATCATCGGCAGTTACGACACCCAGGACGGAACCTGGCTCTGGAGCTGGAATAATCCTTCGATCAAGGAGCCGCTGACCGCGGATACCAGAAAAGTGCAGTCTCTCGGCCAGGAAAAAGGCTACGAGTTCCTCACAACGCCGAAGCTGACTTGTTCTGAGGAACAGTGCTGGGAGCTGACCGCACTGGCTTACATGCTGGCCGGGGCTCAGGGCGCGTATCGCGGACCGGCCGGAGCCGTGCGGGTGTTCATGACATTCGGACAGATCACGCTGAGCAAGGCTGACTGACGGCGTCGCGATGCCCAAGCGATCCATTGACCATGCGCTGCACCACCCTCGACCCGCAGCAATGGTTGACCACCGGCACGAAGTGCGAGAGTTTCGAGTTATGATCACTTTGAGTCACAGCCCGGTACGATCCGACCCTGAAGTGATGGGTGGCACGCTCGTCTTCCGCGCCACACGCGTGCCTGCGCAAACCCTACTCGACTACCTCGACGACGGTTTCGCGCTCGACGAATTCCTTGAGATGTTTCCCTCCGTCAACCGCGAGGATGCCGAGGAGTTCCTCCGCCTCGTAGAACTGGTTTTTCGGAAATCTTAAGCCTGGTGTGGCCCCCTTCCGCACGTCTCTCCCGCCGCTTCGAAACAATCCCCGATCGCGTCTTTACAAGCCCCTCCTTACCGAGAAAAATAGCGGTTTACTTTCGACAGATCGCCTATGCCCTGGGGGTGGGGGAGGACGAGCCGTGCATGAGGACGCGATTCGTAAGGCGGACGTGCTGATCGCGGCTCTGGGTTACATTCGTAAATTTCATGGCCGGTTCACCGTCATCAAGCTGGGCGGCTCGGTGATGGAAGATCTCGAATCGCTCCGCGCTTTGCTGGTCGATATCGTCTTCATGCAGACAGTGGGCATGCGTCCGGTGGTGGTTCACGGTGGCGGCAAGGCGATCACCGAGGCGATGGAGAAATCGGGGCTCACACCCCAATGGGTCAAAGGCCGGCGCTATACCGACGACGCCACGCTCGAGATCGTGGCGCGGGTGCTGGCCGAGGAGATCAACGCCGACATCGAGCGGCATATCAACAAGTTCGGCGGCCGGGCGTCGGGCTTGCATCATAAAACGCACCAGTGCCTTTATGGGCGCAAGTTGTCGCGGCCCGATGGCGACGGCGGTCTGATCGACCTGGGGCGGGTGGGTGAGGTCACCGAGGTCGATATTCCTCCCATCGAGAACCTATGCTTGGCTGGGGTGGTCCCCGTTCTTCCCTCGCTGGCCGAGGATGAAGACGAGGAAGGCAAGCTGCTGAACGTCAATGCCGACACGGCCGCCGCGGCCGTCGCCCAGGCGCTTCAGGCCGAGAAGCTTGTTTTCCTGACCGACACCCCGGGAATCCTCATGGATCGGAATGATCCGGCCAGCCTGATTTCGGCTTTGACTCCGGAAGATTGCCACGATTTGATCGCTCGCGGCGTGATCGACAAGGGCATGATTCCCAAGGTCGAGGCCTGTTTGAGCTGCCTTGAGGCCGGGGTCCGCAAGACCCACATCATCGACGGCCGGCTCCGCCACTCGTTGCTATTGGAGATCTTCACCGAGAGCGGGGTTGGCACCGAGCTCGAGAAGGATCAGAACCGCGACCGCGAAACGCCTCAGGGTCGCCGTCCCGTCCTAGTTCGCTGACTGAAGTGGGGCTTTCGGCCTGTTGCCTTGCCTGGCGGTCTGTTCGCACTCTCTCTATCGCTGGAGTCCCTTCCTTGGCACACGCTCAGCTCGCCCATCGAAGCTCCCACGAGACGATCGCCCAGTTCGATCGGTACGTGATTCCCAACTACCGCCGGTTCCCGGTTTGCCTGGTCAGGGGCGAAGGCTCCTGGGTGTGGGATGCGGAAGGGCATCGGTATCTCGATTTCTTTCCCGGATGGGGCTGTAATCTGCTGGGCCATTGTCCGCCACGCGTGGTCGAGGCCGTGCGCGACCAGGTCGGCCAGCTTATCCACGTGCCCAACACCTGGTATATGGAGCCGCAGGGCGCGTTTGCCCAGGCACTTTCGCAGCGGTCGATCGGTTCGGAAAATTCCCCCGGACAGTGCTTCTTTTGCAATAGCGGGGCCGAGGCGAACGAAGCGGCGATCAAGCTGGCCCGCGCGTATGGCCATGCCCGCGGCCGGTTCAAGATCGTGACCATGGAAGGGGGCTTTCACGGCCGGACGTTCGCCGCATTGACTGCGACGGCCCAGCCCAAGTACCACGCCGGGTTCGAGCCGATGGTGCCGGGTTTCACGTACGTGCCTTTCAACGATCTCGACGCGGTCGCCGCGGCCATTGATGACCAGACCGCCGCGGTGCTGGTTGAGCCGATCCAGGGCGAAGGGGGCGTGAACATTCCCGATTCCGGTTATTTGCCGGGCTTGCGGCGGCTCTGCGACGAGCGAGGGGCACTGCTGATCCTCGATGAGGTCCAGACGGGGATGGGCCGGACGGGTAAATGGTTTGCATACCAGCATCACGGCAACGACGCCGAACCCGACATCCTGACCTGCGCCAAGGCGCTTGCCGGTGGCATCGCCGCCGGTGTGATGATCGCCCGGCCGCAGGTCGCGGAAGTGCTCAAACCCGGCATGCACGCGGCGACCTTCGGCGGCAATCCGATCGCCTGCCGGGCCGGGCTGGCGACCATCGAGACGATCGAGGAAGACGGCCTCCTGGAGCGAGGGCTCGCCGTCGGCGAGCAGTTCCGCCAGCAATTTGAAGCGCTCCAAGCGGAGCTGCCGGAGCGGATCCACGCGATCCGGATTCGCGGAGTGATGATCGGGTTGGATCTGACGTTCGATGCTTCCGAAATCGTTTCCGAGTGCCTGAAGCGACGGTTGCTGGTCAACGCCACACACGGGCACGTCGTGCGGCTCTTGCCGGCACTTTCCCTCAGCAGCGAGCAAATCGAGGAAGGATGTGCCATCCTCGCTGAAGTACTGCGCGAGGTGACCCGATGAAGATTGCAGCCGACAATTCCATGGATTCGCTCGAGGTGGAGCCGATGGCCGGATCGCGCAAGAAAACGGACGCCGCCCCGGCAAGCTTGGGTCTTGTCGACGGCTCGAAGCCACCAGCGAATGCTCCCTCGCTCAGGCATTTCGTGTCGATCTTCGACCTCCAGGCAGATGTCGCCCGCGATCTCGTTGATCGCACGATGCGGCTGAAGCGTGCCAGGGCCGAGGACCGCCGCACCTCTTTGCTTATGGGCCGCACGCTGGGACTGGTCTTCGAGAAGCCGTCGCTGCGGACGCGTGTCAGCTTCGAGGCGGCCATGGCGCGCCTGGGAGGCAGCTCGATCTTCCTTCGCGGCAAGGACGTCGGGCTGGGAATTCGCGAGAGCGTCGCGGATTTTGGCCGGGTGATCAGCCAGTACCTCGATGTTCTGGCCGTCCGCACGTTCTCCCAGACGGTCGTCGAGGAGCTAGCCCGGTACGCCACGATTCCGGTCATCAACGCGCTTTCCGACTCGTCGCATCCGTGCCAGGCGATGGCCGACATGGTGACGATCCAGGGCGACCGCGGATCGCTGGCCGGCCGAAAGCTCGTCTTCGTGGGCGACGGCAACAACGTGGCCCGGTCGCTGGCGATCGCCGCGGCCTTGCTGGATCTTGAGTTCGTGCTCTCAGCGCCGGCTGGCTACGAGTTTCCGGCCGATTTCCAGGCACGGTTTGCCGCCCGCTTTCCGGGTCTGCCGCTGGGCATCGAGCGTGACCCGCGGAAAGCGGTCAAGGGGGCGGACATCGTTTATACTGACGTCTGGGCCAGCATGGGTCAGGAGCAGGAGGCCGACCAGCGGAGGGAGGTCTTTGCGCCCTACCAGATCAACGAGAGCCTCATGGCGCGAGCCCGCCGCGACGCGATCTTCCTCCACTGCCTGCCGGCCCACCGGGGCGAGGAAGTGACCTCCAGCGTGCTCGACGGTCCCCAGAGCCGGGTCATTCCCCAGGCCGCCAACCGCATGCACTTTCAGATGGCTCTGCTCCTCTGGCTGCTCAAGGCCGACTGAACCGGCCTTTTCTTGCTGCTTGTTCGCCTGGTCCGGAACTTCCTTCGCCGGGGACTCGCTTTCATGAACCGGATCGACGGCCGCGGTAGCGGCGAACTGCGGCCCATCACCATCGAGCGCGGCTTCGTGGCCAACAGTCCGGGAAGCGTGCTGTTCCGCGCCGGCGTGACGGCCGTCCTGGTCACCGCCCAGATTTCCGAGTCAGTTCCGCCCTTTCTCGAGGGCAAGGGAATAGGCTGGTTGACGGCCGAGTACTCCATGCTGCCGGGCAGCACCCCAACTCGTTCGCGCCGAGGTGCGGACGGCCGGGCCACGGAAATTCAGCGCCTGATCGGCCGCAGCCTGCGGGCGATCGTCGACCGCCAGGCGCTTGGGCCCTGGACCATCCACATCGACGCCGACGTGATCAATGCCGACGGAGGAACCCGCACCGCCGCCATCACCGCTGCCTGTATCGCCGTAACCGATGCCGTCGCCAACGAGTTCGGTGATCGCAAGAGCCTCATCCTGCGCGACAGCATCGCCGCGGTGAGCGCTGGGATCGTCGAAGGCGAACTCTTGCTGGACCTGAACTACCACGAAGACTCCCGCGCCCTAGTCGATCTCAACGTCGTCCGCCTGGGCCAGGGAGGCTTCGTCGAGGTGCAGGGAACCGGCGAAGGGGGCGTTTTCTCAAGAGCTCAGTTGAAGGCGTTGCTCGATCTCGCCGAGACGGGCATCGATCAGCTCAAGGCGCTCCAGCACCGGGCGATAGGCCTCCCGCTGGACTGAGGCACGATCCGCTGAATTTCGCCCTCACCGGTCGCAACTCGTTTGCAATAGTAAAGTTAGCGATCGTTCCAGATCGCTCTGGGCAGGCTTGGCGAGTTTTGCTAAAGTTCCGACCGGATTTTGCCGGGCTGTACGATCTTGAGGGTGAGAGCACACCTGACCGGCCCACGGGACTCACGCGGAAGTGCGGAGCAGGACACGAGTTTCCTGGCGAAGCTGTCCGTCCCAGCCACTGATGATCCGACAAGGAGGGGGGATCGTCCATGAAATCGCCGATTGCCGCGATGGCACTTTGCGGAACACTGGCGGCCAGCACGGCCTGGGCCCAGTCGGGCGTGCCTGCGACATCGAGCTCGCAGCCACGGTCGCCGATATTCACGACGGGTTCCACGCCGCCGGCCCAGGCTCCCGGGGCAATGGGAACCAAACAGGTTTACCCCAACGCCTCAACGCTGCCCGAACCCACGCCGGCTGACGAGCTCAAGGTGCCGGGTATGGCACTGCCGAACGACCCCATCGAGCCCTGGCTCCTTACCCGAGAAGCTGGACCTTTCATGGTGCTGGCCAAGACTTTCCGGGGGAAGGGTCCGGAAGTCGAGCGCATGGCCCTAGCGCTTGCCAAGGAGCTGCACGATAAGTACGGCTTGCCCGCCTACATCCTGCGCTCCAAGGATTTTCCCGGAAAAAGCAACATCAGGGGCGTTCCGCCGACGGCCGACCGCGAAGTCGTCCAGGCGAATGTCCAGACGCCCGAAAAGTATCGCACCTATGATGAGGCCGCGGTCCTGGTGGGCAACGAGAAGACGGAAAAGGAGGCCGCGGCTCTCTTGCACAAGGTCAAGAAGATCAAGCCCGAGTGCCTAAGCAGCATGCCGTCGATCTTCAAGTGGCGGGAGGGCCTGCAAACAGCGCTTCGGACCACTAACCCCTACGTGGCCGCGCAGTACCTCTATCCCCACACGCACGACCGGCTGATCGTCCAGATCAACCAGACGTCGCGGAGCATCGTCAACTGTCCGGGACGATTCAGCCTGCAAATTGCCGAGTTCGCGGGCAGGTCAACCTTCAACGATAAGGACGAGCGATTTCAAGGGATCCTCAGTCTCAAGAAGAGCCCGCTGGCGACGGCTGCCTCTGACGCCGAGCACCTTGCCGATCGGCTTGCCAATGACCCCGACATCCAGAAGCTTCGTCAGCCGATCTACGTCTATCACGATCGGACTGCCAGCCGGGTTTTCTTCGGTTCATTCAACGCCGAGAAGGACCCCGCAGCCGTCGAGGTTCGCGACGAGCTGCTCAAGCTCGCCGTTCCGCTCTTGGACCGGAAGCGTCCCACCGGGGGGCTCGACACCATGATCGTCCCCGCGGGAATGCTCACCGACCTCAAGGACATCAAGGCCAAGTTTGAGGGCTGAATCTAGCCGTGTGCCTAGGGCATTGCCCTGGTCACCGCTCTTCCTTCTCGACGCAACCGAGGAGACAATAGTCGGTCAACCTGGAAGTCCCCTCCACCAGGGCCGTTTCATTGTGACAGTGGACACCCCTCATCTGCCGCTGCGCGGCACCTTCTCCCGGGGGGAGAAGGTATCAATTCTCCTTCTCCCTCGGGGAGAAGGTGGCCGAAGGCCGGATGAGGGGGGCAGCCTCCAGCGCCACCCGCTGAGAATGAAACGGCCCTGTCCCCTCCTCCTACACCACGTATAGGCATCCATGAGCACCCTCGAGACCACCCCCGGTCGCCTTGTCCTCGTCCTGGGCTCGCGGAACCGCAAGAAATGCCGCGAGATGGCCGAGCTCATCCGTCCGGCCTGGGAGCCGAACCACGGGCTCGATCGGCTCGAGATTCGCTCGCTCGACGACTTCCCTGCCGCTCCGGACGTGGAAGAGACCGCCGAGACCTTCGCGGGCAACGCCCGGAAGAAGGCCTCCGAGCTGGCCCTGGCTCTCGAGCGCTGGGTTCTCGCCGACGACTCGGGGCTAGCCGTCGATGCCCTGAAGGGTGCTCCGGGCGTCCTTTCCGCGCGATACGCGGGCGAGCCCTGCGACGACCAGGCCAACAACCGCAAGCTCCTGGAGGCGCTCGCCAAGGTCCCCGATGATCGCCGCGGCGCGGCGTTCCGCTGTGCCCTGGCCGTGGCCGATCCCTCCGGTGTGATTCGCCTCGAAGCCGAAGGGGCCTGCCGCGGCCGCATCATCCACGAAGCTCGGGGCACACGCGGGTTCGGCTACGACCCCCTCTTCCTCATCCCTGAGTATCACCAGACCTTCGGCGAGCTGAGCCCGCTGGTCAAGCACCAGCTCAGCCATCGCTGCCGCGCCTTCGCCCACTTGAGGCCGGCTCTGGAGCGCCTGATCGCCGAAGTGCTACAGCCGCTTTGAAGACGGCTGCCGGATGCCGCGAAGGCAGGTCACCCTTTCATTCCCGGACGTGCCCCTGCCGTTGAAGCTTTCCAGGGTCGCCGGGATCTCCCCTCGGAACGCCAACGCCCGCTGGGTTTCACTCCGCCTTTTCGGCGGCAGGGACCTTCCCGGCCTCGGCGAGTCTCTCGCGTAAACGTGGGAGGTCGGCATGGTCCGGCCAGCCCTGCTCCAGTTCATCGAGCGCGTGCTGGCGAACATACTTGTCCGGGTCGTTGAGGATACGGTCGCGGACCAACTCCAGCGCGTGATCGTCACGCCAACCTCGTGCGAGCTCGCTGACGGCCTGCCCGCGAACGGACACGTCCGGGTCGTTGAGGATGCGGTCGCGGACCAGTTCGAGGGTGCGGGGTTCGTCTCGACAACCCTCTACTAGCGTCATGACCGCCTGCAGGCGAACGAACGCGTGCGGGTCGTTGAGGATACGGTCGCGGACCAGTTCGAGGGTGCGGGGTTCGTCTCGCCAACCTTCTGCGAGCGTCATGACCGCCTGCAGGCGAACGTGCGCGTTTGGGTCGTTTTGGATGCGATCGCATACCAGTTCAAGCGTGCGGGGATCGTCACGCCAGGTTCGCGCGAGCTCGCTCACTGCTAGCGAGCGGACAAGCGGTCGTGTATCGCTGCGTATCGCCGTCACAAGCCAGAGAAAGGGGTCGCCAAGGAAGCCGGGACGAGCGAGAAACCCAACAGCTTTGGAGGTGGCAGTTTCGGCGACGGCCACTCCCATCCCCACATCTGCGTAAGAGTCAAGAAGATTCTCCAAGGCCTGCACCAGCTTCTGACCCAATGCCGTCAACTTGGAGGTATTTCGTACCTCGTGGAAGCACTGCGCGGCCAGCAAAGTGCGAGAGCTCGCGTCTTCAAACGGTCTACAGCCATCCCAGAACAGGCTCAGCAGATGCTCGATCAGTTGCGCCGTGAACGATGGATCGAGCAGACCCGCAATCAAGCTGAGCACTTCGTGCCAGGATTCGTCGAAGTAGTGCTCCCCGAAAAATTCATCTCGAAGCTGCTCAAAGGAGAGGCTCTTTTTCTTTTCGAATCGTTCTACGATTTCGAGAGCACAGTAGTATTCCAGAAAGGTTCTATGGACGAACGCATAGTTGTCCTCGCCCAGATGGCAAAGAATGAAGTTCCGTTCCCGGAGCTGGTCCACGAGGGCCCGAGCGACCGGCAAGGGCTCCGAGACCCCGAGGTCGCTTCTCAAGTATTCCCGCAAGAGTTTCTCCAGGTCCTCCCGAGACACGATGTTTCCCGCCAGCCCCTTAGCGCCTGATTGCATGAACCATGCGACGCGTCGCAAGACTTCGGCCTTTTCGGGGTAGCGGATCGTTCCCTTGAGCTCGGGGTGGCTGATTAGCGCTCTCTCGGCATCCCACTGCTGGAGCAGCACCCGGGAGGCCTGCTGATATAGCTCGGTCCGCTCGCGCGGCAGCTCCTGGTTGCGGTTCAGGATGGCCATCATCGTGAGCAGAAGCGGATTGCCGGCAAGCTCGGCAATCGCCGGGCTCTCTTCAATGGCCCGCTCGAGCCGCGCCTGCTTGAGCGGGCGATCCTGGATGTCAGCGCATGTCTTGGCATGCCAAAGGCTGATGAACGTATGCACCTGGGCCCGATCGAACTCCTCCAGCACGAAGTGCCGGAAGCCCGCGTCTCGCAGGAGCTGAGGATTGTAGCCGATCACCCGCGAGGTGACGATCATCTTCGCGGCGGGGTAGTCGTTGCTCAAACGGATAATGTCGTCAACGACCCACCCCCGGCGCACGGGGTCGAAGACCTCGTCGAGACCATCCAGCAGAAAGAGCACGCCGCCGGTCGTCCGTAGCCTTTTGTCCAGTTCAAATTGGTCAAAGCGGTGAAACACCTGCCCCTCGTGCAGGAACCGGAGAAAGCCCTTGCCCGACGGGCAATCCCAGCGGTCATACTGGCGAAGCTCGAAGAGCAGCGGAAGCGGTTCGGACTGCAGCTTGGTGGGGTCTTCCGAGGTCTTTTTCGCCCAGTCCAGCGCCAGGTAACGCAGAAGGGCCGATTTCCCCGCACCCGGATCACCCAGAAAAACGATGCGGTCGCCGCGGTTCTCCTGCACGATCTCGATCACAGGCCGCGCGGGCTGCTGGAGAAACGCTCTTCTCCGCTTGTCCAGCTCGTCGGCCTTTTCGTCGTCCTTTGAAATCAAGCCCTGTTTTCTCAGCCTCCTGAGATGCTCCTTGGGCAGCTCGAGTATCCGGGGGAAATAGTCCTGGCTGGCCCGCGCCGACTGGGGCACGAACACGCTCCAGAGCGTGACGGTGTAGTCCAGGCCGGTTGTGTCGAGGCTCTCGAGGTTGAGTCTTTGGTATCGCTTCTGGAGGGCCTGTCGGTACGCGAGCAGGTCGAAACCGGGCTGGAGTCCGGCGATCTGGCGGGTTGCCTGGGCGGTGTCGATCGTGGCTCTCGCCTCCAAGATCTCGCGCAGCTCGGGAGACTCCGCGCGAATGTCCTGGATCCGTCGTCCCATACGGCGGGCGAGCTTCGCCCATGAAAAATCGCCGGGCAATTTCCGTTCGGACCCGACGGCTTGCCATCCTTGCGCAAGGTCGTCGGCGCTCACCTTGGAATCCGCGCCCTCGAAGGCCCCTCCCAGGGCGCCCTTGACGATATCCGCGTCAACGAAGCGCCTCACATCCGGCCGGAGCGCTTTGAGATCATCGCGGGTGAGACCGTGGTCGAGCAGCTCCTCCTCGAGTTCGACGACAAGCTCCTTGACGGCCAGGCACAGTGCCTTTGAGAGAGGCTTAGCGTGAGCTATCGAAATCGTTCTCTTGAAGGCACCCTTGCAGAAATCGGTTAGGGCTCCCTTGGCGGCATTCTTGGCGACATCTTCCAGAATCGGCCAAAACACAAGCTTGACAGCTTGCCCTCCACTCCACACCGCGAGCAGATCGAGAGGCATGGAGAATCCCCTGCGCAGAGACGATGGGCATCATGAAAATGGTCCACGACATCGGCGTTCCGCGGCCGGCTTCTCGATCCTATCATGCGCGGCAGGACGATTGGTATGGAATGCGGATATCTTTGGCGAATGGATCGCAAGGCGCCGCAATCGTTGGCCGTTCACGGCCGGACGATCAAAATATCGGTTCGGGGCAGTGGAGCTGGCCGCAGGGATCTGTAAGATGGGCGCCGCGAAGTCGCGCTCTCATCTCGGAGACTACCACCTTGTCACGACGTTGCCGGATTACCGCCTTGGCAGCGCTGGGGCTCGTGCTTTTGCGACCGTCGGTGGCCCGCTCTCAGCTCGAGGTTGGCGCCGCGGTCCGCACGATCACGCCGGATCCGCTCTTGCCCGTCTCGGGCGGGATGGATTCTCCCAAGCCGGTCAGAGAGAAGCGCGGAGAGCTCACGGCCCGGGCTATGGTCGTGCGCAAGGGAAATGTCTCGGTGGCGATCGTGGCGCTGGACCTGCTGGGTTTTCCTTCGGTTCTGGCCGACCGGGTGCGTGCCCGCGTGAGCCGAGTTCCCGCGGCCAATATCCTGATCGCCGCCACGCACACCCACAGCGCTCCGGATTGCTACGCATTTCCCGACGGCCAAGGGGGGCACACTGGCAGCATCGAATACATGGAAATGGTCACCGTGAAGGCCGCCGAGGCCGTTAACGAGGCCATCGACAGGCTCCAGTCCGCGCGCATCAAGATCGGCACGGGCGAGGCTCAGGGGAAGATCGCCTACAATTACTATGCACCCGACCTCTACGACCGTCGGATGAGCGTCATCCAGGCGCAGAGCCTCGACGGCAAGACGATCGCGACCTTGGTGAACTATGCCATCCATCCCGAGGTGCTGGGAAACGACGCAGGAATCTGCAGCCCGGATCTCGTCGGCCCGCTGTGCGCGGAGCTGGAGCGGAAATCAGGCGGCATCGCCCTGTTCATGAATGGTGCCCAGGGGGGCATGGTGACGGCAGACAACCGCGATCTGGATCGGCCCAAGGATCCAGCGCGCGGTTATTGGCACGACTCGCGAACCTGGGAAGAGTGCGTCCGGATCGGCACGCTGATGGCCACCGAGGCGATGCGGATCATCAAGGATGCGCCCGATCAGGCCAAACCGACGCTCTACTGCGACAGCCTCATGGTTCGGTTCCCCGTCGAATCAGACGTGATGTGGGCCATGATCGTGGGCTCGCCGCTGCATTACCCACACAGTGACGACCGCTCGATTCGCACGCGAATCAACCTGGTGAATCTGGGAAACGCCCAGATTTTGACCATTCCGGGCGAAGCTTTGCCTAACATTGGCTTCTACCTCAAGCGGAAGATGCACGGAACGCATCAACTTCTCTTTGGACTCACCAACGAGGCCTTCGGTTACATCATGACGAAGGTCGACTTTAAGAGCTTTCCCCGTTATGACTACATCTCGCGTACCTCTCTGGGCGAGATGACCGGTGAGATCTTGATCGAGAAAGCGCTGGAGCTGGTGAACCGTTCGCCCGCGACGCAGCGGTGAGGCTTGTGCGGGCCGGGAACGTCAACCCTGTCTTTTGTGACGGAAACAACCCCATCTTTTGTGACGGGAAAGCCGAGTTTGTCGCTTTCTCCACACAGTTGATGCCCGGCTTGGTCCGCCCGCTGAGCGCGACGCCGAAGCGGGGTCACAAACCGATTTATCCGGCGAAGATACGTTCCGAGGTTGTTCCGGAATTCGCCATGAAGTACAGTGATTATATGCCCTCAGCAGTGTGCGCATCCGCTTTCAAAGGGTCAAGCGTCACGCTTGTCACCGGAGTTGTAGCGCAATGAGTTCGAACGTGCAAGGGACCGTCGGGACAGAAGGGTCGAAGGTCCCGAAGCAGCCGGGCTATCGGCCGCTTCCTCCCTTGCCAACCGCCTGGCAATCGCTGGGCCGCGCCCTCGTCGACCAGGTCCGGCGCGATCCTTCGAAGGTGGCGATGTGCGACGGAACCGGGGCCAGCCTGACCTACGCGGAAGTCCTGCTTCGAGCCACGGTGCTGGGTCGACACCTGGCGCGGACGGTCGGTGATACGCCCTATGTCGGCGTGCTACTTCCTCCCACAGTCCCATCGGCAGTGACGAATCTGGCGCTGGTGCTTCAGGGGAAGATCCCGGTCAACCTGAACTACACCTGCGGAGTGGGCATGATCGACTCGTCGATTCGCGAGTGTGGCATCCGCCACGTGATCACCTCGTCCCGGCTGCTCGAGAAGTTCCATCTCAAGCCAGAGGCCAAGCTGTTACATCTCGAAGATGTCCGCCGGCAGATCGGCGTCGTCGACAAGCTCACCGGAGCTTTGGTCTCACGCCTGGTGCGGGCGGGACTGCTCGAGCGCCTGCTTCCCGGGCTGGTCAATGACGATCTGGACTCGATCGCCACGGTGATTTTCACGTCGGGTTCGACGGGCGATCCCAAGGGCGTTATCCTCACGCACCGCAACGTGCTCTCGAACGTGTGGCAGATCGCAAACCACATTCACCTCGCGGCCGATGAAGTCTTGCTGGGGATCTTGCCGTTCTTTCACTCATTTGGCTACACGATCACGATCTGGACGGCGCTGGCCCTAGGCAAAAAAGTGGTGTATCATTTCAACCCCTTGGATGCGCGGACGATCGGCAAGCTCTGCGAGGAGCACAAGGTCACGCTGATCGCGGGCACTCCCTCGTTTGCCAGGATTTATGCCCGGAGCTGTCAGGCCTCTCAGTTTCGGTCGCTGACCCACTTGATTCTGGGTGCCGAGAAGCTCCGGCCCGAGCTTTATCGCCAGCTCGCGGGCTGGCTGAATATCGAGCCGATGGAAGGGTACGGCACGACCGAGCTGTCTCCCGTGGTCTCTGTCAACCTGCCGCAAGAGGTCGTCCTGCGCGGCGGACGGAAGGTCCATGGCAACCGGCCGGGGACCGTCGGGCTGCCGCTTCCCGGAACACTGCTGAAGACGGTCGAGCCTGAGACCGAGGCGAACCTGCCCGCTGGGGTGGAGGGGGTCATCGCCGTCAAAGGTCCCCAGGTCATGGTTGGATATCTGAACCAGCCCGAGGCCACGGCCAAGGTCCTGAAGGACGGCTGGTACCTAACCGGCGATCTCGGCTATGTCGACCAGGACGGATTCCTCAAGATCACCGATCGCCTGAGCCGGTTCTCCAAGATCGCCGGCGAGATGGTTCCCCACCTGGGCGTCGAATCGGCAATCGCCGAATGCGCCGGGATCGATGAGGACCAGATCGCGGTCACATCCGTACCCGATGCCCGGCATGGCGAGCGTCTTTGCGTTCTCTACACCGAGACTGGAATATCGCCCGACGAAATCCACAAAGCCCTCACCGCCAGCGGGATTCCCAGACTCTGGATTCCGTCGGTGCGTGACTTCATTCCGGTCGCAGAACTTCCGATCACGGGAACCGGAAAGCTCGACCTCCGCCGCCTCCGCGATCTGGCCCTCCGTAGCTCGGTCACCTGAGCCTCCGGGGACGCGCGCTGTCACCCTTGTCGGACCATCCACCAGTGCCGATCCTGCGCGTTCTTCTTCCCTGCGCGGCGTTGCCTGCACAGTCGCGCAATCCGCGCTTGCAGCAATCGCGGAGTCGCCCAATTCCAGGCGGCCGGGGTTTATTTCATGCCAGGATGACTTAGAATGACCAAGAGACCGTGTCTCCTCGGAGGGAAGTGAAGGATGAGCATCGTCCTTCGAGTCGTTTCGGGTCCACAGAAGGGCCAGGAATACAGGATCGATTCATGCGGGCGCTTCCTCGTGGGCCGGTCGTCGCGAGCGGACTTTCCCGTGGCCATGGATCTGGCCCTCTCGCGCGAACACTTTCAGCTCGAAAGTGCCCCACCCCTGTGCCACCTCGTCGACCTAGGCAGCACCAACGGCACGAAGGTAAACGGGTTGCGAGTTGAGCGCGTCCTGCTCCGGGAAGGGGATATAATCGACGCTGGCGACAGCTCGTTTCAAGTCCACTTCACTGAGTTGGGGGGTGTTGCGGGCGTTAAGACCAGTTGCGTTGGCTGTGGCGAGCCGCTGGATCTACCATCAACCCACGCGCAGGGAATCGGAAACGAAGCCGAGTGCCTTGCTCCCGTGCTCTGCGCGACCTGCGAAGCGAGGCGCAGTCAATTCCCCGAAACCAACCCCGACTACTTGATCGAAGAAGTGATCGGCGAGGGAGGCATGGGGATGGTCTACCGAGCCCGTCAGCTTTCACGCAACCGGCCAGTCGCGATCAAGATGATCCTGGCCAACAGTAGCGCCGGCGAGAAAGCGGTCAATTACTTCCAGCGTGAGATCCACGCCCTACGCGACATGCTCATGCCCGGAGGCAAGGGGCATCCAGGCATCATCGAGTTTTACGAACTGTTTCAGATCGAAGGCCATTTTCAGCTCGTGATGGAGTACGTCGATGGCAAGAACGCCCGCGAGTGGGTCCGCGCTTTGAAGCAACCGTTGCCCATCGCGAGCGCTGCCTTGATCGGCCAGAACCTGCTTTCGGCCTTGCATTATGCTCACTCCAAGGGCTATGTCCACCGCGATATCAAGCCATCGAACCTGCTGGTGATGGGTCCAGTGCATCGTCCTCGCGTTAAGCTCTCGGATTTCGGGCTGGCCAAAAATTTGGTCGACGGCAACGTCTTCTCGAACCTGACAAGGCAAGGGGACGTCGGCGGGTCGCTTGGCTTCCTCTCTCCCGAACATATTCGCCAGTTCGGTGAGGTCAAGGAATCCGCCGACATCTACTCTGCAGGGGCGACCCTGTACTTCCTGCTGACGGAAAACTACCCGTATCTGGGCTTCGACCCCCACCGGCCCGATTCGTTCGAGATGATCCTCGAACATCCTCCAGTCCCGCTCCGGGCATTTCGACCCGATGCGCCCCAGGGACTGGAGCGAATCCTCCAGAAGGCTCTCAAGAAGCGGCCCCAGGAACGATGGAAGTCGGCCTGGGCCATGTCCCAGGCCCTGCGAGCACTCGCCACGTCGACCCAGCCGCGAATCTAGCCTTGTCTCGCTGGCTGCGCGGTTGCCGGAATCGAGAGTCCCCGCCTTTAGCCTGTTGCCAGCACGATACCAAGAACGCAACAATACAGACGTTGCCGTCTGAATGATCGGTAATAACAGACGCGTTCCGCACCGTGGAGATCGTGATCTTTTCTGTATTTGTCCCTGGTTTTCAAGTCTTCTCGTGGGCTGACCTACAGGCCGGTCCGGATTTGGCAAGTTTTTTACCATCAAAAGCGTCTTTCGCCCTGAACCGGACCAACGACAACCAAGGTAGAACGGGCGCAACACTGAATCAGTACCAAAGATACATTCTTCGATGAAATTCAAGGCCGCTATACAAGACTCGTGCTTTGCCTTCAGTTGCCGAGGGGAGTACATTATGTGTGGTCCATGCATGTTGTTGGAATAGTCTGTCTTTAAGACTTGCCCAATCTTCCGTTAGCTCGTGGTTTTGATATCATGCGCTCAGTAAAGCTACGATGCGGGCCATGAAAAGTGAATGTGGAGAAGTCGAATTATGGCGAGGGCCAAGCCGAAAGCTGGCCGGGAGAATCCTCGGCCCACGGCGCTGACCATCAAGGGCCGTCCCGAGTGGCGGGACTGGGTGGACCGTGGGGCAGAGTATTGCCGGACGGACGTGGCCAAGCTGGTGGATGCAGCGCTTGTTGACTACTTGAAGCAGCGGGGCTTCGACGAGCCTGCACCCAAGAGGTGATCACGACCCGCTCCAGAGTGGAGCTGATCGAGGTTCCAAGCTTGGCGTCGGGGAGACCCCTGATTCAAGGTGTCACGGCTGGTATTCCGCTGGTCCGGAGCTTGAGTTCGGTGGAGCCGCTCGCGGCCCATTGCGAGGGAGACTCCAGGCTTCCGCCTCCACGCAATTCGAGCGATGGGTCTCGTCTTGGAGTTAGGCACGCTGTAAAATAAATTTTGATGAAGTTCAAGCTTGAGAGCGTGCGCTGGATGGCTTCTTGGGGGAAAAGTCTTTGGAGCGCCTGGACACCGTGGCGATCGTTGGCGTCGGGCTGATCGGAGGATCTGTCGGCCTGGCGTTACATTCGCGCGGCCTGACCACAAAAGTCGTGGGTGTAGGCCGCGATTCCAGGACACTCCAGCAGGCGCGGCAGCGGGGAGTCATCGACGAGGCCACCACCGATCTCGTCGAGGGCGTGGCCGATGCGCGGGTCGTTGTGGTGTGCACGCCGGTCAGCCGGATCGTGCAGGATGTGCAGCGAGCGGCCGCCGCGGCGCCCAAGGACGCGCTGGTGACTGACGCCGGCAGCACCAAACGGCAGATCGTCGAGCAGCTCGAGGCGGATCCGACGGCCGTCGCGGCCTTCGTCGGGGCTCATCCGATCACTGGCTCGGAGCGGTCCGGGTGGGAGCATGCTCGCGCGGGACTCTTTCGCGATCGCGTCTGCGTGCTGACGCCCACCCCGCGGACTCCACCTGCGCAGGTGGCTCGGGCGCGCGGGTTCTGGACTTCCCTGGGCTGTCGCATCCTCGAAATGAACCCCAGCGAACATGACGAGGTGCTGGCCTACACCAGTCACTTGCCTCACGCCTTGGCCGCGGCGCTGGCCTCTTCGGTTCCTGCTGCGTGGCTGGCCCTGGCCGCCGGGGCCTATCGTGACGGCACTCGCGTGGCCGCGGCTGACCCGGGGCTCTGGACCGCTATCTTCCGGGCCAATCGTGGGCCGCTACTCAAGGCGATCGGCACTCTGGAAGAGCGAGTCGCCGCCTTCAAGTACGCCATGATGACCGACGACGAGGACACCATCCACCGGTGGTGGGACGAGGCCCGGCACCGGCGCAGCCTCTACGAAGCCCGTCAGCCGACGGCCACCCCCGACCCATGAGCCCGTCGGCCCTATCTGCCCTGTGACCGAAACCCGAAACCTCGTTTCTGATCCCCGGCGGCCGTCTCGCGTAACTTTTTTTGGACATTCGCCATGGCAAGCACGGGCCTGCGGCCCGGAGCCAGCTTCTGTTTGAAGTCTGTGATCTAACTTCATGGCATTATTTATTTTAATGGTCAAGCATGCTCTGGCACCTTGAGATTGGACCAGCCCCGGAACAGGCCGATCTGGCCGGAAAACGATTGTCAGCGGAGGCGTCCGAGTACGGCATCGCCGGTCCTTGGACGATCGCTGCATCCCGCGGTTTTGTCGTCGAAGGAGACCTCACCCAGGACGACCTGGCGCGGGCGGCCAGTGGCGTGCTCACCGACCCGGTGGTCGAATCATTCCGGGTGCGGCCGGTCCCGTCGCCTGAGCCGGAGGGCTTGACCCTGGTACACGTACTGCCCCGGCCCGGCGTCACGGATCCCGAGGCGGAAAGTGCCCTGAGTCTGCTGCGCAATCTCGGCTTCGCCGTGACAGGGCTGCGGACCATCCGCAGCTACCAAGTCAGCGGCCCGGCCGAGCGCTTAGGCCGCCTGATCCAGCGAGTCCTGGTCAACGAGGCCGTCGAGCAGGCCGTCGTTGGTCCCTTGCCTCTGGACCACTTGGGCCAGGGCCAACATTACCAGTTCCACCTGGTAACCGTGCCCCTGCGGGCCATGGCCGACGCAGCGCTCTTGGAAGTCAGCCGGTCGGGACAGCTTTCGCTGAACCTGGATGAGATGAGGGCGATTCAAGCGCATTTTTCGGCGATCGGCCGCGACCCGACCGACTGCGAGCTGGAGACGCTGGCCCAGACCTGGAGCGAGCACTGCTCGCACAAGACTCTCAAAGGCAAGATCGAGTTTCAGGGCACGACGATCGACAACTTGCTGAAACAGACGATCTTCGCCGCCACCAGGGCGCTGGATCTCGACTGGCTGGTAAGCGTCTTTTCGGACAATGCGGGGATAGTCCGGTTCGACGACGAGCACGACGTCTGTTTCAAGGTCGAGACCCATAACCACCCTTCGGCGATCGACCCCTACGGCGGAGCCAACACGGGTATCGGCGGGGTCATCCGCGATGCCCTGGGCACGGGGCTGGGCTCGCAGCCGATCTGTAATACCGACGTCTTCTGCGTGGCCCCGCCCGATCTGGAATTCGACCGGCTGCCCGCCGGCGTGCTGCATCCCCGGCGCGTGCTCAAGGGGGTGGTCGCGGGCGTTCGCGACTACGGCAACCGGATGGGAATCCCGACCGTCAGCGGGGCCCTGGTCGTCGACCCTGGCTACCTGGCCAATCCCCTTGTTTTCTGCGGAACCGTGGGCGTCTTGCCCAAGGGGAAGGCGCACAAGAGGGTTGAGCCGGGTGACCGGATCATCGCCATCGGCGGTCGTACCGGTCGCGACGGAATTCACGGAGCCACGTTCAGCTCGGCCGAGCTCTCGTCCCAGAGCGAGGCTCTTTCCAGCGGCGCTGTGCAGATCGGCAACGCGATCACGGAGAAGATGGTTCTGGACGTCATCCTCGGGGCGCGCGACCGCGACCTCTTCCACGCCATCACCGACTGCGGGGCAGGGGGCTTCAGCTCGGCCGTCGGCGAGATGGGTGCCCAGCTCGGTGCCGTCGTCGACCTCGAAGCCGCACCCCTGAAGTACCAGGGGCTCTCTTATACCGAGATCTGGATCTCCGAGGCCCAGGAACGGATGGTGCTGGCGGTACCCCCGGAGTCCTGGCCCTCACTCAGCGCGCTCTGCGCGTCCGAGCAGGTCGAGGCGACCGACCTGGGCGAGTTCGTTGCGACCGGCAGGCTCATCCTGCGCTATCACGGCCAGGTCGTGGCCGACCTGGCGATGGAGTTCTTGCACCAAGGGCAGCCCCCGGTAGTCCGGCAGGCCAGCTTCACACCCCCGCCCCAGCAGGCCCTGGAGCTGCCCCAGCGAGGCGATCTGACGGCCGACCTGCTGGCACTGCTGGGACACTGGGACGTTTGTAGCAAGGAGTGGATCGTCCGCCAGTATGACCATGAAGTGCAGGGCCGGACCGTCATCAAGCCGCTGGTCGGCTGGTGCGACGACGGGCCGGGAGACGCCGCCGTCATCTTGCCGGTCCGCGGCTCGT
>JBKQMU010000053.1:0-76588 GCA_052146555.1 Isosphaeraceae bacterium
GTAGCGGAGGGGCGGTGTAACCCGCCGCCTCCGCTACTCGACTGTCCATCCGTGGCCAATTCTCTTCTTGCCCATCCGTGGCCAATTCTCTTCTTGCCCATCCGTGGCTAATTCTCTTCTTCTCCATCCGTGGCCGTTCAATCGAAAAGGCGTCTCTGAGAGTCCAGCAGGGGGGGATCGAGTTCGAGTGCCGGCTCGGGCAAGCCTAAGTGACGATACGCCGACGAGCAGGCCTGGCGTCCTCGCGGGGTCCGGACCAAGAACTCTCGCCGCAGGAGATAGGGCTCGACTTCGTCGCGCAGGGTGTCGACCGAGACGTTCATCGTGGCGGCGATCGCCTCGACCCCGGTTGGCCCTCCCTTGAACACGCGGATCAGGGTTTCGAGGTAGCGCCTGTCTTGCTTGTCCAGTCCCTCGGCGTCGATCTCCTGCATGTCCAGCGCGTCGCGCGCGATCGAGCGGCTGATGCTACCGTCGGCCCTCGCCAGGGCGTAATCGCGCACCCAGCGGAGTCGGGCGTTGGCGATTCTCGGCGTCCCGCGGCTGCGGCTAGCAAGCTCCCAGGCTGCATCGGGCCCGATGGCGGTTCGCAGCTTGACGGCATTGATCGAGACAATCCGAGCTAGGTCGTCGACGCCGTAGAATTCGAGGTGCTCGTGCATGCCGAACCGCTCGCGCAGTGGTCCTGAAAGCATGCCGCTACGGGTGGTCGCCCCGATGATCGTGAACTTCTTGAGAGGCAAGTTGATGGTGCGGGCAGACATACCCTCGCCCAGGACGACATCGACGCGGAAGTCTTCCATGACCGGATAGATGAACTCTTCGACGGCCCTGGGCAGCCGGTGAATCTCGTCGATGAAGAGGATGGAATTCTCGACGGCGTTGGTCAGGTAGGGCATCACATCCATCTTCTTATCGAGCGCTGCGCCGCTGGTCATGTTCAGCTCGACGCCCAGCTCGTTATGCAGCACGGTCGCGAACGTCGTCTTGCCCAGGCCGGGCGGGCCGTCAAAGAGGATGTGGGGCAGAGGCTCGCCCCGCTTCTTCGCAGCCAGAAGCGCGATGCCCAGCCGCTCGGCCACGGACCGCTGGCCGACGATCTCACCGAGCCGCTGGGGACGAAGCCTCTCGTCGACCGGATCGACGGCCCGGGGCAATCGCGGCGAGGGTGCGGGTTCGGGGCCGCTTTCGCTGCCCTCACCATCGCTTTCGTTCGGTCCCTTGATGATCGACTCTCGCATGGGCTTCCCCGCTACTCTACTGGCTGCTTGCAATCTCAACGGCCGCTAGAGGCGTGGCTCTGAGCCGGTGCATCGGCTGGCGGCAGGCGGCGAACTGCCAGCTAGGTCTTGGTCTGATGATAGATGGCTTCGATCATGTCGGGTACGGACTTGAATTTTTTCTTGCCGGCCAGCACCCGATCGATGGCCACCCGGGCTTGGGTCTCGGTGTGGCCGACAGAGAGCAGGGCGGCGAAGGTGTCGCGGATGACGTCGGGTTCCGCATTCTCCGCCGCCCCATTGGCGGCTAGATCTTTGGCGCCGGGTTCATCGGCAGCGACGATCAGCGCGAAGATGCCGACCTTGCGCCTCAGCTTGGCGACGATGCGCTCGGCCATGGCCTCGCCGATGCCCGGGTACGTGGCCAGCATCTTGACGTCCTGATCCTCGATCGTGCGAGCCAGCTCGCGCACCGGCCGGACCATGGCCCGCAGCGCCTTGCGGACACCGACCCCATCCACCGAGCAGAAGGTCTCAAAGAAGTCACGATCGATCGGCGAGAGAAAGCCGATGAGCCGGGGTATCATCCGGCCGGTCATGGCGCTCCCCTCAAGGTCGAAGATGGTATGCAAGGCAACCGGCTCACCGAGCTTGCCCTGAAGCTGGCGCCGGGTGTGGTCGGAGACGAGGATCTCGAGCTCCAGAGGCTCGACCGCCAGCGTGACCGCCTCCTCCGTGACTGCCTTCAATATGCCCCTGACGTGCGTGATCAAGGCACCGGCCATCCTTTCTCGAGCCTTCGTAAGTCTCTGACATTTTGTTCAGTGATTATGCGCCGAGTATCGCGACCTTTCAAGAGCAAGGGCCGTGAATTCCAGGTCCCGGAAGGCTTCTGGTGGCGCGCTCTTTGCGACCCAGGGACATCGGGCAGGTGGCCAATCAGGACCATTGTCCGGCAGTGCGCGAGTCCGGCTCGAGCGCTGTCGGGACGCCGCCGGAGGCCGTCATGCGCGATCCCGAGACCAGCGTCCCGTGGTGCCAGCCGCGTGAGTGGCCGGTGCCAGCCGCGTGAGGGGTCGCGGCGATCGCTTGGGGCGAGCAAGATGTGCAAGGATCGTGGAAAAAACAGGAAAAAACGGCATTTTCTGTCGGAATGCTGGCGCCAATACGCGTGGTTTCGTTGTGATTCAAGAGTCTTAGCGAACGCTTATACGAGGTGCGTGAGGGGGCCGAAATCCAAAAAAAACCGAGAAAATCGGCGTTTTAACCCAATCTTCCTCTTCCACTAATTCAAAGATTTGGTATGAATTGGCGCAGGGACCGCTCGATCAGAGTTGGTCGAAGACGAGCAAACATGTTTAGCAACGAGGTGATACCGATGGCAGTGAAGAAGTCGACGGCACCCAAGGGCGGACCAAAGGCGAAGGTCGCGGCCAAGAAGGCTACTCCCAAGGCCAAGGCCGCCCCCAAGGCCAAGGCTGCTCCCAAGGCGATGGCACCCAAGGCACCCAAGACGACCGCGAAGAAAGCCGCCCCCAAGAAGGCCGCTGGGCCCAAGCTGACCGACGCTCAGACGCGGATGCTGGGTTTGTTCGCGCAAGCCAAAGAGGCCGGAATCCTGGGCAGCAAAGGAAACGCCAAGGTCATCGAGGGCTTGCTTAAGCACAAGCTCATCAAGAGGGGAAAGAAGGAAGGCAAGGAATTCTTCCGCTACCACATCACCAAAAGCGGCGAGAAGCACTCCGCCCCTGTCGGCGAACCGGCCTCCAGCCCCGAACCGAGCTCGCCTCCCTCGATGTGATCTGATCGACCTGACCGATCGGCAAGCCGCCAGCTCGGTCCCTGGCGGCTTGCCCGGGTGCCGGTTCGTGTTACGCCTTTCCCCATTGGCTCGCTTCAGGACCACCCTGTCATTTGAGCTTGGGAGCTTCGCTTGATGACAAACCCATCTTGGCGAACCGGGCGTCTCCCGGTATCATCCCGCCGGTCGTTGCGCTGGCGATTGCATTTCTCCGGCCATTCGGGACGGCCTTCCTCTTGCGGTATCCTATTGCCGCTGGCCCTCGGCAAAGACGGCATGCGGATTGCCCCCCTAAGTAATCAGGCAAGGCGGGTTGGACAGTCATGGATGACGCCTCACTCAGCCCAGCGTGCTCGCGCCAGGGCGCGCGACGCCTTCTCCTGGTCCCGATCATCCTGGTCGCCGGCTGCACGACGACCTGGGTGGGAACCACGGCCAAGAGCTTCATTGGCCGCGTGCGCAACGATCCTGACCCCAACGCTCGCTATCGTGCGTACGCCAAGCTGGGCGACATCACGTCCTATGATACGCCCGAGCAGAGAGACGAAGCAGTCCGACTGCTCATGGACAAGTTCGAGAATGGCCGCGAGCCGACGGCGACCCGGGCCATCATCTGCCGTAGCCTCGGTAAGCTTGAGGACCCCAAAGCGCGTCCCCTCTTGATCAAGGCAGTTAACGATCCTGAAGCCGTGATCAAGATCGAAGCCTGCCGCGCCCTTGGAAAGGTGGGCCAGCCCGAAGACGCCACGGTCCTGGCACGGGTCATGAGTCTGGACAACCTCGAGGATGCGCGCATCGCCGCCATCGAGGGTATCTCGCGTTTGAAGATAACGGACCCGCGCATCTATCAGGTTCTCGTTGATGGCATGGAGCATGATGACCCCGCCATTCGTCTCGCGTCGCTCAATGCCTTGCGCAAGCTGACCGGCAAAGACCACGGAACCGATCCGGCGGTCTGGCGGCGTGAGCTCAAGCCACTCTTGGCATCCTCAGGGGCACCGGCGGTCAATAACGCCCCAAGCACCAGAGATGTGGCAGATGCCAAGGCTCGAACCCTCTGGCCATTCCCATCCCTCTTCGGTCCGCGTTGAGCCCGCACCCGAGCGCGCGGGTGCTGCAAGAAGGGCTCCCCCGAATCACGCCGGTCCACGAACCGCGGAGGACGGCTGGTTCGTGCTTGAGACGATCTGGTAAGATTTCGAACCGCGGGTGCCCTGGGAGTGTCCAGCCCTGGGGCGATCGACGGCGGTCGTGTACGGTTCCGGAGCGATGCCCGAAGCCGCCTACGTGTCAAGGGGCCCAGGCCGTGAGGCGTCATGGACACGCACACGCTCGTCCTCCTCGAATTCCAGAAGATTCGCCTGCTGGTGGCGTCCCGGGCAGCTTGCTCGCTGGGCAAGGAAGCCGCGATGCGGCTTGAGCCGGTCTACGACCAGGCCGAGATCCAGAACCGCCTGGCCCTCTGCACCGAAATGGTCGAGGCGATCCGGTCGGGCCTTTCGCCCTCACTGGGTGGATTGCACGACATCCGACCTCAGGTTCGCCGCGCCCGCACAGGGGCTATGCTCGAGCCGGAGGAACTGGCGCAGACGGCCGAGACGTTGCGATCCATCGAGTTTCTCGACCGGTGGATGATTCGCGTCGGCGAGCAGTTTCCCAGACTCGGCGGTTTGCGTCAGGGCATGGGCGACTTTTCGGGCGTCGCCACGGCCATCGAGGGCTGCCTGGATAGCCGGGCCAACGTCCTTGATACTGCAAGCCGCCGGCTCTCGATGCTCCGCCGCGAGATCGACCAGACCGAGGAAAAGATCCAGGAGACCCTGCGGCGGATGCTCCGCTCACCCGAAATCAAGCGCGTACTGCGCTATCCAAGCTTCACGATGGTCGGCCACCATTATGTCTTGCCGGTCATCAAGGACCATCGGGGGGAGGTTCAAGGCTCGGTTCAGCGCTCGAGCGCCAGTAACGAGACCGTTTACATTGAACCGACCGCGATCTCGGAGCAATCGGCTCAGCTCTCCTATCTTCGCTCACGGGAAGCCAAGGAAATCCGCCGCATTCTCCGCTGGCTCAGCGCTCAGGTGGGCATGGTCGCCGACGCGCTCTTAGAGACGCTTTCGATCATGGCCGAGATCGACCTGATCCAGGCCAGCGCTCGATTCAGCCTGGACTATCAGATGTCGGCCCCGGATATCAGCGCGGAGGGACGGCTGGTTCTCCGCGAGGCCAAGCATCCGCTGCTTCTGGCGATGGTACGCAAAGACGCCGGCCTGCCCGCAAACACGAAGAGCCAGACCGATCCAGCGCCGGTGCCCGTCGCCAGGAGAGATTCAAGCCACGAGGACGCTGCGGCGGCCGGACCCGAAGCCGTGGCGAAGGCCGGCGCGGAAGACCCATCGAAGGCCGGCGCGGAAGACCCAACGAAGGCCGGCGCGGAAGACCCATCGAAGGCCGGCGCGGAAGACCCATCGAAGGCCGGCGCGGAGGACCCATCGAAGGCCGGCGCGGAGGACCCATCGAAGGCCGGCGCGAAAGACCCAACGAAGGCCGGCGCGGAGGACCCATCGAAGGCCGGCGCGAAAGACCCATCGATGGCCCGAGTAGAGAGCTCGCCTTTGCCCGCGGACCTCACGGCCTCGACGCCGGTTTCGCCGGCCGAACCGCTCAGGAAAGTGCAGCGTGAGGCGGTCGGAACGGTGGTGCCGATTGACGTGCACCTGGGCGTGCGGTTCCAGATCTTGATCGTGACCGGGCCCAATACCGGCGGCAAGACCGTCGCGCTCAAGACGGTGGGGCTGCTGGCGGCGATGGCCCAGAGCGGTCTCCATGTACCCGCCGCGGAAGGATCGCAGATTCCCGTCTTTGACGCGGTGTTGGCTGATATCGGCGACGAGCAAAGTCTGGAGCAATCACTGTCGACCTTTTCCTCGCACGTGCGGCGAATCTCACAGATCCTGAGTCGGGCCACGGAGCGCTCGCTGGTCTTGCTTGACGAGCTGGGAGCGGGGACCGACCCGACCGAAGGTGCAGCGCTGGGGCGGGCGATTCTTGATGAGCTCGATAGCATCGGCTGCCGGTCGATCGTCACGACGCACATCGGCGATCTGAAGTCATATGCGATGACCAATCCCCGAGCCGAGAATGCCGCCGTCGAGTTCGACGTCGAGACGCTCGAGCCGCGGTACCGGCTGCATATCGGCGATGTGGGGCAGTCCAGTGCTCTGCAGATCGCACTGCGGTTGAACCTAGCACCTCACGTGGTCAATCGGGCCCGGTCCTATCTCGAGCAAGGAAGGGACGCCGAGCTGCCCGAAGAGCGAGAGCTGTTGGGGCGGCTGCGCAAAGACGCGGAGGAAGCACGCCAAGCGGCTTTGCACGCCCAAGCCGATGCCGAGCGCGCCCGCGAGGCACTCAAGGAGCGTCTGGCTGACCTCGAGCAGGAGGCTCGCCGCGATAGCGACCTGGCTCTAGCGAGAGCACGAGTTCAGCCCGGCGACCGGGTGGTCGTGCCTCGCTTGGGCTATGATCGGCCCGGCAGAATTGTACGACTTGACCCGCGCAAGAAGATCGCCGTCGTGGCGATCGGTCATGTGACCTGGAATGTCGCGATCGACGAGTTGATTCCCCAGACGGGGCGTCCCGCCGATCGTTCCCCCGATGAGTCCGCTGCCTCGCACCCGCACGCGACATCCGCGCCCAAGGCCGGGCGGCCGCGCTCACCGCGGCCGCTGGAAGACTTCGACGAGGAATAAGCTGCATCCTGACCGATTGTTTCTTTGTCAACGGTCAGGATGCAGTGCCCGGACTGGTCTCTAGGTGACTATCCGGATACCGGCGACTCGAACATCGGTAGGGTGGGTCAGCGAAGCGCAACCCACCATTTCGGCTAAGCCACTGGCGAGGGTTTGAGATAGAGGACAGCTAGGGGCGGCAGCCGGAGTGATAAGCTGAAGGGCCGCCCGGCGTAGGGCTCGCCTCTAGCCCAGACACCTCCCTGATTGCCGGCGTTCGAGCCGGCATAGATTGCTGCGTCGGTATTGAGCACTTCTCGGTAATAGCCCCCCATGGGCACACCGATGCGGTAATTCTCGCGGACCACGGGGGTGAAGTTGCAGACGACCACCATGCAGTCATCGGGATTCTTGGCCCGCCGCAGGAAGGCCAGGACGCTGTTCTCCCAGTCGTGCAGCTCCAGCCATTCGTAACCATGCCAGTCGAAATCGACCTCGTAGAGCGAAGGCTGAGACCTGTAAAGGGCGTTCAGATCGCAGATCAAGCGCAAGACACCCTGGTGATCAGGCCACTGGAGCATGTGCCAGTCGATGCTCTCATCGTGGTTCCACTCGCGCCATTGGGCCAGTTCGTCTCCCATGAACAGCAGCTTCTTGCCCGGGTGTCCGTACATATAGGCATAAAGCAGCCTCAGATTGGCGAACTTTTGCCACAGATCGCCGGGCATCTTGTCCAAGAGCGAGCGCTTGCCGTGCACGACCTCGTCGTGCGAGAGAGGTAAGATGAAGTTCTCGGTGAAGGCATAGATCATGCTGAAGGTGAGCGAGCCGTGCTCGTACTTGCGATAGACCGGATCTTTCTGGATGTAGCGCAGAGTGTCGTTCATCCACCCCATGTTCCACTTGAGGCTGAAACCCAGACCGCCGAGGTACGTCGGCCGAGAGACGCCGGAGTAGCTCGTCGATTCCTCGGCGATGGTCAGGATGCCGGGATGCTCTTTGTGGCAGATCTCGTTGAGCCGCTTGACGAAGTCGATCGCCTCCAGGTTCTCATTACCGCCGAACATGTTGGGGACCCACTCGCCGGCCTTGCGCGAGTAGTCGAGATAGAGCATCGACGCGACCGCATCGACGCGCATGCCGTCGAGGTGATAGCGGTCCAGCCAGAAGAGCGCGTTGCCGAAGAGGAAGTTGCGCACCTCGGCACGACCGTAGTTGAAGATCTTGGTGCCCCAGTCGCGGTGCTCTCCCAGCCGCGGGTCGGAGTGCTCGTAGAGGTGCGTTCCATCGAAGTAGCCCAGGCCGTGCAGGTCGTTGGGGAAGTGGGCGGGCACCCAGTCGAGAATCACGCCGATGCCGTGCCGGTGCAGATAATCGACGAAGTAGGCGAAGTCGTCGGGCGTGCCGTGCCGCGAGGTGGGCGCGAAGTAGCCGACGGGCTGATAGCCCCAGCTCCCGTCAAAGGGGTGTTCGGTGATCGGCATGAGCTCAATGTGCGTGAAATGCGTATGCTCGAGATGGGCAGCCAAGTCGTGGGCCAGGTCGCGATAATTGAGGAAGCGATTGCTCCCCTCGAGCCTGCGTTTCCACGAGCCGAGATGAATCTCGTACATGGCAATCGGCTGGTCGAGCGCCTGACGCTTCTGCCGGTTGCTCATCCATTCCTCGTCCTGCCAGGTAAACTTGGACAGATCCCACACCATCGAGGCCGTGCGGGGACGGAGCTCGGCGGCGAAGCCGTAGGGATCGGATTTCTGCACGAGATAGCCGTGGTTCCGGCTCTTGATCTCGAATTTGTAGACCTCACCCTCGCAGAGATCCGGAATGAAAATCTCCCAGATGCCGGTCGCTCCGCGGTTTCTCATCGGATGACGACGACCGTCCCAATGGTTGAAGTTGCCGGTCACGCTGACGCGTCCGGCGTTAGGTGCCCAGACGGCGAAGTGGACGCCGCGGAACCCTTCGTGCACCCGGGCGTGCGCCCCCAGACGCTCGTAGTTGCGCAGGTGCGTCCCCTCGCCCAGCAGGTGCAGGTCAAAGTCGGTGAGCACTGGGCCGAAGCTGTACGGATCGACGACCTGCCAGCTATGCTGCTCGTGGTTCTCAATCTTCAGCCGGTACGGAAACCGCTCGGACCGGTCCGCGAAAACAGCCTGGAACAGACCGTCGGGGTGAATCCGTTCCAGCGGCACAAGCACGCCGGGCTCACCCCGCGTAAGATCAACTACCCAGGCGCTCTCTGCCTCCGGCAGGAACGCACGGATCAGCCGGTCTTTGAGCCCGTCATCGCTCCCGGCAATCTCGTGCTGGCCCAGTACGATGAACGGGTTCCAGTGATTCGCATGGACGATCAGGTCGATGTCCGCCTGCGATGTCAACGGTGCCTGTTTTGTCATGACAGCCATGATTGGTCACTCTCTGTTCTGAGATCCATTCTCAACGCTCGCCGGGATCTCCCCATACGTTGCGGAGCTTTCCCCATACTTAACGGCACCCCTTGCCGCACGCAACCGACTAACGGTCCATCACTGAGCCTTCGCGCTCTTCCCTGGCGGGATAAATTGTTGTAAGTGGATCGATCCGTTTGCGCAACCTCGGTAAGCGGAGTGAAGGCGGCAAGCTGGGCAGGTCCGCTTTGCGAAATTGCTTATTCTAGGATGTTCGGGCGGACGATCAAGAGCAATCGCGTTTCGGCGATGTTAGATGAAGCATACAGTCCAAGGCGACTCGTGCCCAGTGCGCTGTGTCTTCGGGAACTTTGATCCGGTTTACGGGTGTCCCCGCGGCCAGGTTTTCCAGGCACCAGGCCAGGTGGGGTAGATCGATCCGGTACATCGTCGCGCACATGCAGACCATGGGTGAAAGAAAACGGATCGATTGTTCGGGATGCTCGGCGGCCAGCCGGTTAACCAGGTGCAATTCGGTTCCGATCGCCCAGCTCGAACCGGCCGGGGCGCTCTCGACGGTCTTGATGATGAACTCAGTCGAGCCGACCAAGTCGGCGGCATCTACGACCTCCATCATGCATTCCGGATGAACCAGCACCTTGATGCCGGGAAACTGGCGTCGAAATTGCGCCACATGAGCCGTTTTGAACATCTGATGGACTGAACAATGTCCTTTCCAGAGAAAAACTCGAGAGCGACGGATTGTCTCGGGGCTGTTGCCTCCCAGATTCGCGCGAGGGTCCCACACGATCATTTGGTCCAGCGGGATACCCATGGCGCGGGCCGTATTGCGACCGAGGTGCTGATCAGGGAAGAAGAGTGCCCGCTGGCGCTGGGAGAAGGCCCACTGGAGCACTTCTCGAGCGTTCGAGCTGGTGCACACCAGCCCGCCATGCCGGCCGCAGAAGGCTTTCAGCTCGGCTGTCGAATTGATGTAGGTCACGGGCATGAGATCGCCAGTCTCGACGATCTCGCCCAGGTCGGCCCAGGCGGCCTCGACACAGTCCAGGTCCGCCATGTCGGCCATGCTGCAGCCTGCCCCCAGGTCCGGGAGGTAAACTTCGACTTCCGGCCGCGAGAGCACATCGGCGGTCTCCGCCATGAAGTGCACGCCGCAAAAAACGATGGTGCGGCAATTCGTGCTGCTGGCGGCGAGCTGACTGAGCTTCAGACTGTCGCCGCGCAGGTCGGCGAACCGGATGACAGAATCCTGCTGGTAATGATGTCCCAGGATCAGCAGAGCATCTCCCAGGTTCGCCTTGACCCGGCTGATCCGCTCTTGCAGCTCGGTCTCGGTAAGATGGCGGTAAGACTCCAGCGGGAGAATCGAAACGTCGGAGGAAACGAGAGTCGCGGTGGCCATGATTGAAGCAGCAGGATCGTGGGTGGATGAAATCACCAGCGTGTTCCGGTCGCCTCGCCCGGAGCAGGTGGGTCGGTTCGGGTAATCGGCCAATCTCCGGATCAGACATTGACCAAACAATGTATTATAGCCATGAAACTCGTGAGAAACGACCGGCCCGCCCGATGGATCGCGCTGTTACATCCGGTGTGGGTCGCAATATGATGCGAGCGCGGTGTGCTTGCATGGCGGCGACAGGCCACAGCGAGATCCAAAAATGGGCGGCAAGGGAACCGTTCTGATCGTCGACGATAGCACCGCGGACCGCGCGCTTTTTCGTACCATTCTCGAGCGCGCCGGCTACGCAGTACATGAAGTTGCCTTGGGCTCGGAAACGTTGGCCCGCGCGCTGGAAGTGCGGCCGAACATCATCGTCCTGGACGTGAATTTGCCCGATCTCAACGGGCTTGAGGTTTGCCGCGCCCTGCGGGCTGATCCTCAGATTGCGGGCGTTGCGGTGCTCATGCTGACCGTCAGGCATGATGATACCGATGTGCTGGCCGGTTTGGAGGCGGGAGCCGATGATTACGTTGCCAAAGATGCCGCCCCGGAGCTTATCTTGGCGCGAGTGAGCCGGCTGGTTCAGTTCCGGCAGCTCGCCGTAATGGCCATGCTCAACCGGCAGCTCGTCCAGGTCGGGCGCCTGCTCGCCGGAATCATTCACGAGATCCGAGGGCCGCTCTCGGTGATCCGCGGCAGCGCGGAACTGCTGGGTATGAACCTGGTGCCCGAGAGCGAGGATCGCCAGTGGGTTGATTCGATTCTTCGGGGCACCCAACTGCTCCAGGTGCGGCTGGACCACCTGATGTCGACAGTCCGTGCGGGGCCTTCGCAGCCTCAAACTCTCGAGATCGCCCCGATTCTGCAGGAATCGGTTGAGCTCTTTGCCAAGGGTCTCCCATTGAGCGACCGGGGCATCCAGATGAACGTCGAGTGCAGCGGCGACATTCCGCCGGTCCGTGCTGACCCGGGGCGGCTTCTGCAAGTGCTCATCGACCTCTTGAGCAACGCGCACCAGGCGATCTCGGCGACCGCTAAGGGAGGCAGGATTCAAATCCGCGCCCAAGCCGTCGAAGAAGACCAGACCCGTTGGGTCAAGATCACCGTCAGCGACGATGGGCCGGGTATTCCCGCGATTTACCTGGCGCGGATATTCGAGCCATTCTTCACGACCAAAGAGGCAGGAACCGGCTACGGACTTTACCTGGCATCGGAGATTCTGCGGGAACAAGGAGGGCGTTTGACGGCCTCCAATAACGCCGAGGGAGGCGCCTGCCTCTCGATCTGGCTGCCACAAGATCCACGTCCCGGGGCCATGCTGGATCCGGCTGGGACTGCGATCACTGAGCCACGACCGGCCAGTGGCGCTTTGACCGAGCACTTTCGTTCCCCCTTCTGATGGACCCATCGACTGGTGCCAGGATCGAGCGAGCACGCTCCACCCCCGGCCCTGATGACTCAGATCTTCGGGCGGAAAGGGTATCTCAAGCGTGGACACACGAGAGTCGCAGGACGACTCGACCGGCTTTCCTGGACCATGGACCAGGGCGATACTCGTCTGCCTGGCCTGGCTGAGCCTGATCGCCGTGGCGATTCTGCGGCTGGGGAAAAGCGATGGTACGCTACTGGCTGTGCTCTCGCTCTTGCCCCTCGCGCTGACCCTGGCGGTTTGCGTTCGAGCCGGCCGCGGGCTCGGAAAAGGAGTCACCGCGAACGAATACCCGCGCATCCGGTCGAAACCTGTGCCTGATGACTCCTCGCTGGAGAATCTCACGGCCGACGCGCTGCTGGAGAGCCCCTTGGCCGATGCCCGAACGCGCAGCGGCCTCTTCGATGCGCCACCTGTAGTCTCATCCGGCTCGAAAAGGGCCGCGATCGTGGCAGACGCTGCGATCGCCGAGATGGTCAGCCGGCTCGAGCCGAGCCGGTTCTGCTGGATCGAGTCCAGCCCCGCCGAGCAGCAGTTCCTGGGCTGGAGCTTAGGCGAGCTGCGGCAAAGGTCATTTCTCGACGTCATCCACGACGATGACCGCACGCGTGCCGAAGAGGCGCTGCGCCAGGCATTATTCAAGGGCGAATTCCTGGGTTTGGTCGTCCGCGTCCGCACTGCCACGGGGAAAACCAAGGCCATCGAGGTCAACGCAAGCACCCGCTATGAGAGCAATCAAAGCGTCTCGCACCTTCGATGCCACATTACCGACGTCACCGAGAAGGTCCGCTCCGAACGCGAGCTGCGGCTACGCTCTCGCGAGCTTACCCAGCTCAACCAGCAGTTGCGCGAGATCAACCGCGAGCTCGAAGAACTGAAGAACCGGTACACGGACCTGTACGAGAATTCTCCAGCCATGTATTTCAGCCTGGATGAACACGGAACTCTGGTCGAATGCAACCAGACCTTCCTCACCACGCTGGATCAGACCCGGGAAGTCCTGATCGGTCAGACATTCGACGCCTTCGTCGACTCCTCCGAGCTCGCTCGCTGCCGCCTTCTGTTCGAGCAGTTGCTTAAGACCGGTTCGATCGACTCCGAATCGCGCTGGGTCAGGACCGGCGGTGAGCTGATCGACGTCTTGATCAGCGGGCGAGTGATTCGGGGACCCCGGGGCAACATTGAGCAGACTCGATGTGTTGCCCAGGACCTGACCGCCAAGCATCGCCTGGAAGCCGAACTGCTCCGCACCAATCAGTCGCTTGCCCGCGCCGTGGCCGAGCTCTCACTCAAGAACCGGGAGCTCGATGAGTTCGTCTACGTCGTCTCGCACGATCTTCAGGAGCCGCTTCGAACGCTGAGTGCGTTCTCGGATTTCCTTCTTCAAGATCACTCTCAGCAGCTTGATTCCAAGGGCCATGAGTACGTGCGCAGGCTCGTGGCGGCCTCTAAACGCATGCGGTCGATGATTAGCGGGCTCATGGTACTGTCCCGGGCGGGCAAGGTCACCGAAGAGTTCGCCGCGGTCGATCTGGCAGAGCTCACCGCTGAGGTCCGAGCTGACCTCGGCGAGCTGATTCGCAGCCGCGGGGCCGAAGTCCGGCTCGTCGGCCCGAGCGTGCTTCTCTGGGGTGACCACAGGCGAATCCTGCAACTTCTTGCCAATCTCGTCGGCAACGGCATCAAGTACAACCGAAGCCCCCATCCCCGGGTCGAGATCGGCACTATCGACGGTCAGAGCGAACTCCAACTAGGCGCGGCCGCTTGCGCTAGTTTTCACACTCTTTTCGTCCGCGACAACGGCATCGGCATCGACCCTCGCCATCACGATCGTATTTTCCAGCTCTTCCGAAGGCTTCACGCTCATGACGAGTTCGAAGGGACCGGCGCTGGGCTGGCCATTTGCAAGAAAATCGCTCAGGCGCACTGTGGCGACATCTGGGTGGAAAGCAGGCCCGGAGAGGGCGCCACGTTCCTGGTTGGCTTGCCGCGGCCTCCCATCACGACGGCCCCCGGGATTGTCACTGAGGCAGCCCCGCGACCTCAAGTGTCTGATGGTTGATCAATCGCACGGCGGGGAGTCATTCAGCGCGCTGTCTGAACGAGACCGCGCTTCTCCAGTCTCCCAAGTGACTCGGCGAGCCTGCGCAGACCCTCCTCGATGTCCACAATCGGCGCGTAGCCCAGATCGCGGCGGGCGGCGTCCAGATTGTACCAGTGGGCCGTGGATAGCTCGCGGGCCAGGAAGCGGGTCATCCGCGGCTCGCCGGGCAGGCGAAAGACCGCGTAAACCGCCTCGAAAGCACCTCCCAGGATCACGGCCAAAGTGAGTGGAACGCTCCGTGAGACCGGCGGCAATCCGGCCACCGACAGAAACCGATTGACCATGTCCCAGAGCGGCACGGGCTGGCCCTGGGCAACAAAATAGGCTTTGCCGGCAATCGTCGACCCTGGCGCCAGGCGGTCCGCGGCCAGCACGTGCGCGTGCGCGGCGTTATCGATGTAGGTCAAGTCAATCAGAGGATTTCGGTTCCCGATCCGGAAGAGCCGGCCAGCCCGGGCGCGAGCGAATATCCGCGGCAGGATATTGTTGTCTCCGGGCCCCCAGATCAAATGCGGACGTAAAGAGACCGTACCCAGCGAGGCATTGTTGCTGGCCAGTACCAGCTTCTCCGCGATTGCCTTGGTTGCCGGATAGGCAGCGTCATGCCGCGGCGCGTAAGGGATGCTCTCGTCGGCGCCTTCCAGGTCTTCGCCCGTGAAGACGACGCTGGGAGAGCTGGTATAAATCAAGCGGCGCACCCCATTCTGCCGGCAGGCCGCGATCACCGTCTGCGTTCCCACCACGTTGGCGCGGTAATAGTCGGCATAACGGCCCCAAAGCCCCGCCCGAGCCGCCACGTGAAAGACGGCCGAGCAGCCAGCCGTCGCCCGGCCGACTGCCTCGGGGTCTGCCACGTCGCCGCGATGCTGCGCCACTCCAAGCTCGTCGAGCTCCGGATAATGGTTCCGCGCAAGAGAACGGACAGCCGTGCCGCGACCGCGCAACATCCGGACGATCGCCGATCCCAGAAACCCACCGCCGCCGGTGACCAGAATCGGCTTGCTGTCGCTCTCCATCAGTGCAGGGTCCTCGCGGCCCAGACGGCCAGCTTCTCTCGAAAAATCTTGGAGTTGTGGCGAATGTCGACGGGAAAGGAAAGATGAAAAAGGATCGTGGTGATCGGCCGAGTCTGAGGGAAAAGAGCACCTCGGTCGAGAAGCTCCTGCCACAGACGGTTCTGCTCGACACGCGAGAGCCTGCCAGAGGGTTCCACGCAGAGCACCGGCGTATTGCCCCCTGCGCCTGGCACGCCGACAAGCGCCGACCGCGCCACCGCGGGATGGACGTTGAAAACCCCCTCGCAGCAGACGGTAAAAAGCGTGGTATCGGCAAGAACAACCCGGTGCGACTTGCGGCCGCAGAACCAGAGGCGACCGCGGTGGTCGCGATATCCCAGATCGCCCATCCGGTGAAAAAACGTTGCCCGTGCTGGGTCGGCGATCTTGGACAGCGCTGTCGCTTCAGGACGGTTATAGTACTCACGCGTGACCATGGGGCCGGAAACGACGATCTCACCGATCGTCCCGTCGGATTGCTCCAGGTCGTCGGACCAGACGGCGATCGGCCCATCGTCGATCCGGATGATCCGGACCTCGACTCCCTCGACGGCCCGTCCGATGCATACTCCTTTTCCTTGGTCGGTCTGATACCGGGTTTCTTCCAGAATCTCGGTGCTGCCGATCGACGCAATGGGAAGCGCTTCGGTCGCGCCATAGGGGGTGAAGATCTCGGCGGGGGGCTCGAGCAGACCGGCAAACTCGGCAAGAACCCGCGAGGGAGCAGGGGCCCCGGCGGTCACCACGCGCTTGAGCGTCGGGATCTTCAACCCCCGCGCCATCCCCGCCGGACCGACCCGCCGCAAGAGGGCTGGCGAGCCGAACAGGTTCGTTGGGCCGAAGTCGTCGATCGCCTCGAAGATCCGCTCGGGATTGACCCGCGCCGGCCGGGTCGGGTCCATGTCCGGAACGATCGCCGTCATCCCCATCGCGGGGGCAAAGAGGGCGAAAAGCGGAAACGTGCACAGATCGATCTCGCCCGGCTCGATCTCGTAGAGCGTGCGAAACCGCTCGACCTGGGCCTGGAAGATCGCGTGCGTGTAAACGGCTCCCTTGGGCGATCCCGTGCTGCCGCTGGTAAAGAGGATCGCCGCCACGGCATCCGGCCCGACCTTGCGAAAAACCGGAGCTTGAACCTTTCCTGCCTCGAGAGCACGCTGACCGTCCCGGCGTAGCCGGTCGAGCGTCTGGCGCGACGGCCAGCGCCGCGGCGGCGCGACGGCGATCACCCGCCGCACCGATTTCCGTGCCCAGCCGAGCAATCGGCGGGCGACCAGGGCGCGGGGAATCCCGATGAAGACCTCCGGCTCCGCCTCGGACAAGCAATTCCCGAGGCTCTTGATGCCGATGCCCGGGTCGATCATCACCGGCACAACACCGGCCTTGAACAGACCGAAGACCAAGGCGAAGAAATCAAGGCCGGGGCGTACCATGACCGCGGCCCGCGTCCCCGGTCCGATGTCCCATTCCGCCAGTCCGCAAGCGATTCGGTCGCTGTCGCCATCGAGCTGGCGATAGGTCAGATGGCTGTAGCGCATCCTTCCCGAGGTGCTTCGTCCCTGTGGCACGACAACGGCCATCATGTGCGGCTGCCGCCGGGCCATCACGTGCAAGTGCCAGGCGATATTCACCGGCTCGTCGAGGGCCGGTGGCAAGGTCGCGCGATCCAAGGCGTCGCGGGCTCCTACTACAGATGAGGGCAGGTCAGGAAAAGGCAGACCGGGGCCGGCATCTTAACTCCGCTCGTGGGCCAGACGCTTGTCATGGGCATAGTGGTCGTGCTCCGTGGCCAGGTCGGCCGGCATCGGCGGGGCGATAGCCTCGGCCAGGCGGGCCCAGTTCAAGAGCAGCCCGCGAGTGCCGGCAATCACAGTATTCTCGGGCGAGGACGCACCGATATCCTCCGGGATGATCAGCTCGATTCGCACACGCGTGCCACTTGGCAGCGGGGGTGGTGTTCCGTCAAATACGACCATTCCGTCACGAATTTGGCCGGTGTATATCTGTGACATTGGGAAACGCACCTCAATTTCCCTGGATTGTATCTCGCAAGATCCGCTTCTTGGAGTCCGCTTTACACAGCCACAGCTTTACGGCGGCGGCCGATCATCGAGAAACCGCGCGATCATGGGCACGAGCTGCTCGGCCTCGTCTTCGAGTATGTAATGTCCAGCCCGGTCGAACCGGTGGACCTCGGCGTGCGGAAACCGGCGCGTCCATTCATCGAGGAAATGATGGTCGAAGACGAAGTCTTTCATCCCCCAGCCGATGAACATCGGAACCGCCGAGAAAAGCCCGAGCCGGTCCTGCACCCACGAAACCAGATCGTACGAACGGTCACCCGGCCGAAGCGGAATGTCCTGCACGAACCGAAGGATCGCGATCCGATTGGCCCAGGAGTCGTACGGGGCGACATAAGCCTCGCGGAGCGAGCGCGGCATCCGCGTTTTCGTGCAGCCGATCCAGGCTGTGCCGCGGGCAAAGGCATTGGCCCCACGGACCATCCAGGCGCCCGCGGCCGTGTTGCGGCTGATCCATAGTGCCCCGGGCAGGCGTTTGGATCTGGGCATGTGGAAAGCGGCTGTATTCAGGATCACCAGCCGCGCAATACGCTCGGGATGACGTGCGGCGTAGGTCATGCCGGTCATGCCGCCCCAGTCATGCAGCACCAGGCTGATGTCACGGTCGACGCTCAGACGATCCAGAAGCGCCTCCATGTCGGCGACTCGACGCTCCAGGGTGTAGTCATAGCGCGCGTCGTCCGGCTTGTCCGAAAAGCCGCAGCCGATCTGGTCCGGAACGATCGTCCGGTGGCTTGCTCGCAATTCGTCAACCAGGCGGCGAAAGAAAAACGACCAGGTCGGGTTGCCGTGTATCATCACGACGGGCCGGCCCGATCCTTCGTCGAGGTAGTGCAGCCGAAGTCCGCCGCAGTCCATGTCGCGCCCGGGGTGGGCGGCACGAAACGCGTCAAGCTCCGGGATCGACCGAGACCGCAATCCGCCCATCAGCTCACCAGTCCACGCCCAGCATCAGGCAATTCAGTCCGCTGCCGATTCCCAGAAAGGCCACGCGATCGCCGGGCCGCAGGATCTCACGATCCTCGGCCAGCGCCGCAGTCAATGGAAGCGAGACGGTGCCGATGTTGCCCAAGTAGGGAAACGTGGAAAAATCTTTCTCAAGGCTGATGCCCAGCGATCGAAGAATCGTATCCCGGTGCGCCGAGCCGACCTGGTGGCAGATGACCTTGTCGATCTGGTCCTTGACCCAGCCGAGCTTGCGCAGAAAGGCTTGCCAGGTGCGGATGCCCAGCTCGACGCCGTGGGTCAGCACCGCCGCTGAATCAGTTGAAGTGAACTGAAGGAACCGATGCGGGTCCAGGGGCCGAAGCGCCTCGATGCCCCAGCGGCAGAGCCCGTGATGCTCGGGAGCGGTCCGGGTCACCCCCCCCAGCAGCCGGCGTCTTCTCTCTCGCGAAAACGATCCATCAGACAGAAGCACAGCCACAGCCCCGGACCCGCCGGTCAGCGTGGCCACAGAGAGCTTGAAGCAATCCATGCTTCGCTCCTGACACATCCGTTCGATCATGATATCGTTGATCTCACGTGCCGTCTCGCTGGAGACGACCAGTCCGCAGCGGATCTGCCCCAGCTCGATCCGGTTCGCAACTTCGATGATGCCGTTGAGAACGCCCAGGCACGCATTGCTGATGTCGTAGACCGTCGCCTCCGGGCTGATGCCCAGTTCGGACGCGACACGGCAGGCCGTGGCCGGCTCAAAATACTCACGGCAGACGCCGCCGTAGATCAACGTGCCAACCTGCTCAGCTCGCACCTCGGCGGCCGCCAAGGCCCGCCGCGCCGCCAGCACGGCCCCTTCAGAGAGACGGAAGCCCTCTTCCCACCACCGCCGCTCGGCGATGCCGGTCAAGGCCTCGAGCTGTCCGGCACTCAGGTGAAGCGCCTCGTAGACCGGCCCGAGCCGCGCTTCCAGCTCGGTCGAAGATACCACCACCGGCGCAAGCTCGTAACCAAACGCTTCGAGATAAACCTTCGAGTACTTCATCGAATCTGCTTTGCTGGAACGATTGACGAACTTCCCATGGCCGTTCTGGCTATCTTAAGGTCGGCTAGCATCGCCATACCGGAGCGTGAACCCGTTCATTTGATAGATAACTTTCCCATCAACCAGGAGGTAGCCGTCGGCCTGGATCCAGCGGCGGGCATCGTCGCGGGCCGTGATCACCGCCTGGGTCGCGACATGCTTGCTGGAGGGCAAGATCTGACCGCGATAGATCCACGAGTGAGGATGGCCCGGGCAGGGGGCGTCAAGCGCATAGTTCCCTCCGGCGCCAAGACACTCGACTGCCAAGACTTTAAGGAGTTGCAGGAGGGATTCCAACCCCAATGAGCCCGGCCAGACTGGATCGTCCAGGAAGTGAGCTTGGAAGAACCAGGCGTCGGGATCGACCTCGATGGTCCCTTCGATCAATCCCAGACCCGCTGCGCCGCCGTCGGGTACCAGCGCGCTGATGCGATCCACCATACGCCAACGTCGGTCCGGGTAGGGGGGCCGATCGGGCAGTGGGAACGCTTGAGCCTGGGCCCGCTCATCGTGCGTCGGCTGCTGCCAGAGCGGCTCGCGAATGCCGACCTGCTGGGCCAAAGCGTCGGGATGGAAGAAGCCGAAGTAGGTCGACCCGTCGAAGACCAGCCTGCCCGAGCAGCGGACCGCGAAATCGTAATGCTGAATGATCATGCCGGCGGACCGCGTGACCTTGGTGGCCGTCACGCTGGATTGCAAGGTGCCGCAGCGGCGATCGACGACGGCGTGCAGCGTGGCCGTCCCGCCCAGGTTGCGGAACTTCAGCGGCGACTCGCTCGCCAGCGCCGATCCCATGTAGGCCGAGACCCAGCCACAGGCCTGAAGCGGCGTTTCGAGCAGCACCGCGTAGGGAAGCTGGTCCGCTCGGGCGGCCTCGAAATACCAGGCGTCCTGGGGAACGTCGTACTCGGTGACGGCGCTGGTCCCCGCGGCCATCGTCCAGGCCCCGCCCTCAACCCGGATGACCCGATCGAGAAACTGGTAGGGCGGACGAGGCAGCCGGGCGATGAACCGGCCCTCGTCGAAGGGCCGGTACCGCTCTCCGAACCCAGCCGAGGGCCGACCCTCCGCGAACGCCAGGATCTGCTCCTTGCCGTATCGCACCACGCTTACAGGCGCCTGGGCGTGGGTGCTTTCGAGTGCGCCCGCATCGCCTGCCTGGGCTCTCGTCCAGAGCATATCCAGCTCGTCCCGGCTCGTGCCCGAAAGCCGCAGCGCTATGTCGGTGATCTCGACGATCGGCTTGCCGTCGGCATACATGAGTGCATCAGCAATCGCGTAGGGCTCAGGCGCGAATCCCAGCTCCTTGATCACGACTTCGTAAGCGACCGTCCGGGTCGATTCGGTCACTTGTCCACGACACCGCAGACGATTCGCTACCCCCGCCAAGGGCTCGAAGGCGACCTTGCCGCGGCTGCCCACCCACCCCAGACGTGTGAGAAAAATGCGCAGAGTGTGTAGACAACATTCGTACATCAAGGTGCCGGGCATGACCCGGTCGTCCACGAAATGGCAGACCATGAACCAGTCATCGGGGTGGATATCGGCCTCGGCGCGGATGAGTCCCAGACCGAACCGCCCCCCCGCGGGATCGAGCGTCGGTACCCGGTGCACGAGCGTCATCCGGCCGCCGGGCAAGGGGAGCGGATCGGCCAGGTCGAGGCGGTCGAAGGGAGGGCCGAAAGCGTCGGCCAGGCGGCTGGCGCGCAGCGCCTCGACCTGTCGCTCATCGAGCGCCATGGCCGGGGCGGGAATAAGCGCGCTCCAGGGGGTTGGATTCGAGACAGGGCTGGGCCGCGGCCGCGCGTCCAGAGGCCTCGGAACGATGCCCGCGCCGGCGGCCAGCTCCCCGGCTGAGAAGAACCCGGCGCAGCCGTCGCGCATCGACAAGAGCGGTTGCCCCCCCACCGTGCCGTCGAACTCGAACCGGAAGAGGTGCGTCTCTCCCTGGCGAAAGAACCGAGTGATCCGGATGTCGTAGCGGATGACCTCGCCCGGACCGGGCAGATCGCGGTGAAAGGTTACGGTCGCATCGAGCAACCGGTAGACCGCATGGCCGCCGGTCACGAAGTCGATGCCCAGGTAGGCCGAGAGAAAGAGATCCGCCTGGCCTGACTCGATGGCGATGCACGGCGGGATCTTGCCGGCGTCGAGATACCAGGCGGCCGGAAGGATGTCGTGCTCGGTGACCACCCGTCCGCTCGAAAGCGACCGCGGCTGGCCCTCCAGGCCAACGATCCGGTCGACGAGCATAAGCGGCTCATCGGGCAGGCGCACCCGCGTGGGATGGCCGTCGATCGCGGCATACTCGGCTCCCAGGACCCTGGCGATCGAGCCGTTGGCAAACTCGAGACACGCCGCGCGATCGAGCACAACCGAGCCATTTGCGGGTCCGGGATCCACCGCGAGAGGTGCGACGGCCGCTTCGTCTCTCGTTGGTGCAACGGGCGCTTCGTCTCTCGTTGGCTGGAGCCCGGAATCGCCCGTGTCGTCGCGATCCGCTTGCCAGTCCTGCGACACGAGCAGTCCAAGCTGAAACCTCAGGCTCTGACTCAAGAGTTCGCCAGAGCCACGCGCAACGCGCAAGAACGCCTCGTGGGCGCTGGCTGTCGCGGCCTCGGTCTGCGCGACCTGGCGAATGAGGGGTGAGACGACAAGGCCCGTCGGCAATGGCAGACTCACCGGCGAGGGCATCATCAACGGTAGCGCGCCAGGCTTGGCAACTGTTGTGATCGGAGTCTCCGCCGTTGTGTTTGGAATCCCCGCTGTTGTGTTCGGAGTTTCCGCGATGGCGGCCGTGGCCGTATCCCGCCGCCGGGCTGCGACCGGCAGCTCGGGGAGCCTCATGGGCTGCGGTCCCGGCTCGATGACGATCCAGCGCGATCGATCGATGCGGCTGTCCCGCTCGGCCGGCCTGTGACCGACGGCTCGCGTTTCGCGTCCATAGAGTGGCTCAAGATCGATAGCGAAGCGGGCGGCGATGAGCTGGCCGAGGGTCTCGAGCGCCGCGGCCAGCGCGTCGCGATCGGCTGGACAGACCGCGCAGGCGACGTGAGGACGGCCCGCGAGAACCCGATCGATTAAGCGAGTGCACGAGGACCCTGGCCCCATCTCGACGAACCCGCGCACGCCATCGGCGTAGGCCTGTTCGACCACCGCGGCGAAGTCGATCGGGCCGATCGCCGCGGCGGTGATCGCCTCGGTCGCATGCCGGCGGTCAGGATGATACGCACGGCCCCACGCCGCGCTGTAAAAGGCGATACCCGCCGGCGTGATCGTGGGCTGGTCATGCAACTGGCGATACTCGGACTCGACAGCCCGGCCGATTTCGCAGTGCAGCGTGCTGACCGCGGGCAATTCGAAGAAGGAGCAGCGTAACGACTGGACCAGGCTCTCCACGGCGCTTCGCTGACCGCCGATGACCGTCTCGGTGGCCAGGTTGCGAATCAGTGTGTAGACTCGCGATTGGCCCTTGATCGCCGCCGCGACGTCCTCGGCGGCCAGCGGCACGATGCCGGCGATCCAGTCGACCGGCTCGGCCGGGTCCAGGTTCCAGACCCGCCTGGCGGCTGAGCATGCTCCGGCGAGCTCGGTGGCAAAGAGGCTTGAGGAGCCTAGCGCCAGAGCCAGAGCGTCGCGATCATTCCAGGCGCCCAGTGACACCAAGGCGGCCGACTCTCCCATGCTGTAGCCGATCGCCGCGTCGGGGCGAACGCCCAAAAGCGAGAGCAAGTCGGTCGCCAGGCTGCCCGCGGCAACCTGGCCCAAAATCGCCGCGCGGTGATCTTCCAGCCGCGAGGGAAGTCGATCGCCCCACCAGAATCCAGGTACGAACTGATCGGCCAGGAATTCGCAGCGCGCGTCCTGCGTCCGGAGGATCTCCGGCCAGAGCGCCGAGAGATCCCGTCCCATGCCGGCAAAAAAGCTGCCCAGTCCGGGATAGACGAAGGCAAGGCGAGCCGATCCCAGAGGTGGCAGGGGCCGGGGCGGAATAACCCGCGCAGTGGTGCCGGCGAGAGCTCTCGGCGGCAATTCGCGGCCTTCCTCGAGCGCCTGGCGAATCATCCTGAGTCCCTGGCGCAGCTCGGAAACATGACCTGCGATGATCGCCATGCCCAGGGGCAGAGACCGGTCGGTGCGGGTCGAATTCCACCAGGAGCGGGCGAGTCGTTCGATCGGTCCGTCCGGGTCGCTCTCGGCCATTGTGAGAAGTGTCCGGGCAGAGTCGGCCAGTCCCCGCGGATCGCCGGCTTCGAGCGCAAAAAGCGCCAGAGGACGGGCGCCAGCCGGCTGGGCCCGCTCGAGTTCCAGGCGTTCAACCAGAAGCTCTGACTCTGCCGCTTCCTCCAAGATCAGATGATGATATGAGCCCCCCAGCCCGATCGCCGTGACGGCGGCCCGGCGCGGGCCCTCGGCCCGGTTCCGCAGCCAGAATCGCGGCCCGCCCGGCGCGAGATTTCCCGGCGTGGGCCCGTCGGCCGGCGCCGTCGTCTGGCATCCGGGACCGGGCAGCACCTGCTGGAAAAGGCAGAGTGCCGAGGCGACGACCGCGGCCAGTCCCGAAGCCGCCCCGGGCCGGCCGATCGCCGCCTCGATCGAGCCTACCGTCCGATATTCAGGGGCAGAACCCAGCTCACCGAGCGCAGCCAGCGCACCAGACACCGCGGCACGCGATTGCTCGCGCGACCCTCCGGCCGTCTTGAAGAGCCCCATGCCTTGGAAGTTTACCCCGGCTGCGGCATGGGCCTGACGCATCGCCTGACGGAGCGATTCTTCATCCACCCTTCGTGCGGCCGGCAACGGCCCGGTGAAGGTCCCCGTGCCTCTGTAAACCGCGTAGATCCGGTCGCCGTCGCGGACGGCGTCATCCAGACGCTTGAGCAAGAGCGCGGCGGCACCCTCACCTGGCTGGCCATTTCCGACCAGTTGCTCCAGAGCCAAGACAGCGCGAAGGTCTCCGGAGAGATCGACTGCGCCGACCAAGACCGCGTCGAGCTCTCCCCGGTCAAGCAAGCTCGCGGCAAGCTGGAGCGCCTGAGTTCCCGATGTCTCGTCGCACGAGACCGAAAAGCTGGGCCCACCGATCCGGAATTCGCGGGCGATGCGGCTGGCGACCAGGCCGCCGAGTGATCCCATCGTCCGGTTGGCGTCGAGGGCCGGACCGACGCCGCGACGAAGCGCTTCGACCCAGGTTTCCACTTCATCGGGCGAGAGGCCCAGATCGAGCGCTTCGTTCCACCGCGGCGCCTGCTCGGCCAGCCACCAACGAAGCTGGAAATTGTTCGTGTTCTGGTCCAGCCCCAGGCCGACGAGGACGCCGGTCCGCAGCCCCAGTCCGGCATCCCAGCGGCCGTCCTCGAGAGCCTTGGCGGCGACATCGAGCATGAGCGACTGCTGCGGTAGCATCTCGGAAAGCTCGCGCGGGGGGACGCGGAAGCGGTCGACCGGGAGCGCAAAAGCATCTAGATAATACCCAGCGCGGCCGGCTGGCTCGTTCGCGAGAGCCGCGCACGACTCCTGCGGATGCAAGCCGCGGTTCTCAGGGGGCCCGGCCGGGGCGGCCAGGGCGCCTGCCAGAAATTGCTCCTGGACGGCGCGAAGATCTGCAAGCGGTCCGAAACGCGCGGCCATGCCGACGATCGCCACCGGCCGCGGCGGCTTGCCTGGGGGCGCAAGTGCCGAGAATCGTGAAGGCTCGACCGTGCCGCCATCGCTCGCCGCCGGGGCGATCCACTCTTCGATCAGCAGGTGGGCATTGATGCCGCCGAATCCGAAACCGGAGAGCGCGGCCCGCCGCGGACAGCCAGCAGCCCGTGCCGGCCAGGCTCGAGGCGTCTTCAGGATCGTAAAGGGGCTCTCCTCCAGCTCCAGCCGGGGCGATGTTTGCGTCTGATTGGCCGTCGGGGGCAAGGTCCGGTGTTCAATCGCCAGAAGCAGCTTGAGCAGGCCGGCCGAGCCCGCCGCCGTGAGCATGTGGCCGACGTTCGACTTGACCGACCCGATCGTGCACTGACCCGGCGTCCAGCCCGAGCCAGCTTCGCCCCAGAGCCGCTTCAGGCTTGCGATCTCGACCGCATCGCCGACGGGCGTACCGGTCGCGTGGCATTCGATCAGGTCGACGTCGGAGGGGGCCCATCCCGCCTGCTCATAAGCGGCGCGCATGGCCCGTAGCTGCCCCTCCGTGCTCGGTGCCAGCAGGTCTCCATGGATGTCGTTGGACAGTCCCATGCCTCGGATGACAGCGGAAATGCGATCGCCCTGCCGCACCGCGTCGGAGACGCGCTTGAGCACGAACAGCCCCGCTCCCTCGCCGACGATCAGTCCGTCCCCCAGGACATCGAATGGGGCCGGCTTGCCGCGTGGCGAGAGCGCCCGGAGCTGCGAGAAGCCCATCTGCGTGTAGAGCGGGTCGGGACGCGACACGCCGCCTGTGATCATGACGTCGGCCCGCTCCGACTCGAGCTCGAGGATCGCTAGCTTGAGGGCGTAAAGCGACGAGGCGCAAGCGGCGTCCAGGGTGTAAGCCGGGCCACGCAGCCCCAGCGCCTGAGCCACCAAAATCGCGGGCAAGCCGGCGGGAAAAGCGCAGAGCGGGTGCGTCGCGCCGGGACTCTCGGGCAAGCCCAGCGATTTCTCGATCCAACCGCCGGCGTGCTGGCGCGAGAACGACGATGAGCCCTCCGTGGGCAAAACGATATTGCCGAAGATGACCCCAGCACGCGCACGATCGATCCGCTCGGTCCGGGCTGATCTCCACGCCCTCAGCGCCGCGTGCAGGGCCAGGTGGAAGACGGGGTCCAGCTTCCGCCAGTGCTCCTTGTCGATGTCCAGATCCAGGCTCGTGGCATCAAGCGCCACGTCGGTCACGAACCCGCCACGCGTGGCGTAGACCTTGTCGGGGCGAGGAATCCTGGAATCGAACGCTCGCGCAGGCGCAAGCAGCCAGCGGCCCTGGGGCACCTCACGCGTGACATCGCGGCCCGCGGCGACATTGGCCCAGAATGTCTCCGGGTCGCCTGCGCCGGGGAAGATCCCCCCGTAGCCGACGATGGCGATGCCCTCTTCCTGTCTTCTGGTCATGAGGGTCAGTGCCTCAAGAGCTCGAGGCGACTTCGAGTTCCGAGAGGCGGTTGCGGCGGAACGCTTGATTCAGCGAGGCGTCGATCACGCACTCGTAAGCCTCGATGCGAGCTACGAGGTTACCTTGCGCGTCGGCGAAGTCGATATCGGCCGTCGCGCGGCGGTCGCCCACCTCGCGCACGACCGCACGTACGCGAACCCCTTCGCTGGGGAAGGCCCGACGGAACTGGCGATACGAACCGACAGCCGTGGGCAGTGAGCTGGACCCCAGCCGCTGACGCGTCCAAAGCACCAGCAACTGAAACGCCGCGTCGATGGCCAGCGGATCGGTCAGCCAGTTCTGGCGCAACGGCCGCAGGGTCCACGCCGAGGGAGCCGGCGCGGTCGAGACCCATCCCGCAATCGCGTGTTCGCTGCAGCCCTCGACCCGCTCGATTGCCTGCAGCGCGGGTCCGTGAAAGAGAATTCGGCCGTAAATCTCGTCGCGGTCGGTCTCCAGCAGCGGCAGACTCGTCTGGTCAAGGCAATTCGGGCTCACGCCGTGACCATCGGCGATCACGACCTCGGCGCGGGCGTGCTTGATCTGTCGCCCCCCCTCCACCAGCCCCAGCAACTCAACGGGGATCGCGCGAAGCTCGCCCCGGCGCTGAAGTTTCCCCGCCCGGATCGACACGTCGGCCGGCCGGCCCCCGCGCAGGACCAGCCCCTTGTACAGCCGCAGGTTGTCAAGTCCCCGCACGACCATCCCGGGATGCCGGTGCAGCGCCCCCTCGGCCAGCCATTCCAGGATCAGGGCCAGAGGCAAGACGGCGTGTCCATCGATGACGTGGCAGCGCAGCACCGGCAGCGAGTCGAGATCGATGCGGCGCTCGAAAACCGGCTCCATCGTATCGCTTTCACGAGTGTCCCGCGCCTCGCCGGTTACGGCGGCGTGACCGTTGCCCTGGCCGTGCGCCAGGGGCTCTTTGCCGGGAGCATCGGGGCGGGCGAGGACGACGATCTCGACCGGACGATCGCCGCCGGCTTGGATCTCTTCCACAAGGAGCCGGGCCCCGTCGGCCGGCTGGATCAGACCCAAGCCCTCGCGCTGGAACATCGGCTTCAGCGCGGCGGTCACCATACCGCCGTCCCAGGGGCCCCAGTTGAACGCCACCACCCGGCACTGGGGGTGTTCTTTCGCGGAACGCTGGGCCCACTTGTTGAGCCACTCATTGGCTGCGGCGTAGGCGGCCTGGCCTACCCGGCCAAACCGGGCCGACGACGACGAGAAGAGGGCCAGGAACCGCAAGCCATCCAGCTCGACGCCGTCAACCAGACCGAGCAGCCCCTCGACTTTCGTCTCGAAAACCTGCGCGAACTGGAGATCGGTCTGGTCCTCGATGTGCCGGTCCGCCAGCACGCCGGCGCCGTGAACGAGCCCCCGGACCGGCCCTTGTTCGCGCTTGAGCTTTTCTACCAACTCTCGCACTAGAGCGCGGTCGCGGACGTCCACAGCATGGTAGCTCACTTCCGAGCCGGCCGCCGCGATCCGGTCGAGGTTACGGCGGATCTCGCGCTGGGCCAGCACAGCTTTGACCTTGTCATTGAGCTCTGAAGGCGAAAAAGGCCCCCCGGCGTGGTCGCGGATGGCTCGCCGCAGCGCGGTTTCACCCTGAACCTGCGGCAGCCAGGGAGGCTCGGCCTGCGGAGCCGGCGTGCGTCCCAAGAGGGCCAGCCGCGGCCGCAGTGACCGAGCCAGCGCGACGGCCACCTCGGCCGTGATTCCCCGGGCTCCTCCGCTGGCGAGCACCAACTCGCCCGGGACGAGCAGCGGTTCGCGTCTCGAGCTTCTTGTGGCTCCGGGAAGAGCAAAAAGCTCGATTGCCTGGCGGGCCGAATCAGAGAGCCCAACCTCCGCGGGCCCGCGACGAAAGAGCTCCTGCACGATCCGCTCAGTCGTCGCTTGGGCGGAATCGAAGCAGGGGCCGACGTCCAGGGCCTTGCAGTGAACTTCGGGCCATTCCTGCTGGGCACACTTGACCAGCCCGGCCAGCGCGCCGCCGGTGGCATCCACCGGAGTCTTGGTCCCGCCTTGGCCAAAGCCGAACGAGCCGTCCAGCCGCAGAACGCAGACCAGGGCAGACCCTCCCCGAGCACCCTGCCGCCGCAGCGCCGGACCGGCGGCGCGAACCAGCCGGAACGCGTTTGGGATGAACGCCGTCCCCGCCGCCTCCGACGGGGTCAGGATGATCAGGGCGCCCAAGTTCAAGGCAGGATCGGGAAGCGGTGAGCCCTGCGGCGCGATCAGCCGGACGTGATGACCGAGACGCTCCAGATTCGCCCGCAGGGCCGGGGCCAGCAGCGAGCCATCGTCGCAGATCCAGATTTCGCTCCCCTGCGCGATCGCCGCCGGCTCGCGCAGGTCCGGAGTGGACAGCGGAACCGCCCGAGGCGTCCAGCAGTCCAGGACCTGACCATCGGCAAGTTGGATAGGCTCAAAAGCAACCGGCTGCGGCTTCCGGTCGAGGAACTCGGCGATCTGGCGGAGGGTCCGCAGGGTTCCGATCTGCTCGGGCCCGACCACGGGCGCCTCGGGAATCCGGTCCTGCACCGCCGAGAGAATCTCCACCCGCTTGATCGAGTCGATGCCCAAATCGGCGTCGAGCTGCATGTCCAGCTCGAGCATCTCCGGCGGATAGCCGGTCTTGTCGGCGACGACATTCAGAAGCACGTCCGCAACTGCCGCCGCACCGGAGGCAAGTGGCGCGAGTCGATCGGCCGGGGCAGGGGAGTGAACGTCACCGTTGCGCACCGGCGGGGCCGGTTCACCAGACGGCTGGACCTGGACCTGGCTTTCACCCTGGAGGAACTGGGCGATCTGGCGGAGGGTCCGCAGGGTTCCGATCTGCTCGGGCCCGACCACGTGTGCCTCGGGAATCCGGTCCTGCACCGCCGAGAGGATCTCCACTCGCTTGATCGAGTCGATGCCCAGGTCGGCGTCAAGCTGCATGTCCAGCTCGAGCATCTCCGGCGGATAGCCGGTCTTGTCGGCGACGATACTCAGAAGCACGTCCCCAACCGCCGCCGCACCGGAGGCAAGCGGCGCGAGCCGATCGGCCGGGGCAGGGGAGTGAACGTCACCGTTGCGCACCGGCGCGGCCGGTTCACCAGACGGCTGGACCTGGACCTGGCTTTCACCTTGGAGGAACTCGGCGATCTGGCGGAGGGTCCGCAGGGTTCCGATCTGCTCGGGCCCGACCACGGGCGCCTCGGGAATCCGGTCCTGCACCGCCGAGAGGATCTCCACTCGCTTGATCGAGTCGATGCCCAGGTCGGCGTCAAGCTGCATGTCCAGCTCGAGCATTTCCGGCGGGTAGCCGGTCTTGTCGGCGACGATTTCCAGCAAGATCCGGGCGGCCGCTGGCGGCGTGGTTGCCGGCGGCGCGGCCGCTAAGCTCGGGACGGCCTGCGACAGGCCAGGTGCCCGGGCGGTGGCCGATCCGTCGCCATTCCGCGCGGCGCCTGCTGCGTGCCGGTCCGGGGCGGGGAAATCGTCCTTGGCGGTTGCAAGTGGCGCCGTCCCCGGAAAAGCGGATGCGCTGGGAGCAAGGTCTCGATGCTCATCCTCAGGCGGTCTGACCTCCTCGGCGCGGCTCTGCCCGAGGGATCGATTGGTCAGTTTCTGGTGCTCCAAAAAGAGCGCATGGAAGGTCTGCTGGGCCGCGGCCTGCCCATCGAGGAATTGCCGATGGAGCTGCGCGGTCTGCTCGGCCAAGCGCTGCAGCGCCAGCAAGTTCTCCTGGGTCTGGTCAACGGCCCGGGCCAGCTCGCTGGCGGCGGGGTACCTCGTGGAGGAATGAAGATCGGCACACGAACCATCGCGATCGGGCCGCGCCGCGCCATAAGCTGGCGGTGCGGGCTGGCCGTTGGGGGCGGGATGAGAGTTCCGCTGGGGGAGGGTCATGGTCCACTCGGAGGGCAGGTTGGTGCTCGAGGAGGGTACGCCGTGCGGGATCCGGGCCGCGGGCGCTTGGGCCGGGAGCAGGGCGCTAGGGCCAATGCCGGGCGGGCCATCGACGACCGCGGGCGCTTGGGCCGGGAGCAGGGACTGCGAGGCTGGGGAGGGACCGTCCGCCGGAGCCGAATCCGCGGCATGGGCGGTCGCTTTTCCTGGCCCCTTGAGACGCGGTGCGGTTGCATTGGCTCCGCACACCTTGACGGAGAGTCGGCTTCGTGGGCTCGCGAGCGTCGTGGCCTCAAAGCCTTCGTCCCATCGCGAAAGGTTCACAGGATAACCCAGGGCCGCCAGTCTGGCCAGCGCGCTTGCCAGGTCGGCTAAATTCGCGTCGTCACCCTCGCCGCAGGAGGCATCGACGGCGACCGTCTGATGTGCGCGGCCCTCGAGGATCGCGGCGACCATGCCCGATAAGCGAGCGCCCGGCCCCACCTCGAGAAACGTCCGGGCGCCGCTGCGATAGATGGCCTCGACCTGGGACACAAATCGGACCGGCCGCGCAAGCTGGCTGGCCAGCAGCTCCCGGGCTTCCCCGGCCGGCTCGGGATAGGTCTCGGCCGTGGCATTGGCGAAGACCGGTATCCGCGCGGGGGCAAAGGCAACGGTGGAAAGCGTTTCCCGCAGCGGCGACGCGGCGGACGCCACGAACCGACTGTGAAAGGCCGCCGCGACGGCCAAGGCGCTGGTCGTGATCTTGGCGGCGGAAAGAAGCTCGGCGGCGCGGCCGATCTCGGCGATCGGGCCGGAGAGGACACACTGTGCAGGCGCGTTCTCGTTGGCGATGACGAGATCCAGAGCATGCTGCTGGAGGAGCTTTGCCACCTGATCGGGCGCCGCGAAGACCGCGAGCATGCCGCTGGGGTCGTCGCTCTGGGCGCAAGCGGCCATAAGTGCGCCGCGGCGCACCGAAAGGGTCACCAGCGCACGCTCATCAATTCGCCCGGCCGCGAAAAGGGCCAAGAGCTCGCCGAAGCTGTGCCCGCCTGTAAGCGCCGGCTCGACGCCGAAATCGCCCAGCAGGTAATAGAGTCCCAGCGAGACCGCTCCGATCGCCGGTTGGGCCATTAGCGTCTCACGCAGGGCGTCATGCTGGCGCTTCCGCTCTTCCTCTCTAAATGTCGCCGGCGGATAGATCCGCTCGCCCAACTGCCGCATGGCACCATCGGCCGAGGCGGTGAAAAGCTCAATCGCCTCGAGCATCCTCGGGAACCGGCAGGCCAGGTCGCGGAACATCCCCACGTACTGCGCGCCCTGGCCCGGAAACAGCATGGCGAGTGAGCCGGGGGGTGGTCCCGAACCGATCGTGACGGCGCGGGCTTCCAGCAACTGGGCCGCGGGGGCAAGGGGCATTGCCATGCTCGAGTTGGGCAGGCCGGCCTGGGGCATCGCTCGCAGCCGCCCAGCCGCTTCCTCGACCAGACGAGCCGGCTGCGTGCGTCCCCGCCGTGCGATTAAGAGCATGCGGTGTTTATGCTCGGACCGGAACGCCGCCCGGCTGCGTGCGCCTTCCTGCCGCACCGCGGTCCAGGTTGTCTCCGCGCTGAACGACGGAAGCAAGCCGGCAAGCGTGTCGCGATCGTCGCCCGAGTAAGCCAGTATCTGAACATCTCCATCCCAGTCGATCGCCTCCGGCCGCCCGTCAGCTTCCTCCAGCAGGCAATGAAAATTGCTGCCGCCAAACCCAAAGGCGCTGACTCCCGCGCGCCGGGGATGGCCGGAGCCGGAGAGCCACGGCCGGCTCTCGACGTTCAGGTAAAAAGGCGAGGAGCCCGAGGCCAAGGGCTCGATCGGCTGGCGGACCTTGATCGAGGGGGGCAACACTTTGTGATAGAGCGCCAAGGCCGCCTTGATCAGCCCGGCCGCGCCGGCCGCCGCCTTGGTGTGACCGACCTGCGACTTGATCGAGCCCAAGGCGCACCACGAACTGGCGGGGCGGGCATCGCGGAAGACACGCTGCAGTGCTTCCAGTTCGATCGCGTCGCCCACCTTCGTGCCGGTGCCATGAGCCTCGATCAGCTCGACCTGGCCGGGAGAGACTCCAGCCAGCTCATACGCCTGGCGCAGGGCCCGCACCTGCCCGTCCGCGCTGGGAGCATAGACCGCCTGCCCTTTGCCGTCGCTGGAGGTGCCCATGGACCGGATCACCGCGTAGATCCGGTCACCGTCGCGGCGGGCGTCCTCCAGCCGCTTGAGAACCAGGATTCCCAGCCCCTCGCCCAGAATCGTCCCATCGGCTGCGGCATCGAAGGGCCGGGCGTCTCCCGTGGGCGAGAGGGCAGGCGTCTTGCTGAAGCACATATACATGAAAACGTCGTTGAACGTATCCAGCCCGCCGGAAAGCGCGATATCGCAGCGGCCGGCGGCCAGCTCGAGCAGGGCGAGGTTCACAGCGCCCAGCGAGCTGGCACAGGCGGCGTCGACGACGCAGTTGGTGCCACGAAGGTCGAGTCGGTTGGCGATCCGGCCGGCGGCCACGTTGCCCAGCAGGCCGGGAAATGAGTTTTCCTGCCAGTTGACGTACGAGCCAGAGATCCGCCGCACGACATCCTCGGCCGTGGCGCCATCGACCCCGGCTTCTTCGAGCGCCCGCCGCCAGATCGGGTGCCCCAGCCGGGCTCCCAGGGGGATGACCAGCTCCAAGGTTCCGGTCACCCCTAAAATCACGCTGACCCGATCGCGCGCGAAGTCGCGGTCCGGGCCATAGCCGGCGTCACGCAGGGCTTCGCGAGCGACCAGAAGGCCTAGAAGCTGGGTTGTATCGGTCGCCTCGATGGCGTGGGGAGCCATGCCGAAGTCGAGCAGCGGAAAATCGACCGGCGTCAGGAAGCCGCCTCGCCGCGCATAGGTCCGGTCCGGACTTTTGGGGTCCTCACTCCAGTAATCCTCGGGCCGCCAGTGGGTCGAAGGAATGTCGGTGATTGCATCCACTCGGTTGCGGATGCTTGCCCAGAACTGCCGCAGGTCCTCGGCCTTTGGGAACAAGCAGCCCATTCCGATGATGGCCACCGGAACGGGTCGCGGTGAATCGGCTTCAGTCAAGTCACTTCCCTTTCGAGCGTCGAAGCGGGCAGGAGGGCAGCGCGGGTTCCCCGGAGACGTCAATCCTTCGTGGAAGACTCACTATGGTAAGAAGTCGGCGACCTCTTCTCAATGTCACGGCGGTTCCGAGGTGAGAGAATGGGTACACCGGGGGGAAGAGTGAGACCCGCTAGTGCCAGCATCCTCGCCCGAGCGAGCACGGCGGCCCCATGCAGAATATAGGACGCGACGACATCGACTTTGCGCTCGGCGGGACGTTCCAGAAACGAGCCGCGAACCCAGTCATTGAAGGCGGCCATTGCCGGCCCACACCAGATCTGGTAGTCCACGCTGCGCGTCGGCTCACCCAGATTCGCCCATCTCGAGGATTGCCCGAGATAAGAGCGGAACACCAGCGCCATCATGTGCTTGGGATCTCGCTGCGCCCGCTCGATCTGGGCCGGGTCGCGGGCCGCGAAGTACTCGCGCGTCTGCTCCCAAACCTGGCCCAAAGAAGCGCGAAAAAACGACTTCTCGAGCAGTGCACGGTCCGCTGTGGAAATTTGATCCAGGCTCTCATGGTGACGATAGAGCTCGTAGAGCTTCGTCGCTCTCATTGCAAACATCGTTCCGCGCTTGAGCACCTGCACCTTCACCCCCATCTCAAACATGTCGGCGGCCGGAGCCATCGCGATATCCCCTTGCTGCGCCTGCGCCAGCATCGTCCGGACCGCGTCCGACGTCCCAGCCTCCACGCACGCCTGATTGACTGACCCTGTGACGAGATACGAGGCTCCCATCGCCAGGGCGGATGCGGCCGACCAAGGAGTCGAGATTCCCCCCGCGGCGCCGACCCGCAGCGGCCGATCGTATTGGTGAGCCGCTTGCATGCGATCACGCAGTGCCAGCATGGTGGGGAGCAGGACGATCGCCGGTTGGTTATCGGTATGGCCGCCGGAGTCGGCTTCGGCCGTGAGATCCTCGGCCAGGGGAATGCGTCTTGCCCAGGCGGCCTGTTCGGGGCTGATTTCACCGCGATCGACGAGCTCGCGGAGCATCTTTTCGGGAGGGGGCGAAAGGAACTTGGTGGCGACCTCGACCCGCGACACCTTGGCGATGATCCGGTTGGGCACGACGATTCGCCCGTCGGGATCGCGCCTGATCCCCGTGACGCGGTAGCGGACCACCGCCAAGGTGAGGTCGAGGAACGCCGACGCCTCCACCAGGCGAATGCCGCGGCGGAGGTAAAGATCGACGATGGCGGCCTCATGGGCCGGTTCACTCGGGCTATGGATCAAGTTGAAGCCAAAGGGAATGCCCGTCGGGGCCAGGCTGCTGGTGAGCCGGTCGATGGCCCGCTCAACGGATCCGACCGAGAGTCCCGCCGCGCCGAAAATGCCGAGCATTCCGGCTCGTCCCATCGCCTCGACCAGCTCGACGGAGCTGATGCCGTTGGCCATCGCGCCTGAGAGGCACGCCAGCTCGGTTCCATGAAGGGCACGGAAGCCGGCATCGCCCAATCGCTCCAGCGGACAGGCGGGGATGTAGGCGACCAGATGCTCTAAGTCGGCGGCGTGGGCCCGCCCCGGTTGGTCGCGAATCAAGTCCAGTCGGCCGCCTCGATTGACAACCAGCAGCGGCTCGTCAATCTCACCCAATGCGGTTTCGAGCGTCTCGGTCAGGGGATCGGTCCGGGCCAGCTCCACGATGCGACTCCGCCGTGCAGTCTCGCGGCTACTTGAGGGAGGGACCCGCACCCATCTGCCGGGTTCGATCGGACGCGGTCCCCGAAAGAGCACATATACCAGGGGAAAGGCCCGCATAACAGGGGTGGTCGGGCAACACCGAAGCTGCAGCATTTGATCTCGATGACACGGAATCTGGCGTGCAGGATCGTTGACACTGCCGGGACTGGGGGAGAAGATGACCGAGAAGATTCCTCCACGGGCACTCTGGCGCAGGACGCCCAGGCTGATTTCGGAGAACTTGAGATGGCCAGCCCCACACCGGTAATACCCGCCGACGGCGCGAAGATCACGATCAGTCAGGGTAAGCTGAGCGTGCCCGACCGGCCCATCATCCCGTTCATCGAGGGCGACGGCACCGGGCCAGATATCTGGCGTGCCAGCGTCCGGGTGCTCGACGCCGCAGTGCAGAAAGCCTATGGCGGCAAGCGGCAGATCCGGTGGATGGAAGTCTACGCCGGAGAGAAGGCGTACCGGCTCTATTCCACCTGGCTGCCCGACGAAACCGTAACTGCGTTCCGCGAGTATCTGGTCGGCATCAAAGGGCCGCTGACGACGCCCGTCGGCGGTGGCATCCGGTCGCTCAACGTGGCGCTGCGCCAGCTCTTGGACCTTTACGTCTGCCTCCGCCCGGTACGCTGGTTCAAAGGCGTTCCCTCACCGGTGAAGCATCCCGAGCTGGTGGACATGGTCATCTTCCGCGAGAACACCGAGGACGTCTACGCCGGCCTCGAGTTCGAGGCCGGCAGCCCGGACGGGAAGACGTTGGTCGCCTTCCTGAAAGACAACTTCCCCAACATGTATCAGAAGATCCGGTTCCCGGAGACCGTCGCGACCGGACTCAAGCCGATCTCCCGCGAAGGGAGCGAACGCTTGATCAAGGCGGCCATCGAGTACGCGCTTGCCAACAAGCGAAAGAGCGTGACGATGGTGCACAAGGGGAACATCATGAAATTCACGGAGGGGGCGTTCCGGAACTGGGGCTATGCGCTGGCGGATCGCGAGTTTGCCAACCAGACGTACACCTGGGGCCGCTGGGAGAAGACCAAGGCCCAGAAGGGCGAGGCCGCCGCCAATGCCGAGCAGCAGGAGGCGCTTGCCGGGGGCAAGGTTCTGATCAAGGATGCCATCGCCGACATCACCCTCCAGCAGGTGCTGACCCGGCCGACCGATTTCGACGTCATCGCGACGCTCAACCTCAACGGTGATTATCTTTCCGACGCCCTGGCGGCCCAGGTTGGCGGCATCGGCATCGCGCCAGGAGGCAATATCAACTATGTCACGGGCCACGCCGTCTTCGAGGCAACGCACGGCACAGCGCCCAAGTATGCCGACCTCGACCAGGTCAACCCTGGCTCGGTCATCCTCTCAGGGGAGATGATGCTCCGATACTTGGGCTGGACCGAAGCCGCGGACCTGGTCATCGAAGGCATGGATGGTGCCATCGAGAAAAGGACCGTGACTTACGACTTCGCCCGGCTCATGGAGGGAGCCACCCAGGTCAAATGCAGCGAGTTTGGCGATGCCGTCATCTCGAGCATGTGACCCGAAGTGCTCCTGCTCACCTTGCTCTGGTGCGGCTTGACTCACGATCGGTGGACTTTTCGATGTGGATTCCCACCGCGCACAACCGTCTGGCCAGACGAGGCGCCACTTCTATTTTCACGGCATTCGACACTTACAAGCGCGAATTCCAGGCGCTCACCCGCCAGGCCAAGGTTCGCTTCGAGACCCGCGACTGGCATGGATTGCAGCGCGACTCGTCGCAACGTCTGGACCTTTACTCCAGCGCGATCGCCCGCAGTCTGACCGAGATCCGTGCCCTTTTGGATAATTCGGATCGCGACACGAAGCTCTGGGTGACCATAAAATCGGCGTACGTCGACCTGATTCGCGACCGCGAGGATATCGAGCTGGCCGAGACCTTTTTCAACTCGGTCAGCCGACGGATCTTCAGCACCGTCGGCGTCGATCGTCGAATCGAGTTCCTCTTCTCTGAGCTGGACGCCTCCTCTGAGGCCGTGCGCACGCCGATTTACCGCCGCTATCCGGCCGATTGGCCGCTTCCGGAAGTGATCGAGGCGGTGCTCACCGCCTGTGGGTTCAATGCACCCTGGAACGACCTGTCCCACGATGCCCGTCTGGTGGCCGAGGCCATCGAGCGCGAGTTCGGCTCGGTTCCCGGCCGCGATTTGGCGTCGATCGGGTCTATCGACATGGTCCCGTCGGTCTTCTTTCGCAACCAGGGGGCGTACCTCGTCGGTCGGATCGTTTGCGGCGATCAGATGGTACCGCTGACTCTGGCCCTCCACCATGCGCCCGATGGCATCGCCGTGGACGCCGTCCTCCTGACAGCCGAAGAGGCAAGCATCATCTTCAGTTTCACCCGGTCTTATTTCCACGTCGAAGTTCAATGCTCAAGAGAGCTCGTGGCGTTCCTCAAGTCGATCATGCCACGCAAGCCGATCGCCGAGCTTTATATCGCCATCGGCCACAACAAGCACGGCAAGACTGAGCTCTACCGCGACCTGATGGGACACATCGACCAGTCGACCGACAAGCTGGAAATCGCGCGCGGCGACCGCGGCATGGTCATGTGCGTCTTCACGCTGCCCTCCTTCGACGTCGTCTTCAAGGTCATCCGCGACCGCTTCGCCTATCCCAAGAATTCGACGCGGCGGGAAGTGATGGAACGGTACCAGCTCGTCTTCAAGCACGACCGGGCCGGCCGGCTGGCGGACGTCCAGGAGTTCGAGCACCTGGCCTTCGCGCGGTCCCGGTTCTCCGAGGCGCTCTTGGCGGAATTGGCAAGCGAGTGCGCCGAAACCGTTGTGATCGGGCCCCGAGTCGTCGAGATTAAGCATGTGTACGTCGAGCGGCGGATGGTCCCGCTGAATCTCTACGTGCGCGAGGCCGAGCTCGCAGGAGCCTGTGACGCGATCATCGACTACGGTCAAGCGGTCAGGGATCTGGCCGCTACCAACATCTTCCCCGGCGATATGCTGCTCAAGAATTTCGGCGTCACCCGCCACGGCCGCGTCGTCTTCTACGATTACGACGAGGTTTGCCTGGTGACTGACTGCAACTTTCGCGAGATGCCCACCGCCTCCGACGAATACGACGAATACGGTTCTGAACCCTGGTTTTATGTCGGCCCAAACGACATCTTTCCCGAAGAGTTCATCAACTTCATGGGCCTCGGCGGCGAGCTTCGCGAATCCTTCCTGCGCTGGCACCGCGATCTGCTGACCCCGCAATACTGGAGTCAGATCCAGGCCCGCCATCGCGCCGGCGAGCTTCTGGACATCACTCCCTACGCCGCGCACCGGCGGCTTCGGCGGGCGGACTGAGACGGAGTGCATGCACTTGCAGGCTCTGCCAGTCCTGTGACCGAACGAGCTAAACGAGCTATACTCTCGCCTGGCGTGCGCGCCGACGGCATGCGCGTTGACATTTCCCAACCGCTCAACCGCCGCTGGTAATCTACAATTTCTTATATCCTCCCGCGGTGGGAAGGTGCGGGTTCGGCTCGCACACCCGGGCCCCGCGAAATTTCAACTCGGCGTGTAGGGGTTAAGGTGGAAGTTGTAACTCCCGAGAACCTGATTGCACTCTGCGCGTTCCTGTCCGTCAGCGGCGCCACGCTCTTGATCTACTTCGTGATCAGCAAGGCATTCGGCCGCACCCGCTCTCAGAGCAGCGACTTGGCTGCCCCTGAGCCTGTTCCCTTCTCCGGCTCGGTCCCCCTCAAGTCTCCCGTGGCCGAGCCCACATACGACGAGCCCCCAGTGACGGTGGCTGGGGGCAGAAGCTCGGGCCTCGGCGCCTTGATCCCCCTGGTCATCGTGGTCGTCCTGGTGGGCTGCCTCTTGCAGGTCGCCCGCGTGGAGATCCGGCGGCGGTTCGCGGAGGTGATCAGCAAGACCACCACCGACTGTCAACTCGGGATCGAATTCGACAAGAGCAAGACCAAGATGTGGGACTTCCAGGTCCAGCCACTTCAGCTCGATCCCGTCCAGGGCAGGCCCTTCCCGGTCGGGCCGTTCCCCGGCGACGGCTGGAGGGGCGTGGGAGTGCCGTCCGGCTTCGGCAACGGTGGGGCGCCGGCGCCGGGCTATCGACCGTTTTTCCGGTGAATTAGAGGCGCCGAGTCGGCGCTGTCGGTCGAGTCGAATCGAGAGCTGGCAGTCGGTTGGCGCGAGGAAATGAAACACTCTTATCGATCTTCACGAAACAGGTGATCGAGGCAGCTTGCCGCGGTCCTTCGTCCGAACAAGATCTTTCCCAGATTGCCCAGATCGCTGACATTACCAAGAAACGTCACGCTTTCGCTCGCCACCCAGTTGGCGACATGAGTTCAAGCCGATTTGGAGTTGTACGCGGCCAGTAGCCGTCTTATCTCAGGGAGCAACCCGACGGGGACCGTAACGACGACCTGATCGTCGTGCTCCGATGCCGCGGCCTCATCGGCGGCGACCCATTCCTCCTCGGTTCGGCTGTCCAGATCGGCCAGCAATCTCTGGACGCGCTCTTCGTCCCACCCCGCTGGAAATCGCTGTTCGATCAACTTCGGCCTCGGTGATGCCATTGTCATCAATGTGGTCCGGGAACCGGCGAATTGCGGACGTCCGCGCACGACCCGCTAAACGCAGATGGACGGTCGAGTTCTGCAATTCAATGTACCATATGCGAACCAAGGCATCATGCCGCGGCTGTGACATGGCCGAGTCGGGCGGCAGAGCGTCGCTCCGGAGGAGTGTTCACGCGTCGACGATATCGGCCACCGCGTCGCGGACCCGGAAGTGGGGGGCGGGGATGCTCGGAATTGATTCCGGCACGACGGCCTCGTTAAGCAGGAACGGGGCTAGCCCGCGATGGACCCTCTGCGCTACGGCCTGGAACCCCGCGCGCGTGAGCAGCTCGCGGAACCGACGGGCCGAGGCGTGGTGCACGTCGCCTTCGCGATGGGCCACGCAGACGTCATAGATGAACCAGCCCCAGGGAGCATCGCGGTAGCCGTCGATGAGGAGCAGGCGACCGCCGGGCCGCAGTACGCGGTACATCTCGACGACCGCCTGGTCCTGGTGTGGATAATGGTGAAAGCTGTTGGCGCAGGTCACGAAGTCGAAGACGCCCGACTGGAACGGCAAACGCTCGCTGTCCCCCTGAACGGGTACGACCGTCCCGGCATGATGCCGCCATCGCGGCTGGCCCTGGTGGAGCATTTCGGCCGTGAGGTCGACTCCCCAGATCTTCGCTGCCGGCAGCTTCGACCTGATCTGACTGGCAAAGACGCCCGTTCCGCAGCCCACATCAAGCACCCGGATCGGTCTGCCTTTGGCAACCGCCGCGATCCGCGCAATAAGCGCCCGGTGCGAGGGGCCAAAGAGCAACCACTGGAGAATGCTGCGATCGTAGCTCTCGCTCCAGCGCGTGAACTCCTCGGCCGCCTGTCCCTTCTCATACATCGATAGTGGCCTCCCCGCCCGCTCCGGATGCCTGGCTTGGTGCACGACCCAGCACCGGCTTTCTTGTACACGGGCGTGCTGATCCGGGCAACCCGGATTCCAGAACACCCAGAAGCTATCGGTCTGGGCCCCGATCGGGGTTGAAACCGGCCAGGCGGCCCTCTAAAATAAATGAGGAAAAATAAGATTTCAAAATTCGGGCACCGTGAGGCCGCTAGTTGCGAGCTTTCGAGTGTTGATTCGGCCTGTTTACCTCGACAATCACGCGACGACGCGCATGGATCCACGGGTCCTGGAGGCGATGGTCCCGTTTTTCACCGAGGTCTATGGAAATGCGGCGAGCATCTCCCACCGCTTTGGCTGGGAGGCCGGCGAGGCCGTCGACCAGGCGCGAGAACAGGTTGCCCTGGCGATCGGGGCGGAAGCCACCGAGATCGTCTTCACATCCGGGGCGACGGAGGCCAATAACCTCGCGATCAAGGGGCTGGCGCAGGCGTCGCGCCGCAGGGGCAACCACCTGGTCACCTCTCAGGCTGAACACAAGTCCGTGCTCGACAGCATGATGCGGCTGAAGCGAGAAGGCTGGGACGTGACCTTTGTGCCCCCGGATGAGACGGGGATGGTCTCGGCGGAAAAGGTTGCCGACGCGGTCTGCGAGCAGACCGTTTTGGTTTCGGTCATGGCAGCCAATAATGAGGTTGGCACGCTCAACCCGATCCGGGAGATCGGCCAGCTCTGCCGCGACCGGGGGATCGTCTTCCATACCGACGCCACCCAGGCTGTGGGAAAAGTGCCCTTGGACGTCGTGGCCGACGGGATCGACCTGCTCAGCTTCTCCGGACATAAGCTTTATGGGCCCAAAGGCATCGGTGCCCTTTACGTGCGCCGGCGAGATCTCCGGGTGCGGCTGGTCGCTCAGATGGACGGAGGGGGACACGAGCGGGGCCTGCGCAGTGGCACCGTGCCGGTGCCGATGGCTGTCGGCCTGGGGGTCGCGGCTGAGCTGGCGATCCGCGAGCGACCCTCGGAATCTCAGCGCATCTTCAAGCTGCGTGAACAGTTACATCAAGGAATCAGCAGTCGTGTGGAGTCGATCCGGCTCAATGGCCATCCCACCCTGCGGCTGCCGGGAAATCTTAATATCAGCTTTGCGTACGTCGACGGAGAGGCGCTTATGATGGCCATGGGCGACGTCGCCGTCAGCTCCGGGGCCGCCTGCACCTCGGCCAACCCGGAACCCAGCCATGTGCTTCTGGCCATGGGACTCGACGAGGAGATGGCCCGCGCGAGCTTGCGATTTGGTCTGGGCCGGTTCACGACCGCCCAAGAAATCGACTTCACGATCCAATCCGTGGCCGCCGCGGTAGAACGATTGCGGTCCCAGAGTGCTGTCTGGTCCACCGAAGGGACCCGATCGAGTGTTTGACCGGCGGATATGATAAGCTATCCGCATCCGCCTTGAACTGATCTGTGCTCGAGATTCCTTACCAACCTGCACAAGGAGAGGTTCTGATGAGTGTATCCCTGACCGAAAAAGCTGCTGTCGAAGTCAAGAAGATCATGACCGAGCAAAATCTTCCCGAGGGAACCGTCCTCCGCGTGGGGGTCCAGGGCGGGGGATGCAGTGGCTTCTCGTACAGCCTGGGCTTCGACACCAGCACCAGCGACCTCGACCGCATTGTGGATATTCATGGAATCAAGCTGGCTGTCGAGAAGAAGTTTGACCCTTACCTCGACGGCACCGTCGTGGATTTTTACGACGGCCTGGAAAAACGCGGGTTCGTCTTCAACAACCCCAACGTTTCCAAGAGCTGTGGCTGCGGATCGTCGTTCCAGGTCTGACGAAACAGAAGCGGCTTTGGAAAAGGCGCTGGCGGCGATTCTTGCCGGATCGAGCGCAGTTTGCTGGCGCATTGAAGACGGCGATGAACGCAGACGGTCGCGGTCATAGCTTCTCCCTTGGGGAGAAGGTGGCCGCAGGCCGGATGAGGGGGACTGCAACAGCGTGCGTTCTGGCCCCTCATCCGCCGCTGCGCGGCACCTTCTCCCTCAGAGGCGCCCCGTCTTCCTCGTACCTTTTCGGGATGAACTGATCTTTCCCGATCCCCCAAGATCGAGAACCAGGACCGTCGCGATGGATTGCCGGCGTCCCAATTTCCTCTATCTTCACTCGCACGACACGGGGCGCTACATCCAGCCCTACGGCCACGCCATCCCGACGCCCCACCTCCAGCGCCTGGCCGAGCAGGGTGTGCTGTTTCGCAAGGCCTTCTGCGCCGCCCCCACCTGTTCTCCCAGCCGCTCCGCCCTCCTGGCGGGCCACTGCCCCCACACCAACGGGATGCTCGGCCTGGCCCACAGGGGCTTCACCCTGAACGAACCCGAGCACCACCTCCTCTACACGCTCCGCAAGGCGGGCTACTACTGCGCCCTCATCGGCGAGGAGCACCTGGCGAAGGACCATCGGACCATCGGCTACGATCGGGTTCTCGAGGTCGACGGCTTCCGCGCCGACGTGGTCGCGCCCGCCGCCATCCGATTGCTCCGCGGCGGGATCGAGCGGCCCTTCTTCCTGTCCGTGGGCTTCTTCGAGACGCACCGCGAATTCCTCAAGCCCAGCACGCCGTACGACGCCAACTACGCCCTGCCGCCGGCCCCGCTGCCCGATACCCCGGAGACGCGGCGCGACGTCGGGGCGCTCAAGGCCAGCGCCTGGGACCTCGACTGGGGCATCGGGGCGGTCCTGGATACCCTGGACGAGACCGGGCTGGCCGGGAACACCCTGGTCCTCTGCACCACCGACCACGGCATCGCCTTCCCGCGCATGAAGGGGAACCTGACCGACCACGGCATCGGCGTGATGCTGATCCTGCGCGGGCCCGGTGGCTTCCGCGGCGGCCGGGTCATCGACGCCCTAGTGACGCACCTCGACTTCTACCCAACCATCTGCGACCTGCTGCGCATCGGGCGCCCGCCCTGGCTCCAGGGCGCCTCGCTGCTGCCGCTCGTCCGGGGCGAGGTGGATCACTTGCACGAGGCCATCTTCGCCGAGGTGACCTATCACGCTGCCTACGAGCCCCAGCGCGCCGTCCGCACCCGGCGCTGGAAGTACATCCGCCGGTTCGACCACCACCTCGGCCCGGTGCTGGCCAACTGCGACGACAGCCCCAGCAAGGACCTGCTGCTGGCGCACGGCTGGAAGGAGCGGTCGCGCCCCCTGGAGCAACTCTACGACCTAGTCTTCGACCCGAACGAGGCGTGCAACATGGCCAATGACCAGTCGCTGGCCATGGTCCTCGAAAACATGCGGGCCCGGCTCGACGACTGGATGATCCGGACCAAGGATCCCCTGCTGCTCGGGCCCGTAGCCGCCCCCCCCGGCGCGGAGTTGAACGAGCCGGAGCACGAGTCACCCTCCTACCCGACCCGATTCGTGTAGGACGAGTCCCGGAGAGCCTCGGCACGGGGCGCGAGGCCGCCCCATCGCGAGCAGGGTCCCTCGCCGCCGCTCGGCGACCGAGGTGAAGTTGCCCGAGCGGCCGTCGGTGGGGGGACTATTGTGAATCCGCAGATTCAGACGTGGCCGTGGGGCAGGACGTAGCCCAGCTCCAGCAGCTTCTCGAGGATCGCGTCGGCGCACTCCTGGACCGACTGCTTGCTGGTGTCGAGCGTGACTTCGGGGTTGAGCGGGGCCTCGTAGGGGTCGTCGACGCCGGTGAACCCCTTGATCTGCCCGGCGCGGGCCTTGGAGTAGAGCCCCTTGACGTCGCGCCGCTCGCAGACCTCGATCGGGGTGTCGCAGTAGACCTCGACGAAGTTGCCCTTGGACATCCGCCGGGCGTTGTCGCGGGCCGCGCGGTACGGGCTGATGACCGAGCAGAGGGTCGTCCCGCCGTGCTGCGCCACAAGGCCGGCGACGTAGCCGACCCGGTTGATGTTCGTGTCACGGTCCTCCGTGCTGAAGCCCAGACCCTTGGAGAGGTGCGTCCGGATCTCATCACCGTCGAGCAGCGAGATGTTGCGACCGTACTCGGCCAGCCGCTCGACCAGGGCGTGCGCTACCGTGCTCTTGCCCGAGCCGGACAGGCCGGTGAACCAGATGGTCAGCCCCTGGCGGAATCTGGGCGGGTTGGCCTCGTTGAGGATCTTGGCCACCGCCGGGCGGCTGAACCACTCGGGAAGTTGCAGCCCCTTGGCCAGGTATTCGTCCCGCACCTGCGTGCCCGAGATGTCGGCGGTCCGGGCCCCCGGCGGGACCTCGTCGACCGGGCAGTAGCGACCCTCGTCGGGCAGGTAGACCATCTGCTTGAAGTCGACCATCTGCACGCCGATCTCGTCCTGATGGGCCTGCATCGCCTCCTGCGCCGCGTAGGGGGCGTAGAACGGCTTGCCGGTGCTGTCCTTGCCGGGTCCGGCGTGGTCGCGGCCGACGATGAGGTGGGTGCAGCCGTGATTGCGGCGGATGATCGCGTGCAGCAAGGCCTCGCGCGGGCCGGCCATCCGCATCGCCAGCGGCAGCAGGCTCAGGACCACGCTGCCCGGCTCGTAGTAGTAGTCGACCAGGGCGCGGTAGCAGCGGACCCGGGTGAAGTGGTCGACGTCGCCGGGCTTGGTGACGCCGACGACGGGATGGATCAGGAGCCCGCCGCCGATCTGCCGCGCGGCCCGCTTGGTCAGCTCCTCGTGGGCGCGGTGGAGCGGGTTGCGGGTCTGGAAGGCGACGACCTTGGTCCAGCCCAGGCCCTGGAAGTGCGCCCGCAGTTCGGCTGGGGTACGCCGCAGTTCGACGAAGTCGTTGTGGGGCGGGGTGCGGATCACCTCCAGGCGGCCGGCGGCGTAGTGGCCGGGCTGACGCCGGAGGTAGGCTACCGAGGGGTGCCGGGCGTTGGTCGAGCTGTAGGCACCCCGCGCCTCGGCGTCCTTGTCGTAGGCATAGATCTCCTCGACGTGGAGGAAGGCCAGCAGGTTGCCGTAGACGTCGCGCAGCGCCAGGGGCTTGCCCTCGGCGGCGCCGTCGCCGGGCGTCACCGGCAGGATGATCGGCAGGGGCCAGAGGGTGCCGCCGGCCAGGCGCATCTGGCCGACGACCCGCTCGTAGTCGGCGCGGCCGAGGAACCCGGTCAGGGGGGAGAAGGCGCCGGTGGCCAGCAGCTCCAGGTCGCAGAGCCCGCGCTCGTCGAGCGTCAGGCTGGGGTGGTCCTTGGCGGTCGCCCGCATCTCGGCGGCGCGGGCCTCCTCGACGATGAGGTCGACCAGCGGGCCGCCGTAGGGGGCGTTCAGGCCGGCCGGGGAGGTGGGGGACGTCGTGAGACTCATCGGGCTCCTCTCAGGGGACAGGGACTGCGGGGTCACGATATCGCCGCACCCATTCCTCGGAGAGGGCGTCGGCCTGCTTCTTCATGCGCCTCTCCTCGAACACGACGCGCTCCGGGATGTCGATGTCCAGGTAGCGCAGGAGGTCGAGCATCGTCGCCTCGTAGGAGGGCACGAACTCCTCGTAAGTCACGTGGAAGGCGGGGATGTCGTTCTCCGCGAAGTAGCGCCGCCAGGCCTCCTCGTGCTCCTCCATCCTCCGGACGAGGTGATCGATGGCCGCGAAGTGGAAGACCGGGTCGCGGCCCGTCCGGGGCGCAGCATCGGCCCCCTCCAGTTGCCCCCAGACGGAATTCTGGATCGCCTTCCACAGAGAAACCGCCTGGCGCACCTTGTCCCGGCGCGTCACGAAGATGTAGCGCAGGTCGGGGAAGACGGCGGCCAGCAGCCCCGGCAGGGGCAAGTCCCGGTAATGCGCGATCTCGTGCAGATTTGCCTCGAAATCGGGCAGGTAGCCCCACATGAGCTTGGCGCCGAAGACGCCGTTGGGGGTCGTCCCCTCCTCGAAGACCTGGGCGAGGTAGCGCCTGTACTCCTCGCCGTGGGCGAAGCGTTTCGGCAAGGTGTCCAGGGTGGAGTACTCGCCCAGCAGGTCCAGGACCTCCGGGTCGTCCAGGCCGTCGAAGTACTCCCTGGGCCGCCTGGGGAGCCCGCTGTGCCTCAGCGCCTCGAAGTACTCGCGGGGATGACCGGCCAGTCCAGTATTGTCAAGTGCCTGGCAGAGCAGCGTGCTGCCACTGCGGGGGGTGGCGCAGACGAGGTAGGAAGAGTTTGGGTGCACTAGGACCTCCGCGATGCGTGGGACAAATCACCCGGATCCGCCGAAGCCAAGTCGGGCTACCGCCGTCAGGCAAGGGCCCGAGAGAGCCCCCGATGCCATCCGGGATCCCGCCTTGCCGCGGCTTTTCCCTGTTGTTTTTCCGGCCTTCCCTGTCTCCTAAGAAGGTGTTAGGTCTTATCCTGATTAAATCGATCGAGATGGTGCAAAAACGATGCCGTGTGAAGACTCCTCGGACGGGGGGTACGGTGCGCTTCCCCAGAAAACCGGTCGTGGAATCGGGCGGGGCCCGCCGGGAGTGCCGTGGTGGGGTGCCATCATTACTGACCGGCGCGCAAAGGACGTTAAACTTGTGGTCGTAAGATCCGGGGATGGAAACTCCCTATCCCATCCCGCCTGAGTGTCGTGAATGGCGGAGGTTCCGCGCGTTGTACCTCAAGAGACGGGGCTGGTATCAGCGCGATATCGCCGAGACCCTCGACATCTCCGAGGTCTCCGTCAGCCGCTGGCTGGCCGACGCCAGGGACTACGGCCCCGAGTCGCTCCGGGCGCGACCCTCGCCGGGGGCCCCGCCGAGGCTCTCGCCCGCACAGAGGCGTTCGATCCCTAAATTCCTCTGGCACGGGCCGGAGGCCTATGGCTTTCGAGGCCAGGTCTGGACCCTCGCCCGGGTCGCCAAGGTCATCGAATGGGAGTTCGGCGTCCGCTACCATAAGGGACACGATGGTGTATCGTATCGGTGTCCGCTCCGCATTCAAGCGGCCTCGCTCTATCGTGGGCCGGGCGAAGGGACCAGCGCACGATCGCTATTGCGCCTATTATTTCGCCTCGTCTCGCTCTCTGGCCAGAACGAGAGCGCGACGGTATTTTAGTTTAATGAAGAGCGCGTTTCCCCTCGAGCTGAGAGCCCGAGGATCGGGCCGGTAGGTCCGCGGGGTCGTTGTTGTTTTGCGCCGAGAGTCACGAGGTCGCGATCGCCCCGATCATCGGCCGACGGTCCGGGATGGAAGAAGCGGCATGGGGGTTCTCAAGTTTCAGCTACCCGAAAGCGAAATGGCCCGCAGGCTCCCAGGATTTCGCAAGGCCTACATCACGGGCCTGGACCGAACCCCCGGTAGGCTGAGCGTCGAGTTTCGCAATGGACTGATGGCTTGCTTTCGCGAGACCAGCGAGAGCGGGCGGCTCTTTGTCCCCTGGCCGATCGCCGGCTATGGCTCACCGATCGTCGGTACGGCCACGCTGGCGGAACGTCCTGCGCCGTATATCCTGGCGCTTGAGCTGGCGCGGGGGAAGCTGAATGACGTACGCAACCAGGCTGCCGACTGGATCCAAATGGGTCTTCAGCTTTCCCCCGAGCTGGGACAGGTGACCGCCGAAGCGCGGCGGGCGTTCGTCAAGGCGGCGATGTGCAGCGATGATTCCGACGCCTGCCTGGCCGCCGCCCAGTCCAGCCTGGAAGCCTCCAGCCGCGCGGGTGAGATGCTGACTGAGGCGTACCTGGCGCAAATCCTTCAAAACCGCATGGCGGGGGCCGGCAAGCTGACGACTCGCTTGGGCTGCATGGTCACGACTGATCCCGATAAGCTGCCCGGATCCGCCGGCTGGACCTCGGCATTCAACGCCTGCCAGATGGGGGTTTCGTGGAAGCAGGTCGTACCGACGGAAGGGAAGTACCGCTGGGACCTGGCCGATGCCCAGCTTGCTTTCTGCCGCCGCAATCGCCTGGATGTCGAGGGAGGGCCGCTGATCGAGTTCCGGCCGGCGGCCTTGCCCGACTGGATCTGGCTCTGGGAAGGAGACCACGAGGCCATCAGCGGCTTCGTGACCGAGTTCGTCCGCCAGACGGTCTTGCGATACCGCGGCAAGGTGCCGCTTTGGCATGTGGTGCACCGGCCGGCCTCACAGGAGATCCTCGGGCTCTCGGAGGAGGATCAGATTCGCATCACCGCCCGCGCGGTGCAGGCAGCACGGCAGGCCGACCCCTCAGCCCAGATTTCCATCGGTATCGATCGCCCCTGGGCCGAGTGGATGAGCACCAGCCGCTTCCAGCTCGGGCCCCTTCATCTGTGCGACTATCTGCTACGTTCCGACCTGGGGATCTCAAGCATCGGCATCGAGATTGCGCCGGGGTTCACCCCCCCTGGCAGCCATCTCCGCGATCTCTTCGAGTTTTCCCGGTTGCTGGATCTCTACTCGCTTTTGAACGTGCCTTTGCACCTGTTCGTCGCGATCCCGTCGGCCAGCGGCCCCGACACAAGCGCCGATCCGGGCATCCAGGTCGACACTCTCCAGTGGCCCTCCCCCCCCGACGAATCGCTCCAGGCAACCTGGGGCGCCCGCTGGCTGGCGCTGGGGCTGGCCAAGCCATTCGTCCGCTCGGTAACCTGGATGCAATACTCCGACGCGCTGCAGCACCTCTATCCACACGCTGGGCTCTTCCGGTCCGCTGGCAGCCCCAAGCCGATCTTCCCCTGGTTGCAATCGCTCCGCCAGGACGTCATCGCATGAGAGCACGTTGCCATCATCCGGACACCTGGTTATACTCTCTGGTTCGCAACCCAAGTTGAGGTAGGCAAGATTCGTCATGTTCGAAGACCTTCAGAATCGGCTTTCCTCCGCCTTCCGGCGCTTCAAGGTCAGCGGTGTCCTGACCGAGGCGAACATGAGGGAGGGTCTGCGCGAGGTTCGCACCGCGCTTCTGGAGGCCGACGTCAACTTCAAGGTCGTCGGCGAGCTGATGGACCGGATCACCGCCAAGGCGGTGGGAACCCAGCTCATCAAGGCTGTCCGGCCCGAGCAGCAGATCGTCAAGATCGTCCACGAAGAGCTCGTCGAGCTGATGGGTCCGGTCGATCCCTCGATCCGGTTCGAGAAGACTGGCGCGACCGTGCTGATGCTCTGCGGGCTGCAGGGCTCAGGCAAGACGACAACCTGCGGCAAGCTGGCCCGGCTCTTGGCCGCCCAGGGCCGCAAACCGATGCTGGTGGCCGCTGACCTCCAGCGTCCCGCGGCAATCGAGCAATTGCGCGTCATTGGCACCCAGCTGGGCGTTACCGTTTTCAGCCAGGAAAAGTCCAACCCGGTCCGGGTCTGCCAAGAGGCACTCGTCGAGGCGAATCGCCAGGGCTGCGACACTTTGATTCTGGATACCGCCGGCCGGCTGCACGTCGACGACGAGCTGATGTCTGAGCTGGTGCAGATCGAGAAGAAAGTGCGTCCCCACCAGGTCTATTTCGTCTGTGACGCGATGACCGGTCAGGACGCGGTGGCCTCGGCCGAGGCATTCAACGTCGCGCTTGAGCTCGACGGCGTGATCCTCACGAAACTTGATGGTGACGCGCGCGGCGGTGCGGCGCTCTCGGTCCGCAAAGTCACCGGCGTGCCGGTCAAGTTCGTGGGCAAGGGAGAGAAGCTCGACCGCCTCGAGCCCTTCGAGCCCGAGCGGCTAGTCGGCCAGATCCTGGGCATGGGCGACATCGTCGACCTGGTCAACCGGGCTCAGGAAGTCGTCGACGCCGAGGAGGCCCAACGCCAGCAGGAACGGCTCGCCAAGGGCAAGTTCGACCTGAACGATTTTCGACAGCAGATCGTTCAGATGAAGCGGATGGGCTCGGTACGCGAGCTGATGAGCAAGATTCCCGGGCTCAGCCAGATGGCCGCCGACGCTGGCGGCATCGACGCCGATGACGAGGTCCGCCGTATCCAGGGAATCATCGACAGCATGACGCCGGCCGAGCGTTCCCAGCCAGAGCTCATCGACACCTCCCGGCGACGCCGCATCGCGGCGGGAGCCGGGGTCGATCCCGCCGAGGTCTCGGGGCTGGTCAAGCAGTTCGACGCCATGGCCGGACTTGTCAAGTCGATGTCCCAGATGAGCATGCTCGACCGTTTCAAGGCCATAAGTGGCCTGGGACGGGCCGCGGCCAGCAACCCCGGGGCAAGGCTGTTCGCTCCCAAGGTCGGGACCGGCAAGCGGCTCTCGCCCAAGGAACGTGAAAAGCAACGCAAGCAACGCGAAAAAGAAGAACGCCGGCGCCGCCGCGAGGAGCGTGGTCGACCCTCTTAGGCAAGGCTGCGACAGGTTTCCGGCCTCTTCCGGATTGTCCCTGCGAAGGGGAAAAGGCTTCTCGCCCCCCTCCTAGAGGGAATATTGCTGCTTACTCCCCTTCGAAAGAAGGGCAGACTGACTCCTAGCCCCTTGCAAAGGGGAATACTGCTTCTTACCCCCCTTGCCAAGGGGAACTCCGCTTCTTCTCGCCCCCTTGCGAAGGGGGGCAGGAGGGGTGAAAACCTGATGGAGGACAACGCGAGTGGTACGCTTACGCATGAAATCTATGGGCCGCAGGCACCGGCCATTTTTCCGGATCTGTGCCACCGATTCCCGGACGCCCCGTGACGGCCGGTCGATCGAGGAGCTCGGGCATTACGACCCGATGAGTTCCAATCCGGAAACCCAGACGGTGCTGAATGTCGACCGAATCCGCTACTGGCTCGGCGTCGGCGCTCAGCCTTCGGAGAAGGTTCAGGCCCTGCTTCGCAAGCACGGCGTCAAGAAGCCGGCGCCCGGCGAGCCTTGGCAGCTCCCCAAGACCGAGGCCGCGCCCAGTGCGCCTGCCGCGCCCGTCGCGTCCACCGCGCCTGTGGCATCCGCCGAGCCTGTCGCGTCCACCGCGCCTGTGGCATCCGCCGAGCCTGTCGCGCCTGACGCTCCCGCCGTGGCCCAGCCGGAGCCGCAGCAGCCCTCTTAGTGCGGAAGTGGAAGCGGATGTCGGTGCCTACGCTGCGCGTCGATGTACTGACCCTCTTCCCGGCCCTCTTCGATGGCTTTTTGAGCCAGAGCATCCTCCGGCGAGCCATCGAGAAAAAGCTGGTGGCCATCGAGCGCTGGGACCTGCGCGACTGGGCTTCGGGCAAGCACAAGCAAGTGGACGACCGGCCGTTCGGGGGAGGGCCGGGCATGATCCTGATGGCTCCCCCGGTCGTGGCCGCCGCCGAGGCCGTCCGAGCCAGTGCTGAACCACCGGGACTCTTGATCGCGCTTTCGCCCCAGGGGCCAAGGCTGAATCAGAGCCGGATTGCCAGGCTCGCCGCTTGCCCCCGGTTGATCCTCCTCTGCGGCCGTTACGAGGGGTTCGACGAGCGCATCATCGAAGTGCTCGAGCCGGAACTGCTATCGATCGGCGACTTCATTCTCTCCGGCGGCGAGGTTGCCGCCATGGTCGTCATCGACGCCGTCGTCAGGCTCGTTCCCGGGGTCCTGGGCGATGCAGAGAGCGCTATTGACGAATCGTTCGGTCCCGAGGGTTCGCTTGAATATCCCCAGTACACGCGTCCCCGGGTGTTCCGGGGAAGGCCGGTTCCTGAAGTGCTCCTAAGCGGCGACCACGCCGCGATCGCTCGCTGGCGGAGAGAACATCGCCGGGTCCCACACGCGAAGCCACCTACCTGAGTGAAATTCAGTTGTTTCTGTAGCGTCGCCTGCGGCCCGGTGCCGACGGCTTCCCGGAAAGGAAAGAACCATGCAAAATCGATTGTTGAGCGTTGTTGAAGAAAGCAGTATGAAGCCGTCGGTGCCCAAGTTCGAGATCGGTGATACGGTCGATGTCCACGTGCGTATTCTCGAGGGCGACAAAGAGCGTATCCAGATTTTCAACGGCGTCGTGATCGCCCGCTCGGGCGGTGGGACTCGCGAGATGTTCGTCGTCCGCCGGATCGTCCAGGGCGAGGGCGTCGAGCGGAAGTTCCCGATCCACTCGCCGCGGATCGCCGATATCGTGGTCAAGCGCTCGGGCAAGGTCCGGCGGGCCAAACTCTACTTCCTGCGCGACCGGTCGGGCAAATCAGTCCGGCTCAAAGAGCGGTTCAGTAGCACGCCGGTGAACACCGAGGCCAAGGCCGCCGCCAAGGCCGAGCGCAAGGCCGCCAAGGCCGAACGCAAGGCCGCCAAAGCCGAAGCCAACGCGGCCGCCAAGGCCAAGTGAACCGGCTCGGCGGCTTGGCCGGAGGCTCGGCGGCTCGACCGGAAGGCTCGGGCAATTCGCCGGGGAAACGCCCCACGTACCCAGGGAGGTTCGAGAATCATGGATGCCGAGATCGTCATCGTCTCCGGGCTGCCCCGGTCGGGCACCTCGCTCATGATGCAGATGCTTGACCAGGGCGGTCTGGAGATCGTCACCGACAACATCCGCGTTCCCGACACCGACAACCCTCGGGGCTACTACGAGCTCGAGAAGGTCAAGAAGATCAAGCAAGACGCGTCATGGCTGCCGGCGACTAGGGGCAAGGGATTCAAGATGGTCTCGCAGCTCCTCCTGGGTTTGCCCGATTCCGAGCAATACCGCATCATCTTCATGGAGCGCGATCTCGACGAGATGATCGTCTCGCAGGAAAAGATGCTCAAGCGGCTGGACCGCCCGGCCGCACCCCGCGACGAAATCCGAACTGCCTTCACCAACCACCTGAGCCGGCTCCGCGACTGGCTGAGCCGGCAGCCTCATATCCGGGTCCTGTACGTCAAGTACAGCGACCTGATTGAAAATGCGCCCGAGCAGGCCCTCCGCATCAGCGCGTTCCTGGACGGCAAGGTCGACGCCCAGGCGATGGCGCGGGCCGTCGATCCCGCGCTTTACCGCAATCGCAAAGATGGGGCGTAGAGCGTGGGAGACGCCAACGGTCGGGAAACGGGTGCCTCGATAGCGGCACAGAACCACTCCAACCGTCATTGTCTTGCGACCGTTAGTACGATGGGGGCGGCTCCGGCACCTTCTGCGGTTGCGGCTGCTCGGTATCGAGGTGGGAACGCTGCCGGGTCTGGGAGCGGCTTCGTGGCGCTGACCGAGTGCTGCGCGGGGCAATTCTCGGACCGCCTGGGCCCGACCGTATCGACATGAAATCAAACGGCTTGCCTAGCATCTTGTCGAATTTCTGCTTTTGACCGGGTGAAAGCACGGCCGTGATCTGCTGGGCCGCGTCGCTGCGGTTCTTGTCCATTTCCTTACGCATCTTCTCGAGTCGAGCGCGGGGCTTGTCGTTGTAGAAATCGGTCGGTCCGCCACCTGAGCCCTCAAACACGTCCGGGGCACCTTCAGCAAGCCCACCCCCCGGGAAGCCTCGGTCACCTCTCGGAGGGCCACCATCCGGAAAACCACCGCCGGGGAACCCTCCTGCGCCGCCCTCGGGAGGTCCTCCGCCAGGAAAGCCGCCTTCACCGCCCGGAAAGCCGCCACCGAAAACGCCCGCCTCTGGGTCGGGGAAGGCGCCGCCGGAAGTGCCGGGGCGCCGGAACCCGCCCAGTTCACCTGGTGGCCCGGGAATTGTTTTCCGCTCGGCCTCGCGCATCTCATCCATGATGCCCTTGATCTTCTCGGACTGATCCGACGTCAATTCCAGCTTTGTGGCGATGTCAGTCCGGGCGACCGCCAGGATGCCCTCGCGCTGCAGGTCGATCTCAGTGAGACGATCTTTCTGCTTCTTGTCGAGGATCTTGGCGACGGCCTCTTCCTGCTCGCGGCGTTGCGATTCCATGAGTGTTCGCATCTTCTCGGGATCGAAGTCTGCGTGACGGTTCTTGGAGAACGTCTGACGCCGCTTCTGGGCCGCCGACATATCTAACTTCTTGAGCTCGCTCTTCTGTGAATCGGTCAACTTAAGCTCTTTCTGGACGGCCGGGGCCATGATGAGCATCGGACGGCCGGGTTCGCCGGACCCCATGGAACCTCCATGGCCACCGGGTCCTTTCGTCGGCCCCTGGGCCCACACGGCCGTTGTAAGCGCCGCCATCGCGAGGGCAGCGGCAAGCGACGTCACGTTTCTCCTGGTCATGGATGCTCTCCTGGTTCGGCCGGCGGAGGCGTGCCCGTTTAGCGCACAACCAGTCGGCCCACACCAAGGCATTGTAACGCCGGTCAAAACCGAGAGCGCAAGGATTCGTAAAGTTGCATGTTCGGGCGCGAATGCCGAGCATTCGAGCGCCTCGCCCTATCCGGCTCAGGGCTCAACTTCGCCGGTGCCCAAGGTACCAGAAGCGGTCGACCTCGCCCGGGACCATATAAAGTAGGGGCGTCAGGATGCACAACAGCAAGCTGAGATTGGGACTCAAGAAGCTCAAGAGCGCCGTGGCAACGTAGATTTTCGGCCCCATCAAAATCCGCCGGCCAGCCGCAGCGATGAAGCGGGGGTCGATGTCCGGGTCGAAGAGCTTCCCCCGGCCGGCGGCGTATCGAAGCTGACCAAAGAGCAAGAGACCGGCTGCGATCAGGTTGCCACAGTAAACGACGAAGGAGACAGGTTGTCGTGGATATTGGCCCATGAGCCCCGCCGAAAAGGGCAGCGACGAGATCGCCAAGAGATAGAACAGGTTCGACCAGATGAAGGCACGATCGGTCCGGCGGATGTAATGTAGTTGAGCGTGATGGCTGAACCAGTTTACGCCCACGATGAGAAAGCTCATGGCATAAGCCAGGAATCGGGGTGCAACCTCCACGAGCCGGCGCGGCAGCTCGGCCTCCTGTCCCGGCTCGAGCGAGGGAATCTTGACATCGAGGATTAGCAGGGTCATCGCGAACGCAAAGATTCCATCGCTCAAGGCTTCGATGAGCGTCTTACTCAGTCCCCGCTCAGTCGTCGTCTCCATAACTTAGCTCGCGGGCCGGCGAGCCAGGGTCAGGGCGAAGTCCGGACCCAGTCTCTGCCGGTAGGCGAGGCTGATCCAGAGTAGCGCGAGCGGTTCCAGAAGCCGCGCGGCAGTCAGGCCGCCCGCGTCGACCGGCTCGAAACCGACATCTCGCGAGAGCGCTGCGGCTGTCTCTTTGGCCGCGACATCATCGCCGGCGTAGAACATCGTGATCGGGGTCTCGCCGTACCTTGGGGCCAGCATGTTGGAAGAGCCGGTGGTATTGAAGATCTTCACCACGCGGGCCCCGGGGGCCATCGCGGCGACCTGCTCCCCGCCTGAGGTCGACCCAGCGACGACCAAGCTCGAGATATCCGCCGAGAGTGGATTGGTGCAGTCCAATAAGACCTTGCCCGACAGGTTACCGGCAGCCGCCAGAGCGTCAGGCACAGCGATCCAAGGGACGGCCAAGACCACGACCTCCGCCCCAGCCGCGGCGTCGGCGATCGAGGCCAGGTCGCCGCCGAGAACACGCGCCTCGCCCTGCTTCTCGGGACTGGATGGATCCCGCACGCCGAAGATCACCACGTGCCCAGCCTCAACCCACTTACGGGCCAAGGCGCTGCCCACGTTGCCTCTCCCGATGACCGCGATTCTCATGGCTATTGATCCTCGTCGTGCTAATGTGTACCAGTGGAAGTCGCACTTCGAGATGCGTATGAGTGCTCAGGCGCAGGCGCCGACTTCCGGTCTGACAATCCCCTTTACTTTACTATGTGGTAACGTAATGGGAGTCAAGGGCAGTTTCGGCGTACGCGACGAGCAGTGTCGGGGGTGGGCGGAGTGATTGATCGCGGTGAGCATCGTGAGCCGAGGTTGCCCGGACGGCCCCGCTGCCCGGCGGTGGACGAGTCGATCTTGAAGGCAACGTTGGAGCAACTTGCGACGTCCGGATACGCGCGGATGTCGATTGACGCGATTGCGGAGCAAGCCGGCACGACCAAGCCCTCGATCTATCGCCGATGGCCAGGCAAGGCCGAGCTTGCTGTGGCTGCACTGGCTCGCTATCAGATGGTTGACGCGCCACAGCCGACCGGGGCTCTACGCGCGGACCTGGTGGCCGCCCTGGAAGACTTCCAGTCCAAGCTTTTGCGGCCCAACGGCATGGCCATGATTGGCACGATTCTCGCCGAAGAGCGGCACACCCCCGGATTGATCGACGCCTTTCGCACGCACATCGTCGCCCCGCGCCGCGCCGGCATCCGATCGATCCTCGAAGCGGCCCGGCAACGGGGAGAGCTGGACACCTCGGCCGATCTAGACGCCGCGATTAACATGCTCGTGGGAGCCTTCTACGCCCGCTATTTAACGGGCGAGCCGATTCCCCGCGACTGGCCCTCGCGGCTGGTGGACACCCTGCTTGCGGGCCTCTTGGGGTGCACGTCGTGACCGCGCTTCGTGCTATCGCTGCGACCGGGCCCCGGTTCTTCAGCCAATCGTGGACGATGTCCCGGGCTGCCGCACCAGGTCCAGATGTGGCGCTGGGACCGCGGTCGAGCGGGGAGCCGAGCCCGCAACCCGCGCCAGCAGTCCGAGGATCTGGCTGCGAAAGACGGGAATCGCGAACCCCTCGGCCCGGCGCCGTGCCAGGTTAGGATCGTAGGGACAGCCCTCCGCTTCCCAGGTTTCGATGGCACAGGCCAGCGCAGTGGACGTCGGCAGATCGTAGAGCCGGCCGACGGACCGGTCCACCGTTTCGGCCGCTCCGCCGCGGCCCAGCGCGATGACGGGGGCACCGCAGGCCAGCGCTTCGACGGGAACGATCCCGAAGTCTTCCTCGCCCGGGAACAAAAGCGCGCGGCAGCGGCGATAATGGTCGCGGATGACCTCATCGGGCTGCCATCCCAGGAACCGAACAGTCGGTCCCGACATTGCCTCCAGCCGCGCCCGCTCTGGCCCTTTGCCGATGACTACTAGCTCGCGACGCAGCCGCGAGCAGGCCGCCACGGCCTGGTCGATGCGCTTGTACGGCACGAGAGCCGAAACGACCAGGTAGAAATCGTCACGCTCAGGAGAGGGGAGGGCAGGAGTGTAGTACATCGTATCCACAGGCGGCGGGATGACGACGCTGTCCCGATGGTAGCAGAGCGCTATACGCTCGCGGATGGTCCGCGAGATCGCCACGAAGTGCGTGACCCGCTGCGCTGTGGCGCGGTCCCAGTCTTTCAGCCGGTCCAGAAGCGTCCGCGCCAGCGCTTTCTTGATCGGCCGATTGGTCCAGCTTTCCAGGTACGCCTCACGACCCTGCCAGGCATACCGCATGGGCGTGAAGCAGTAACAGACGTGCGGCACTCCCGGCGGAGGCTGCACACTCTTGGCGACGCAATGGCTGAGGCTGACGACCAGGTCGACGTTCCGCAGCTTCCACGTTGCCGCCGCCAGGGGCATGACCGGCAAGAGGTGCTGGTAATGGCGAAACACCCCGGGCACGCGTTGCAGGGGCGACGTCCGGATCGTCATCGCCTCGATCGCCGGGCTCGTCGACCCTCGCCGATGAATCAGGGTGTAAAGCAAGGCGTCCGGAAACGCCTGGCAGAGCACCTCCAGGCACTTCTCGCCCCCGCGCATGCCGGTTAGCCAGTCATGCACAAGGGCCACGCGCAGGCCGGAGATCTCCGATGCAATGGTAGGCCCGCAGTACGTCGCGTCCGGCCTCGCGCCTCTGTCGGGCTTGGCGTGCGTCCCAACAGTCTCATCGCCCCGGATGCTGGCGTCCATGCCGGCCTCCCTCGACTCGGGCTGATGCAGGTCAGCCGATTTTCTTTCTCAGCCTCTCCAGCCGCGGGAAACTACCCGAGTTCGCGAGATCGGGCAAGGCCGCTCTCCGGAGCAGTCAAACGCGTGACCCTCAGGCGTGGCGGGTATTCTTTGCACAGGCTAGGATGAATTGAGTCGCGGTCGATGCGGATCGCAGCGGATCATGCGAGCAAGGGAACTGTCTTTTTTCGGAATGATCTGATGTCGGCAACCATGACGGCTCCCGCCTCTTCTCCTCTGGCCTTGCGGCTGCTGGCCGAGCTGACGGCGATCGTGGGTGCAGAAAACGTCTTGCACCGCCGCGACGAGTTGATCGTCTACGAGTGCGACGGCTACGTGATCAACAAGAAGGTCCCGGACGTTGTTGTTTTCCCGACCTGCACCCAGCATATCGTCGAGCTGGTCAAGCTCTGCAACCGGTACGACGTGCCGTTTGTACCGCGGGGCGCAGGGACGAGCCTGGCCGGCGGCACGATGGCCGTCGGCGGCGGGGTCATGGTCTGCCTGACGCGCATGAAGCGAATTCTGGAGATTAACACCCGCGACCGCTACGCGATCGTCGAGCCCGGCGTCGTCAATATTTGGCTGACTCGGGCCTTGGGCGGGATGGGCTTTCATTACGCTCCCGACCCGTCGAGCCAGACGGCCTGCACGATCGGCGGCAACGTGGCGACCAACTCGGGAGGCCCGCACACCCTAAAATACGGGGTGACGGTCAACCATGTCCGGGGCATCGAGCTGGTCTTACCCGACGCGACGGTCGTGCCGATCGGCGGCATCTGCGAGGACCCGCCGGGCTACGACCTGACCGGCCTGGTCGTTGGCAGCGAGGGGACTTTCGGCATCGTCACCAAGGTGATCGTCAACCTGACGCGTGATCCCGAGGCCGGCAGAACCCTTCTGGGCGTCTTCGACACGGTCGAGGCCGCGACCGAGACCGTCAGCGGCATCATCGCCGCGGGCATCGTTCCGGCCGCCCTCGAAATGCTCGATAATCTGATGATCCAGGCCGTCGAGCAAGCGTTCGGATTCGGCTTTCCCACAACCGCCGGCGCCATCCTGATCATCGAGGTCGATGGCATCGACGCGGGTCTGGACCGTGACGCCCAGGCGATCTCCGAGATCGTCCAGGCACGCGGCGGAAGCGTCCAGAAATCGATCACCTGGCGGACGCGGAAAGAACCGGAGTATGTGGCCATCTGGAAGAGCCGTAAGTCGGCCTTCGGGGCCATCGGGCGGCTGAGCCCGACCTTCTGCACCCAGGATGGCGTCGTTCCCCGGACGCTTTTGCCGCACATCCTCCGCTTCATCGAGGGGGTCTCGCGGCGGTACGATATCCGCATCGCCAACGTCTTCCACGCGGGCGACGGTAACATCCATCCGATCCTCCTATTCGACGAGCGCGATCCCGAGCAGGTCAAACGGGTACTTCACGCCAGCCATGAGATTCTTGAGGAGTGCATTCGCGTCGGCGGCAGCGTCACTGGCGAGCACGGTATCGGCGTCGAGAAAATGGCCCTCATGCCCAAGCTCTTTGCGCCGCAAGATTTGACCGCCATGATCGCGATCCGTACCGCGCTCAATCCCCAAGGACGGTGCAGCCCCTCCAAAATGTTGCCGACCGGAGGCCATTGCATTGAGCGCAGCAGCCCGGGCCGGCGCGCCGGGGCTTAACTTCCTTCGGTTCTGCCACCCTTCCCTGGCGCGACATCCTCATTCTCCACCTAACGGTGTGCCGGTATGATGAAAAAGGGGATGCGTAGGCAAAAGCCTGGACGGTGCCTGGGGCCAGGTGAGACGACCGGGCCGGTGGGGCGAAGGGAGAGGGCGGCGGGTGGCCAATCGCGATCGCTATTCCCGATGGCTCAGGCTTCCGCCGGTCTTTCGTTCCGGTGAGCACAAGATTCCCGGCCCCGGTGAGGAAGCCCAAAGGATCACTTTGTACCTGCCCGGCGCCGTCTTGGACCAGGCCGAAGCTCTGGCCGGGAAGGCCGGTGTGCCCACGCTTCAGGAGTATTGCGAGCGGCTGCTGGCTGAGGCTATCGAGGTGGAACGGCTCAAAGACCACGTGGCCGAGGTCGAGGCCCGGCGCGGGCCGCTGGAGGGGTTCAACGAGATTTCCGGCGACCCTGGCTATCTGTCCGAGTGGCGCGAGCTCTCCGGCGCCCGCCAAACCGCGGCGCCCGGACCGCAAGAAACCCCCGATCACGGGCCCGAGACAGCGTCGGATCTGACCATCTCTGCCGACTCGATCGACCACTTGAGGCTGCCGTCACAGATCGAAGGCGACGACGACGCAACCGAACGCACAGACGTCGTCGGAAACGAAGCCAGCGAAGACGTTTCGCCTGCCCAAGCCGACGAGCAAGGTGTCCCCGCCGCGCGCCCGCGGATTCGCATCGAGCCCGCGCGGCGTGCCGCCGAGCCCGTCATCTCTCAGAAAATCGCACCTGAAGTGCTGGACCCAGCTGCCAGGCAGACGTTGATGAAGCACGTCGGGTCCGGCCAGCACGATCCCGGCGCCTTCCTTCCGGTGCTCCGCCGCGGTCAGCAGATAGAGCCGGCGCGCCTTGCCGAACTGATCTCCGCTCTCGCACGCGTCGAACTGGACCAACAGGGGGTGAGCGTGCTGGAGCGTGGGTTCGCTTACGCGCTTCATCGGCTTGGACTCGAGTCTCAGGTGTTGCTTACCGAGGCCTGGCCGGGCGTCTTCGATGGGCGCACCACCAGCGGCATCCGGTCTGTCCAGGAACTGGTGGAGCGTATCCTCTCGGGCCAGGACATTCGCTATTATCAGGGCACGCTTAGCCCTGTTCCGGAGAATCCGTCGTGAACGATCAATCGCCCCCGGTCTGGCCCGATCCGCCGGCCGGCGGGCCGCTTGGCGACGACCGCCATGCGGTCTACAGGCGTAGGCCCGAGTCGGTTGACGAGCTTCGTCAGACGGTCCGCGAGGCAGCCTCCGGCGAGCTTGCCATCTATCCTCAGGGAGGAGCCACGGCGCTGGGCTATGGCGGGTCGCCGAGCCGGCCGGGGGTGGCGATCGACATGCGATCGCTCGACCGGGTTGTCGACTATCCCCACGCGGATATGACCATCACCGTGCAGGCGGGGATCACCGCGGCTTCTCTCCAGGCGGTTCTCGCCGCGCAGGGCCAGCGGCTCTTAATCGACATTCCCCAGCCCCAGCAGGCGACCCTGGGAGGCGTCTTCGCGACCAACACGAGCGGCCCGCGGCGCTACGGGCTGGGCCGGCCGCGCGATCAGATCATCGGCGTCAGCTTCGTCACTGCTGACGGAGAGCTCGTTTCGGGGGGCGGGCGGGTGGTCAAGAATGTCGCCGGCTACGACCTGCCAAAGCTCCTCACCGGCTCGCTGGGCACGCTCGGGATTATCGCTCAGATGACCCTCAAGGTGCGCCCCCGGCCCGAGTCCTCGGCGATCGTCTGGGTGCCGCTTGATGGCCTGGGATCGGCCGCCGCGACGTTCGACGCCCTGAACACCTCGGATGCGCGCCCGGTCGCACTTGAGCTCTTGGGACCAGCGGCTGCCGCGGCGATCGGAGGGCCCCTGAACCTTCCCGCAACCGGCTGGGTCCTGGCCATCGGCCTGGAGGACAGCGCCGCCTCGGTCCGCTGGCAGACCAGCCGGCTCATGATCGAGCTGGGGCGCGCTGATGTGACTGTCTGTGACAATGGCCAGGCAGGAGCACTCTGGTCGAGCCTCACCGAGTTCCAGGCGCAAGAACACGGTCCGGTCTCATGCGCCTTGAGCCTTCCGCCTTCGGCCGTCGTCGAGTTCGTGGCGCCCATTGACCCCGGCCGCTGGAGCATCCAGGCTCACGCTGGCAGTGGCATCGTCTGGCTGCATGCCCGCAACGACGGCGCCTGGACCGCGGAAGCCGTGGCCGCCGCGATCGGTCCGCTTCGCAGCCAGGCCGCAACCAAGGAAGGCAGCCTGATCGTGGTGCGCTCTCCGACGGACTGGAAAGACAGGCTCAAAGTCTGGGGCGATCCCCGGCCCGATTGGGCCCTCTCCGCCCGCGTCAAGAAGGCGCTCGACCCTGGCGGATTACTCAATCCCGGACGATTTGCGGGTATTTTCTGAAGCAAGCTTCGTCTTGCGAGGCACGACCGAGCCATGACGCTGGCGACCGAGAATCAAGTGCACGACGTGGGCATCGACCTCGACTGGCTGGCCAGCAAGATCGACTATCGCCATTTTCAGGAATGCGTCCATTGCGGATTGTGCACCGCGAGCTGCCCGACGTACCTCGAAACGGCCGATGAGAACGACAGCCCTCGGGGACGCATCTACTTGATGCGCGCGGTGATCGACGGCCGGCTGTCGATGGGGCCTGACGTCCGCCGCCATCTGGAGCTCTGCCTGGACTGCCGCGCCTGTGAATCGGCCTGTCCTTCGGGCGTCCACTATGGCACGCTCATCGAGCCGTTCAAAATCGCCCTTCAAAAAGACGCGCCCGCCGAGGCGAAAACTAGCCTTCTCGACCGCTTCATCCTGCACCACCTGTTCCCGTACTCCGGGCGGGTCAAAGCCGCCTTGTGGCCAGCGCGGCTTTTTCAGCAAACCGGACTACTGGACTGGGCTGGGCGCAAAGGCCTCTTCCGTGCCCTGCCCGGGGCGCTTGGCCGTATGGCGGCAATGCTACCGCGGCTTTCCACGTCCCCCAAGCGGCTCCCCGAGACGCTGCCGCCCTCTGGTCCAAGACGAGCCCGTGTCGGGCTCCTTCTGGGTTGCGTGGCCGATGCGCTCTATCCCGAAACGAACGCCGCCACGGCCCGGGTGCTCCAGCAAAACGGCTGCGAGGTCGTCATTCCCCGGTCCCAGGCATGCTGTGGCGCCATTCACTATCACTCAGGTGCCTTCGAACCGGCGCTCGAGCTAGCGCGACGGAACATCCAGGCATTCGATGCCGACGCGTTTGACGCGATCATCGTCAATGCCGCCGGCTGCGGCGCGATGCTCAAAGACTATCCCCACGTCTTGCCCGCCAGTGAGCACGACCAGGCCGTCCGGTTCGCCGCCAAGGTCAAGGACATCTCCGAGTTCTTGGTCGCGCTGGGGCCGCTGCCGCCCACCCACCGGCTGGACCTGAAAGTGGCCTACCATGATGCTTGCCATCTCTGCCACGCCCAGCAGATTCGCTCGCAGCCGCGCCAGCTTCTGGCCATGATTCCCGGATTGCAGCTCATTCCCCTGGACGAAAGTGAGCTCTGCTGCGGTGCAGCGGGCACGTACAATTTGACCCAGCCCGAGATGTCCGAGCGCCTGGGCCGGCGCAAGATGGACAAGATCGAGGCCAGCGGCGCTCAAGTCGTCGCCGCCGGCAACGTCGGCTGCATCCTCCAGATCGCCCGCAAAATTAAGGAACGCGGCAGCCCCATCCAGGTTGTCCATCCGGTCGACTTGCTGGATCGGGCCTACCGGGGCACGTAAGAACATGTGAGCTTTTTTGGCTCTCTCGCTGGAGGCTTGAAGGATCATGAGCACGACCATCGCCGAGCCGCCCCCACAGACAACGGCGACTGCGACCGGAGAAACGCGAATCCTGGTCCCCGACGCCACCTGGGCTCTGTACGAGAGCTTCGTCAACAACTTGCCCGAGGGCACACCAATCCGCACGGCCTTCGACGGAAGGAACATGGAGATTATGGTCAAGGGAGCGGTGCATGATTACTTCGCGGACATACTCAACGACTTCGTCAAAACCGTCGCCGGTTCCCTGGGCATCCGTATCGCGTCCTTTCGAGAGACGACCTGGATACGTCCGGAACTAGCGCGCGGCATCGAGTCGGACAACTGCTATTACCTCGAACCGGAGAAGATTGCGACCGCGCTGGCGGCCATCCGTCGTAGGCTAAAAGACGTCGCGGCGTATCCCAATCCCGACCTTGCGATCGAAATCGACATCTCACCACCAAAAGCGGACCGTCAGGCGATCTACGCCGCCATGGGCGTCGCCGAGTTCTGGAGCTTTGATGGTCAGGCTCTGAACATCCAGCGGCTCGATGAGAATGGCCGCTATCAGAAGGTCGAGCGAAGTGGTTACCTGCGCGTCCGTGCCGATCAGGTTCCCCGCTGGCTGACCGCGGAAGACCTGTCCGATTACGGAGCCTGGACCCAGCGCGTCCGGCAATGGGCCGAAGAGAGCTTGCGTGGCGAATAGGGCGACCGTTCAGCGTCTCTGAACACAACGGGCGGAGCCGGCTCGTTTTGAGGAGTCGGCTCCGCCCGATTGCTGCGCGGGAACGCAAAGAGAAGCGAGCACGCTCAGTGCGCGCCTGCTCCGACGTGCTCGAACTGTTCCTCTTCGGTCGAGCCGGCCAGGGCCGTGGTCGACGACTTGCCGGCGGAGACGCACTGGGAAACCTGGTCGAAGTAGCCGGTACCCACGAACCGCTGGTGCTTGACGGCGTGGTAGCCGCTGTCAGCCTCGCGGGCGAATTCGGTCTGCTGGACCTTCGAGTAGGCGGCCATGCCCGCGTCCTTGTAGGCCCGAGCCAGCTCGAACATCGACAGGTTCAGGACGTGGAAGCCAGCCAGCGTGATGAACTGGTACTTATAGCCCATCGCGCCCAGCTCGCGCTGGAACTTGGCGATGGTGCTGTCGTCCAGCTTGGCCTTCCAGTTGAACGACGGTGAGCAGTTGTAGGCGAGCATCCGGTTCGGGAACTCGCTCTTGATCGACTCGGCGAACTCTTTGGCCTCAGCCAGGTTGGGCTCGGAGGTTTCACACCAGAGAAGGTCGGCGAAGGGAGCGTAAGAGAGTCCGCGGGCGATTGCGGCGCGAAGGCCGCCGGTCATCGTGTAGAAGCCCTCGGGCGTACGGCCGCCGGTGAGGAACGGCCGGTCGCGTTCGTCGACGTCGCTGGTCAGCAGGTGCGACGAGAGTGCGTCGGTGCGGGCAACCAGGATGGTGGGGACGTCCATCACGTCGGCGGCCAGCCGGGCAGCGCTCAGCGTACGCAGGAACTGGGAGGTGGGAACGAGCACCTTGCCTCCCATGTGCCCGCATTTCTTCTCGCTGGCAAGCTGGTCTTCGAAGTGGACGCCCGCGGCGCCGGCTTCGATCATCGATTTCATGATCTCGAACGAGTTGAGCGGGCCGCCGAAGCCGGCCTCGGCGTCCGCCACGATCGGCGCGAAGTAGTCGAGGTCGCTGCGTCCCTCGGCATGCTGGATCTGGTCGGCCCGGCGGAAGGCGTTGTTGATCGATCGCACCAGAGCCGGTGCGCTATTGCAAGGATAAAGGCTCTGGTCGGGATACATCTGGCCGGCGAGGTTGGCGTCGGCGGCGACCTGCCAGCCGCTCAAGTAAATCGCCTTCAGGCCCCCCTGGACCATCTGGATGGCCTGATTCCCCGTGAGGGCACCGAGTGCATTGATAAAAGGCTCCGTGCCCAGGAGCTTCCAAAGCCGCTCGGCTCCCCGCCGCGCCAGGGAACATTCGACGTGTACAGAGCCGCGCAGAGTGACAACATCTTTCGCACTGTAATCCCGCCGGATCCCTTTCCAGCGCGGGTCCGTCTCCCACCGCGTACGCAGTTCTTCGGCACTTGGCTGATGGGGACAATTCATGACCAATCCCTCCCGATCGAAAGAAACGTGAACAATACTCCATACCCGGTTCGAGGTTGGCATGCATATCCGACATGCCCGCCGGGCCCCCTTGGCCCGAACCTCGGTCTGGCCGGGCGGTCAAATCAAGGCAGCTGCTCGTACGCGGGAAGCGTGAGGAACTCGACCAAGTTCGGGCTGGTGGTGACCTCGTCGAAGATCTGCCGGGCGAGGGGGAATTTGCCCCCGTCGAACTCTTCGGCGCCGATGTCGGCCCGGATCTTGGCCAGCTCCTCGTCCATGACACTACGGAACAGCTCGACGGTGATCTTGCGGCCATCGTCGAGCACCCCTCGTGGGTGGCGAATCCATTGCCAAATCTGGGTGCGAGAGATCTCGCAGGTGGCGGCGTCCTCCATGAGGTTGAAGATGGGCACGCAACCGGAGCCCCGCAACCAGCTCTCCAGATAACGCAGCCCGACATTAATGTTGACGCGCAGGCCGGCTTCGGTGATCGGACCGCTAGGCACAGTCACCAAGTCGGCCGCCTTGACCTGTACATCCTCGCGGAGCCGTTGCAGCTGGTTGGGACCGGGCATGCGCTCGTTGAAGACTTCCATGGCGATGGGCACGAGCCCCGGGTGGGCCACCCAGGTGCCGTCGTGGCCGTCGGTCGCCTCGCGGACCTTGTCGTCGCGGACCTTCCCCAGGGCAAGTGCGTTGGCCTCGGCGTCGCTCTTGATCGGAATCTGGGCCGCCATTCCGCCCATCGCGAAGGCGCCCCGGCGATGGCAGGTCTTGATGGTCAGCAGCGAGTACGACCGCAGGAAATGGGTTGTCATCGTCACCAGTGCCCGATTCGGCAGCACGAACTCGGGGTGGCTGCGGAACTTCTTGATGAAGCTGAAGATGTAGTCCCACCGCCCGCAGTTCAGGCCGACGATGTGGTCGCGCAATTCGTACAGGATCTCGTCCATCTCGAAGGCGGCCAGGATGGTCTCGATCAGCACAGTGGCCTTGATCGTGCCGACGGGCAGCCCCAGCTCCTGCTGCGCCATCACGAAGACGTCGTTCCAGAGCCGGGCTTCCAGATGATTCTCGAGCTTGGGCAAATAGAAGTACGGTCCGGCTCCCTTATCCAGGAGGGCCCGGGCGTTGTGGAAGAAGTAGAGAGAAAAATCGAAGAGCGACCCGGAGACCGGCTGGCCGTCGATCTCGACGTGCTTCTCGCGCAGGTGCCAACCGCGGGGACGGACAAGCAGCGTCGCGGTATGCTTGTGCAGGCGATACTCCTTGCCGTCGGGACTGTCGTAGGCGATCGTGCCCCGGACCGCCTCGCGAACGTTGAGCTGGCCCTCGATCGTGGCGTCGAAGGTGGGCGAGTGCGCGTCCTCGAAATCGGCCATGAAGACCTTGGCGCCGGAGTTCAGCGCGTTGATGACCATCTTGCGATCGACCGGCCCGGTGATCTCGACTCGCCGGTCCAAGAGGTCAGGAGGGATCGGCGCCACCCGCCAGTCCCCCTGGCGAATGGCCTCGGTCTCGCTTAGGAAATCGGGCAGCCAGCCGGCATCGAGCTTCGCTTGCACGCTCTGGCGGCGGGCCAGAAGCTCCTGCCGCCGCCCCTCGAAGGCCCGGTGCAGCTTGGCCACTAGCTGGAGCGCCTCAGGCGTGAGGATCTCCTCGTAGCCGGGCCCCATAGGCGCCTTGATCAGAACTCCCGCCACGATCTCGGTCGCAGGCATCGCGCTATACTCCCTCGGGTGATTGCTTCCGCCCCAATGAGTCTGACTGGCCAGCAAGTATTTGACAAGACAATTCTTCCAATACAGAGTATTGGGTTAATGAACCTTGGCTACAGCATTGTTTGAGTCAATAATTGTCTAGGGTCGCCCCGGCGCCTCTCGATAATCAAAGGGAACTCGATCAATGTCCAACCTCAGCTCCCCCCAGGAAAGCCACGGCAACCGCCTTCGCCGGCTGCGAAGCTTTTGTTATGCGGCCCAGACTGGCAGCATCTCCCGGGCCGCCGAGCAGTCGATGCTCAGCCAGCCCTCGGTCTCGCTCCAGATCCAAGCACTCGAGCTGGAGTTCCGGGCGAAGCTGTTTCAGCGCAGAGGTCCCAAGATCCTGCTGACTCCCGAGGGCCAGGCACTTTATAAGCTTGCTTGGCCACTGGTCGACGCAATCGACTCGCTGGTTCCCGCCTTCCACGCCAGCAAAGGAGGCATGGAAGCCGGCCGGATCTCCATCGCCGCCGGCGAGTCGACCATCCTGTACATCTTGCCCGAGACCATCGGCCAGTATTCCAAGACTTATCCGGGCATTGAGTTGCGGCTCCAGAACGTCACCGGACGGGACGGTCTGAAGATGATCCGCAACGACGCCGTCGATTTCGCCGTCGGCTCGATGATCGAGGTTCCCGAAGATATCAGCTATACTCCAACGTTCCGATATGATCCCATGCTCATCACGGCTCGAGATCATCCCCTTGCTGCCAAAGAGCGGGTGACCATCAAAGAAGTCGCCTCGTTCCCGCTCATCTTGCCTCCCCAGCACCTGACCACCTGGAGGGTCGTCGATTACGTGTTTCACAAGTACGGCCTGAACTACCGTGTCGCACTCGAGGCCGGAGGCTGGGAGGTCATCAAGCGCTACGTCGAACTTGGCCTGGGTATTTCGATTGTGACCTCCATTTGCCTAAGCGGCAAGGAAAACCTGGCGGCCATCCCGTTTAATCGCTATTTTCCTCAGCGAACCTACGGCGTGGTTCAGCGGAAGGGGAAGCTGGTCTCAGCCCAGGCGACCCGGTTCATCGAGATGTTGGCCTCGCAAGCCTCCGAGTCGAACTCGCCGAAACCTCAGAAGCCTCGCCGCCAGCGGCTTCCGGCCGCCCCGGCAAAGGAGGCGGTAGAATGACCGCAGGCACCCTGCCGCTTGCTCAGCCAAGACACGGCCTGTCGAGAACCTTCTGCTCAATCTATAATGTCCTTTTTCCGGAAGCAATTGGCCGGACCGAGAAAGTGTAAACTTCGGCATCACGCATGATGGAACGGATCGCGATCCTGGGTGCCGGCGGCATGGGCACCGCGCTGGCCTTGCTCTTCGGCAAGCCGCAGGCGCGAGTGGCGCTCTGGTCCCGCACGGAGGAACACGCCGAGGCGCTGCTGCGAGATCGGGTTAACCACCGCTACCTGCCCGGAGTTCGCATTCCTGAGGGCATCCTCATCACGGCCGATGCGCCGGCGGTCCTGGACGGTGCCCAGCTCGTCGTCGCTGCGGTGCCGAGCTCGTTCCTGCGGGCTGTTCTCGAGGGGCTGGCGCGGGAATTTGCCTCTCTGGTTCCGTTTCTCAGTGTGGTCAAGGGAATCGAAAACGGCACATTCAACCGGCCCAGCCAAATCATCATCGAGACGACCGGAGATCGTCCCGTCGCGGTGCTCAGCGGGCCCAGCCACGCTGAGGAGATTGCCCGCGGGTTGCCCGCGTCGGTCGTCGTCGCCGGGCCGTCGCCGGTGCTCAACTTAGCCATTCAGGGGCAACTGAGCCATGAAGCTTTTCGGGTTTACACCAACCCAGACGCCATCGGTGTCGAGCTCGCCGGGGCCCTCAAGAACATCGTCGGAATCGCCGCCGGGATTTGCGACGGCCTGGGCTTTGGAGACAACGCCAAGGCGGCCTTATTAACCCGCGGGCTCGTTGAAATCACCCGGCTGGGCGTGGCGCTGGGGGGCCGCGCATCGACCTTCTACGGCTTGGCGGGCGTTGGCGACCTGGTGACGACCTGCTACAGCCCGTTTGGCCGCAACCGCAGCGTTGGCGAGCGAATCGGCCGCGGCGAGACGCTGCAGCAGGTGCTCGCGGCAATGGTGAATATCGCCGAGGGCGTAGCCACGACGCGGAGCGTTTGCGCCTTGGCAAAGCGTCTGGGCATCGACATGCCGATTACCGCCGAGCTGCATCAGGTGCTCTTCGAGGGCAAGAACCCCCGCTCGGCCGTTTCGGACCTGATGATCCGTCTGCCCAAGGTCGAGTGGGATCCATGAGCACACCACAGGGTTTCTGCGCCATCGCCTTCAAGGAGTGGGCGGGCGTTTGCCAGGCACTTGGCGAGGGTCGCCAGAGCCTCATCGTCCGCAAGGGCGGCATCGACGAAGGACCCTCGGGGTTCACCCCGGAACACCAGGTTTTCTGGCTATATCCCACCTATGTTCACCAGTCCCAACAAGGTTTGAGGATCGAGCCGGCGACCTCCACGAAGGATTCCGGGACAGAGTCCGCGACCTCGCCGCAAGAGGTCGCGATCCACTTATTCGCCGCAGTCGAGCTGGTCGAGCACGTCGCCTCCGAGGACCGCCTGGCGGTGCTTGCTCCCTTCCATGTCTGGACCGAGGAGACCCTCCGCAAGCGGTTCGCCTATCGCAGGCCCGGACTCTGGGTGCTGGGCGTACGCATCTTTCACCGCGACCCGCCATGGACCCTGAGGCCCAGCCCCGAGCAGCTCGGTTGCAAGAGCTGGGTGACGCTCGATCCGGCGCTCTCAACCGCCGGGCTGCTTCCGGTCCTGGAGGACCACGCCGCCGCGCACCAGGCTCGCCTCTTGCGCGAGGCGCTGGGGCTCGAAAACGATCGGCGGAGGCCATGAGCAGGAACCGGAGAAAGGGCGCACGAGAATCCTCGAAGCTCACCCCCATCACGCGAGCCGCAACGACACAATTTCGTTCGATCTGCCCTTCCACCCGCCGAGATTGCGCATGACCCTTGGCACCGTGAGCCGGGAAATCAAGAGCTATCCCGCGACTGCCATCTTCTCGCTTGCCTGGGTCGTCGTGTTCGCCGCGATGCTCTGCGTCCGGATGCGTGAGGAACCTGCACCCCCATGGCTTGGACTCTTTATCATGGGAATCGGCGATGGGCACCGGTTCGGCGACCTCACCCTGCGCGACTTCTGGCATGGGGAACTCTGGCGTCTGATCACATGCACTTTTGTGCATTACAGCGTGATTCACGTCGCACTCAACCTGCTGGCGTTTTACCTGCTGGGAACGCTGATCGAGTCGTGGTACGGCACCTCTCAGCTCGTCCTCATCTACGCGCTAACTGGCGGCCTGGGCAACCTCATCTCGGTGTTCATCCGGCACTCGCTGGGCTCGGGTACGCTGGTCCACTCGGGGGGCGGATCGGTGGTGATCATGGGGCTCATCGGGCTCTGCGCAGTGGCTGGCTGGCGATCGCGAACGGAGACGGGTAGCGATCTCGGCTGGCAGATGACCAAGGCCCTGGGACTGACAGCGCTCCTGGGCGTCGCCTTCCCCAGATACATCGACAACTGGGGGCACGCCGGCGGCGCCTTGGTGGGCCTGCTGCTGGGCCTCTTTCATCCCCGGTTCATGCGTCAGCATTCCCGACCGCGGGCGTGGGCCATGGGCATCCCGGCGGGTTTCTTGATCCTCGGCTGCCTGCTGGCCCAGGCACGCGCTGACCGTCGCGAGGCGCCCCACCGGCGTGAGTCAATGCTCAAGCGGGAACTGGACTGGCACGAGAACGCGTATCGAAATCTGCGTGCCTCTTTGGCCCTCTTGAACCAGCAGAAAGATCCCCGCATGCTAGCCCCCGCGCTGGATGCGATCGCCGGCGTGCTCGACCGGGGCGCGACGCGTGCCGACTTCCGCCGCCTTCGCCAGATCGCCGCCCTGGGCGCAGGTCGCGAGCTGACCCCGGAAGAGAGCGACGAGTTCAAGCACCGAGCCCTAGCCCTGGCAACCCACGTCCGCGGCGAGCTTGATACTCTCTTGCGCGAATATTGGAAAGAGCGACGAAGACCGTCCAACACGCGAACCGGGGGGGGCTAGGTTGGCGAGAAGACCTTAGTGGGTATTGAAGATTTTCGGGGTTCCCGATGTTGCCAAAAAACACGGCAATGAGCGCTGGCATGAGCCCGGAACTCAGTGCTCAGGTTGCCGCGAGTTGTCTCATTCGTTAAAACAGCCTACTGTGCTGATCGTATGGGACGGTGAGATTTTTTTATGGCAACTGCACAAAGCGCGACGCCCACCACAGAAGCCGCTATTATCGCCCGGATAATCCATCCCGAGAGGGCAGATCTATCCAATGACGCGGCCCAAGCCGTGCTCCGCCTCTTCAGTATCGATCAGGCCGACCTGGACCGGATGCACGATCTGGCGGTCAAGAACCAGGACGACGCGCTGACACCCGCTGAGAAGGTCGAACTTGAGAGCTACATACGCGTTAGCTATCTTGTGGACCTGATGCACGCCAAGGCCCGCCTTTCGCTCCAGAAACGCGACTAGGCCGCTCGGCATGGATGCTGCGTTAGAACGGCAGGTAATACAGCGGGCAGGCGGGCAGTGCGAATACTGCCGCCTGCCGCAAGCAGGCTCACGGGTACCATTCGAGATCGACCACATCATCCCCCGAAAGCATCGTGGACGCACGACCTCAGGCAACCTTGCAGTCTCCTGCTATTACTGCAACGTGTACAAAGGTCCGAATCTGACCGGTCTCGACCCGGCCACCGGCAAGGTCACGCGTCTTTACAATCCGCGGCGCCATAAATGGTCGTATCACTTTCGATTCGACAGAAGCACTCTGATCGGCTGCACCGCGATCGGCCGGACGACGATCGAAGTGTTACGAATGAATCATCCCCAGCTTGTCGCCTTGCGCGAGATTTTGATGCTGGGAGGACCGTTCTAGCCAATGGCCCTGTCGCCGGATGCCATCGTCGGCGTGCTCGACCGGATCGCGACGCGTGCCGGCTTCCGCCGCCTTCGCCAGATCGCCGCCCTGGGGACAGGTCGCGAACTGACCGCGGAAGAGAGCGACGAGTTCAAGCACCGAGCCCTAGCCCTGGCAACCCACGTCCGCGGCGAGCTTGATACTCTCTTGCGCGAATATTGGAAAGAGTGGCGAAGACCGTCCGATACGCGAACGGGAGCGGGTTAGGCCGGCGTGACGACTACCTGCATATTGGCCGCTTTCCGAAATCCGCGTACGACTTTTACAAAGAGCGGTGTCTCCTTGGCTCTTCTGCGACCGTGATCCCAGGTCTGCCTCTGGCAGCTCGATGAGGCAATTCATTATGTCCTCATCGCGCCTCTGGGTCCCCAGCGCGCCTCTAGGTTCCCTCCGCCCCCCTTGTACCCATCGCGCCCTCTTCTTGGTCGCCTTGGAGCGAGCTCTTGACCGAATCGACTCTCAATCTCGTCAGCACGGGTTGGCCGGCATGACCACCGCCCAATTGAGGACGTGGGCGAAGAGCAAGACGATCGCCCCGACCATTAAGGCCAGCGCAATGCTGTGCCACATGATCGTGCGAAGTATCTGCCCCTCTTTACCTCCCTCGCCTGTGGCGGCGGCGGCCACGACGATCGACTGGGCATCGATCATCTTTCCCATGACCCCGCCCGCCGAATTGGCCGATGCCATCAGGATCTCGCTCAGCCCCAGCTTCCTCGCCGTGATCTTCTGAAGGTTGCCGAAGAGGACGTTACTCGACGTGTCGGAGCCGGTCAGGGCGACCCCGACCCAGCCCAGCAACGTCCCGAACAAGGGATAGAGCAAAGGGCCAGCGCGGGTGAAAGCCAGTCCGAGCACGGTGTCCAACCCCGAATACTTGGTCACGAATCCGAGCGCGAGCATGCAGAAGATCGCGGCGAACGCTGGGACCATTCGGCGCACCGTGCGCGCTAAAGTCGCGGCCATCGTGGCAGGGCTAAGCCCCAGGAACAGGCCGCTGATGATCGACGACAGGAATACCCCTGTTCCGGTCGCGGAAACCGGGACGATATCCAGCACGGCCGGATCCCGGTCTTTGGGCTCGGGCGTTTTGTGCCCCGTGACCGCCTCTCCCTTGGCCACCTTCAGGTGCAGCTGGGGCAGTTCGATTTTCCACGACGCGCGTGTGTCCATCCACTTCTTCACGGCCGGCGTCCCCCAGAACAGCACTGCCAAGGTCAAGAGCGCAAACGGCGTCCAGGCCCGCGCGACCCGGTCGCGCTTCAGCTCCGAGGCCGGGGCCGCCTGGGTTGCGATCACATCCGACACGTCGGCATCGTGCGCGAACCGCCACTCCTCCCTCGGTTTCCAGACTCGGAGCAGCACCACTCCTGCCGCCAGGCTCGCGACGGCCGAGACGATATCCACGAGCTCGTAGCCGACGAAGCTCGACCAGAGAAACTGCGCCACCGCGAATGACCCGCCGATGACCAGCAGCGCCGGCCAGACAGGCAGGGTCGCGCGCCAGCCCACCATCGTCACGACCAGCCAGACCGGAATCACCAGCGGCATCAGCAGCAAGATCCGCCCCACGGTGGCACTGATCGCCTCGACATCGAGGTCGGTCACCACGCTCAATGTTTTGATCGGCACGCCAAGCGCTCCCCAGGGCACCGGCGCCGTGTTGGCGATCAGGCAGAGTATGGCGGCCCGGGACGGCTCGAACCCCAAGCCAACCAGGAACGCGGCCGAGATCGCCACCGGCGCGCCAAACCCGGCCGCCCCCTCGAGGAACGCCCCGAACGAGAAGGCCACCAGAACTGCCTGCACGCGACGGTCGCCAGACAGCCGTGCGATCGATGCCCTCATCACGTCGAACTGCCCGGTCATCACCGCAAGATCGTAGAGAAAAATTGCTGATAGGATCAGCCAGACGATCCGGAAAAAGGCGAAGACAAGCCCCACACCGGCGCTGGCTACTACCAGATCCATCGGCATCCCGAACGGCCCGGCCGCCATCCCGGCCGCTGTCAACAGGCCGCAGAGCGCCGCTTGCCACGCGGAGACCCGCCCCGAGGCCAAGAACCCCAACAAGATCAGGACAGGCAGGGCCGCCAAGAGTGTTGAGAGCGGCCAATACCCCATCGGATCGTATTGTTGGGTCCACATTGCTTCGTCTCTCTCCCAGTCCGTCAAGGATCCTGAGGCGTGGCGACGCGCTCTAAGCCTGACTGGATCAAAGGATATGACAACGGCCCCGGCCGTAGTAGACCCCGTGAAGAGACCGCGACCGACGCGGCGGGCTCTCGATGACGCACAAAAAGAAAGGACAAAAGAGGAAGGACAGTCTGCGTGCCGATTCCCGGCTTCCTAACCCATGAAAATCGGCCCCTTTGGTGGTCGTGTCGACGGGAGCCGCGACCCGCGGGACGGAGGCCGATTGCCAAGAACGCCTGAGGCATAAGGTAACGCTCGAACCCCGTCAGGACGCCGCGTGACCGGTATTTTCATGGCAGGCAATGTGACATCCCGTTCCTTGCGTCAGCATAGCCGACTCCCACAAACAGCAATCGCCCCTTTGGCTCTGCCAGCAATGGCCCCTTTGGTTCTGCTTCCCGGATTGGGCATCCCGCGGCCGTTAGTAGCAGCGCCCCCTTGGCTTCGCGATCATTTTTTGTATATGCACATGACTCCACTACTTGAGGGCCGAGCGCACGCGCCGCACCACCTCCTTCAACACTTTGACCCGTGCCCACTCCTTGTTGTTCCCCTCCACCAACATCCACGGTGACGACTCCGTCCCCGTCCGCTCGATCATCTCGCACGCCGCCGCCTCGTAGGACGACCATCGGTCGCGGTTCCGCCAGTCTTCCGCCGTTAGCTTGTACTGCTTGTACAGCGTCGTCTGCCGGGCCTCGAAGCGGCGTAGCTGCTCCTCCGGCGTGATCGCCAGACAGAACTTCACCACGATCAGTCCGAATTCGGTCAACTGCTCCTCAAACGCGTTGATCTCCTCGTAGGCCCGCCGCCACTGCTCAGGACGCGCGAAACCCTCGACGCGCTCGACCAGCACCCGGCCGTACCACGAGCGGTCATAGATCATCACCCGACCCGACGGCGGCAGGTGACGCCAGAACCGCCACAGGTAGGGATGGGCCCGCTCCTCGTCCGTCGGGGCCGCCACTGACAGGACCTGGTAGTCGCGCGCGTCCATCGCCGCCGTCAGCCGGCGGATCGCGCCCCCCTTGCCGGCCGCGTCCGGGCCCTCGAACACCAGGATTCGGGGCCTCCCCCTCTTGCGGAGCCGTCGGCTGAGCAGGCCGAGCTCACCCTGCGCCCGGAGCAATTCTTTCTTGTAAGTCCACGGGTCCAGGGTCAGGCCCATGTCCAGACGGCTGATGACGTTCACCGAATCCGGCCGTAAGGGGACGGGGTGCGGCTCCGACGCGGGCGACACCGACTTCACCTGCTCCAGTCGACCACGCAGGGCCTCCAGCAGCGCCTGGGCCACGGTCAAGTGGCGGCAGCGACGGTCCGTCCCCTCGACGATCGTCCACGGCGCCTCCGCCGTGTCCGTGCGGCGCAGCACGTGCTCGCTGACGCTGCGGTGGGCGTCATAGCGCTTGAACAGCCCCCAGTCCCGCTTCATCACCCGCCAGCGCTGGCGCGGGTCGGCCTCGAGGGCCTTGAGACGCTCCTTCTGGGCCTTCCTGGACAGGTGCAGCCAGAACTTCACAAGGAGGACACCCTCGCGATGCAGCATCCGTTCGAACTCGACGATCCGATCGATCGCCTGGTCCAGTTGGGGGAGCGTGATCCGGCCGAAGGTACGGTCGAGGATCGGTCTGGCGTGCCACGCACCGAAGAAGATCCCGATCCGACCCTGGGGCGGCAGCGCCCGCCAGAACCGCCACATCGCCGGCCGTTGCCGCTCCTCGTCGGTGAGTTCCCTCATGGCGTGGGTTTCGATGCCGCGCGCATCCAGCCACTCCAGCAGGAGGTCCACCGTCTCGCCCTTGCCCGCGCCGCTGACGCCCGCCACGATCACGATGACTGAGAAGTTGGCCTCGGCCAGCTGCTGTTGCGCCTCGAGCA
>JBKQMU010000054.1:0-64176 GCA_052146555.1 Isosphaeraceae bacterium
AGGTCTGAAAGTAGCGCATGTAGACGGTGTCCTCGGACAGCTTCTCGTCGAACCGAACCACCAGCGGCTCGTCTTCGGGCCGGATCGGCCGGATCGTGACGGTCAGGCCGTCCTTGCCCGTCCACGGGGCGACGTACTGGGTGGGATAGGGACTGATGGCGGGGCGGGGCAGCCGGTCCAAATCGACCTCCGCCCCATGCAGGACCACCCGGGCGTCCAGCGCGATCAGCCGCTCGGGCGAGGCGAGCAGCGGGTTGATGTCGATCTCCTTGATCCGCGGCTGTTCGACCACCAGCCCACTGAACCGGACCAGCAGCCGCTCCAACGCGCCCAGATCGACGGGACGGCGACCCCGGCTCCCCTGCAAGAAATGGAAGATCCAGGTGCGCTCCATCATCCGCCGCGCCAGCGTCGTGTTCAGCGGCGGCAGGGCCAGCGTATGGTCCCTGAGCAGTTCGACCAGTGGCCCGCCCGCGCCGAACAGGAGCACCGGGCCGAACTGCGGATCGGGGCTGCAACCGAGGACGAGCTCGTAGCCGTCGAGCTCGATCATCGGCTGGACGGTCACGCCCAGGAAGTGTTCGGCGCCGACGCGCCGGCGTACGGACTGCTCGATTGCGCAATAGGCGTGGCGCACCGCCTCGCCATTGGACAGGTTGAGCCGCACCCCGCCGACGTCGGTCTTGTGCGTGATCGTCTGGGAATAGAGCTTCAGGACTGCGGGGTAGCCGAGCTCCGCCGCGAGGGCCACGGCCTGTTCCTCCGTGGTGGCGACCCGGGTCGGCACGACGGGGATGCCGTACAGCGCGAGCAGCGCCTTCGATTCGGCCTCGGTCAAGAGGGTCCGACCCGCGGCCAGGACGGAGGCGATCAAGTCCTGGGCCCCGGCGCGATCGGCGCCGCCGTCCTCGCCGCCGGCCAGCTCCGGCGTCTCGTACAGGCTGCGGATGCTCTGACTGAATTGCCACATGTGGTTAAAGGCGCGGGCGGCGGTGTCGGGGTAGGGGAACGACGGGATGCCGCCGCTGTGCAGGATCGATTCGCCTGCCGCAACCTCGTCCCCCCCCATCCAACTGGCCAGTACTGGCTTGTCGGCGATGGTGCAATGGGCCTTCAACTGGTCGGCGATCACGGTCGGGTCGATCATCGACTGGGGCGTCAAGATCACCAGCAGGCCGTCGGTGTTCGGGTCCCGGGCGACGACCTCCAGCGCCTGGACATAGCGGTCGGGGCCGGCGTCGCCGAGCAAGTCGAGGGGATTGCTATGACTCCAGGGCAAGGGGAGGATGCGGTTGAGCGCCTCGATGCTCGCGGGCGCCAGGGGGGCCAGTTTGCCGCCGCCGGCGATCAGGGCATCAGTGGCGAGCACGCCGGGGCCGCCCGCGTTGGTCAGGATCGTCAGGCGGGGGCCCTTCAGCTGCGGCTGGGTGTTGAGGATCTCGGCCATGCTGAACAGCTCGTCGATCCGGTCCACGCGCAACACGCCGCAGCGGCGGAAAGCGGCATCGAGCACGTCATCACTGCCGGTCAGAGACCCGCTGTGCGCCACCGCCGCCTGGGACGCTTCCTCCGTGCGGCCGGGCTTGATGACGATGATGGGCTTGGTCAACGCCACCTCGCGCGCCGCCGACAAAAATAACCGCGCGTCGCCGATCGACTCCATGTAGATGAGGATGCTCCGGGTATGCGTGTCGTTGCCAAGATAGTCGATCAGATCGCCCCAGCCGACATCGAGCATCTCTCCGACCGAGACGAAGGCACTGAAGCCGATATGGGCCCGTAAGCTCCAGTCCAGGACCGCAGTTCCGAGGGCCCCGCTCTGACTGAGGAAGGCGATCTTGCCGGGCTTGGCCATGGTGCTGGCGACTGTGGCGTTCAGGCCGGTCATCGGGCTCATTACCCCCAGGCTGTCCGGGCCGATGACACGAATCCGGCCGCGCCGCGCTTGTTCCACGATCCGCTGTTCGAGCGCCGCGCCTTCGGCCCCGAGCTCCTTAAACCCGGCCGAAATGACGACGACCGCCCGAACCCCGGCCTCGACGCACTCGCCGATCAGGTCGGGCACCATCGGCGCGGGCGTGGCCACGATGGCTAGGTCGATCGGGTCGAGCAGGTCCCCAATGCGGGGATGGGCTCTGATCCCCAGCACACTCCGCCGCTTAGGGTTGACGGGGAAGACGGTCCCGCCGAACGGGCTTTTCATCAGGTTCGACACGATCGTTCGGCCGATGCTGCCGGCTTTCTCGGTCGCCCCGATGACGGCGATGGCCTGGGGCGTGAAGAACGCCTCCAGGCCGCCACCTCCCTTGGTACCGAACAAGTTGGAGGCGTGATCCTCTGTGGACAGCCCGCTCGCAGTGCTCATACCCACCTCCTCTTGCACGTAAGGAACGGGCCAGAAATGTGTTCCCGGTCTTCCCGAAATATGTTATTAAGCCCTCTGCATCTGATTCTCGGCTGTGGATCTGTTGATGGCAAGGGAGGGAAAAGGAGACATCACTGATGTCAACCGTTTGTGAGGGCAGCGAGCCTCGGGGACATGCATGGAAGCGCCTGATGCAGGCGGCTTACTAGCAAGCCTCAGGGACATGCACGTGAACGCTTGATGCAAGCGGCTTAGGGACTAAAAATCCCTATTCGGTAGTGTCCCTTTCTTCCTCCTTCGGCTGTACGACCCCGGAGCCTCTTCCATACAGCTGAGCCACGTGCAGCGAGTGCTGGTTGTCTGATAGAGGCTGGGACATTGGCCATGCGGACGGCCTGGGACGAGGTTGATTGGAGCGGGGTTGAAACGTGGTCGTGTTGACCTGTAGGCATCACGAGTTGCCAGCCATCATCCCCTGGCACTCAGGATCTAGCGGAGGAGGTGGGATTCGAACCCACGGTACCGCGAAGCGGTACACCGGTTTTCGAGACCGGCCCTATCAACCACTCAGGCACCCCTCCGGACCACCCTCGTCGTTATTCTTGAGTTTAGAAAAGGTACGCCGGTCCTGGAAGAACAGACTGAGGATTTCCCGGCATTCTCGCTCCAGCACTCCGGCAACCAGCGTGGCGCGATGGTTCAGGCGCCGGTCGGAAACCAGGTGATAGAGGCTGGCGCAGCCGCCGGCCTTGGGGTCGGCTGCGCCGTAAACCACGCGAGGAATTCGACTCTGGACGATCGCCCCGGCGCACATCACGCACGGCTCAAGCGTCACGTAGAGGGTGCAGGCTTCAAGCCGCCAGGAACCGAGGGTCGTCCCGGCCCGCGTGATGGCCAGCCGCTCCGCGTGCGCCGTCGGGTCGTGAAGCGTTTCGCGAAGGTTGAACGCCTCTGCGACAATCGTTTCGCCGCAAGTGACAACGGCTCCGACCGGCACTTCTTTCTGCTCGAGAGCCTGGCGAGCCAGTTCCAGGGCCCGCTTCATCATCGAGACATCCAGGTCACTGGCCTCGAGTATCGCCGGCGTGCCGCGCGCCATGACGAGCCTTTCGAGCGGGGTCTGCCGTCCAACCAAGGTCTTGCACGACCAGCCCGCTCGTGGCTCCAAGGGCGAACGTCCCGGCGAAGACCAAGGTGACCTGGCGAAAACCGGTCAAACCGTGAGCCTGTCACCCCCCATGTCCAGGGCGGTAAAGACCAGGGCGGCTACCGCGCCTCCCAGGAAATCCGCCAGCAGATAGATGATCAGGTGGGGGATATCGACCAGGTGCATCATCGTGATGCCCAGGCCGACCGCCGGGTTGAATGCGCCACCGGAGACCGGGCCAATGGCGAAGGCACCGACCATGACCGTGAACCCGATCGCCAGGCCGTAGAACGAGTTTCCGGTCGTTCCCTTGGCGGTTGCGGCATTCAAGACCACATAGACCAGGGCGAAAGTAAACAGAAATTCACCGATGAACCAGGCCACTTGGTTGTACGCGATCGGGTTCTTGGGCGCCTCCAGTACACCGGTGGCTAGTGCACTGGTGGCTGTTGACTTAATGTAGTTGACCAGAAGCGCCGCGACGACGGCGGCTACGAACTGCGCCACCCAGAAGGGAATCGCCTCGGCCCAGGTGCACTTGCCCCGCAAGGTGACTCCGAGAGTGACAGCGGGATTGTAGTGCCCGCCCGAGAAGTGGCCGCCCGCAAAGACCATGATCATCAGGGCCGAGCCGATGGCGAGCGGAGCGACGATCCCCGCGTTGTCGGGATACTTCACAGTCATGCCGACGGTGAACACGAGAAAAAATGTGCCGATGAATTCGACGATCGCTTTGGCAATTGGCATGGAAAGCTCCTTGACCTGTAGTTTGACTTTGGGAAAACCTCTATCAGGTTCACATGAGTACACGGAGTGAGATCGCAAGACGCTCTCTGGCGTCCCGTCAGCGCGCGACGCATGGCCCGATTTCCACTCCTAGGCACGATTGAGACCGGAGATTCGGACGTTGATTTCAGCGAGTAGTTATATCGTGCGAAATCGCGCTTTTCCAGCGGCCTCTCGCGAGAGAAATGCAAATCCTGGCCGGCTTTCCGGCATAACCAGACATGAGGGCCGGCATCTTTGGCGAGGAAACTTCCACGTATCGAGTGCTCCCGGCATGCCAGGGGCGAGACTGTGGGCGTCTTGATCGAGCGCTGCGGCCGGGATACGAATGAACCGTGAACTGGGCCATGGAATCTTGCGGAACGCCCGGGTGACTGTGAGCTCGACACCGAAGGAGAAGCGATGCGTTATATAGGAACCGCGATACTCTGCTTGCTGCTGGTTGTGGTCTTGATCTTCTCGTTCCAGAATTTTGCGTCAGTGGACGTCCAGTTTCTGACCTGGTCGGTGACACTGCCCAAGGTCTTCTTGATCTTGGGGACGTACCTGATGGGCATGCTTTCGGGTTGGGGACTGGTCGTACTGGTCAAAGCTGCCATCTAGCAGGTCCCGGCGATGAGCACACCAAGACCTTGGGGCCTGCGCTATCTTGGCCATTGAATCCGTGAAAAGACGGAAGGAAAACTCGAGCGGGTCGTCACTCGATGTTGCTGTTTGGCGGGAAGAAGAAGCGGGTCTCAGTGTCGCGCTTGGTCTGGATTTCTCGCCCGGGCGTCGCTCAAGTCATCCGGTGTTAGGAACGCAACCCGGACTCAGACGATTTCAGGGCTAAGGCAAATACGCTTTCGAAAAAGGAGCGGCAAGATCGGGAACCCGCCGCGACAGAATCAGGCCCCCGCTGACCTGACGCGTGCGGGTTCCGCATATCAAGGTTTTACTCCTTCGGAGGCGCCGGATTGGTCGTGCCGGCCGGCGGAGGATTGTTGCCGGTCTCCTTGACCTCTTTGGTGACTTTGACTGTCGTCGTGCCCTCGGGCGTGCTCACCTCTTTCTTCTCCGTCGTCTTGGAGGTTTCGCTACAGCCGGCCAGTCCCAGGATCAACGTCAAGAGGGCGGTGCCCGTCAGGGCGGTCGTGAGCTTCTTCATGGGCGTTTCTAAGTCCTGTTGGGTTTCGGTTTGGCCTCAGCGATCCGTGACCTCGACTGAGGTTCATCCCCGATCGCCGCTGAAATGCAAAGATGCAAGACTTGTGCCAACATTCATGCCCGTCGCGAAAGATCTCAGGCGGCACGATCGGCAGAGCACACGAGGCGATTGCAACACCCGCCGTGGTCACCGCTCTCTTCAGGTTCGGTGTCTGTCTGAAAGCGCGGGCATGGCGGAACTCGACGGAAACGACGGCGAGAGTGGTCCGGTGACTTCTTCGATCGCGTCGCGCGCGACCTCGGTGACCTGGTTCATCGACATATCCGTCGCCTGCGTTCCGAGCCGCAGGGCAAGATAATCTTCGCCCAGGCCGAGAAAGACGTTGGAGATACCAAGGCCCCGGTGCAGCGCGATCCGGCAGAAGGGTGCGATACATGAAACCCCGGCGGCGACCACCGCGCCGGCTATGGGTGCTGTAGGATCGTCGAGTCCGTCCTCGCGCATGCTCTCTCGCGCGACCCACGCGCCTGAGAGTGCGTGCGGAATCAAGTGAGTGGGCCGGAACCGGGGAGGAAGGATTCCGAGCTTGTCCAGGAACATCTCGCCCATGGCGGCCAGGGCCCACGTTCCCGAGTTCGAACTCCGCCTCGACGCCGCCAGAAACGCCGGGCCCAGGGCGACCTTGAATCCCGAAAGCGCTGCCAGCGCCATCGCACGATCGAAGGCCGACTTTCGATTGGACATGGTTCGTCTCCTTGTTGCCATTGCCATTAGGCGGTGCGGTTGCACCATCACACGACTTACCAAGTCCGGTGCAAGATCCGTGCCAGCAATTCGGGACCGACTCATTCGCCTTGATGACAAAGCGACCCCATCGGCCCTGGCGGCACCGAGTGTGCGCCATATCTTGGGCGTGAACCGGGGCATCAAGAGAGGAACGCTACACCCAGAGCTGTTTCATTCTTGCGGTAGACTCCCCTCATCCGCCCCTACGCGGCACCTTCTCCCGGGGGGAGAAGGCATGATTTCCCCTTCTCCCCAGGGGGAGAAGGAAAACCGCGCAGTCGTTTGCGATCGTTCTCAACTCGTCACCAACTGACGGAGAACGTACGGCAAAATGCCGCCGTTTTCGTAGTAGAGGATCTCCTGCGGCGTATCGATGCGCACGATGACCGGGAACCGGAGCGTGGACCCATCGCCCCTGTCGGCCGCGACGATCAGCCTGCGTCCGGAAGTTAGACGCTGGGCCAGCCCCTCGGAGGGGGTCTCGACGGAATACAGTTCCTCTCCGGTAAGTCCCAGGGTCGCGGCGCTCTGGCCGGGCTCGAACTGGAGAGGGAGAATGCCCATGCCGACCAAGTTCGAGCGGTGAATTCGCTCGTAGCTCTCGGCGATCACGGCTTGGATCCCCAAGAGCCGCGGTCCCTTGGCGGCCCAGTCTCGTGACGATCCCGAGCCATATTCCTTGCCGGCGAGCACCAACAGCGGCACACCCTCGCTCAAGTACTTTTGCGAGGCGTCGAAGATGCTCATCACTTCGCCGTCGGGCAAGTGACGCGTCCATCCACCCTCGGTTCCCGGCGCCAGGCGATTGCGCAGTCGCACGTTGGCGAATGTGCCGCGCACCATGACCTCGTGGTTGCCCCGGCGGGCGCCGTAGGAATTGAACTCCGAGACGGGCACGTCGTGCGCGATCAAGTACCGGCCGGCCGGACCGTCCGCCTTGATCGACCCCGCCGGCGAGATGTGGTCGGTCGTGATGCTATCGCCAAGGACGGCCAGGACGCGTGCGTTCTCGATAGGCGCGACCGGCGCCGGCTGCGCCGGCATGCCCGCGAAGTAGGGCGGGTTCTTGACGTAGGTCGAGGTCTCGTCCCACTGGTAGAGTTCTCCCTGGGGAACCGGCAAGCTTCGCCACTGCGGTTCACCCTGGTAGACTTCTCCATATTCGGCTCGGAACATATGCGTCTGGACGGACCTGAGAACCGTCTCCTGAATTTCGCGCTGGCTGGGCCAGATTTCCTTGAGATAGACGGCCTTACCGGTCGGATCGGTGCCGATGGGCTCGGTCGCGAAGTCGATATCCATCGTGCCCGCCAGGGCGTAGGCGACAACCAAGGGAGGCGAGGCGAGATAGTTGGCGCGGACGTCGGGATTGATCCTACCCTCGAAGTTGCGGTTGCCGCTGAGCACGGCGACAGCGACCAGGTCATTTCGCTGGATGGTCTCGGAGATCTCCGCCGGAAGCGGACCGGAGTTACCGATGCAGGTGGTGCATCCATAGCCGACCAGGTTGAAGCGGAGCGTGTCCAGATCGCGATCGAGCCCGGCCTGCTTGAGGTAATCGGTCACCACCTTCGATCCAGGCGCCAGGCTGGCTTTGACCCATGGCTTGGTGCGCAGCCCCCGTGCCACCGCGTTACGCGCCACTAGGCCGGCCGCCAGCATCACCGAGGGATTGGACGTGTTGGTGCAACTGGTGATCGCGGCGATCACTACCGAGCCGTGCTTCAGCTCTTCCGCGGCGTGGCCGTTGCCTGAGGCCGCTGGGGCAGATGCAGGCGCGGTCTCCGCTTCTTCCGCTTTCTCCGGGTGGGCGGAGTACAGCTCCTCGAGGCGAGCAGGTGCAGGCGCGGTCTGCACCTGATCCTCTTTCTCCGGGCGGGACGAGAGCAGCTCCTGGAGGGCCTTGTGGAACGACGGCTTGGCCTCACTGAGGGTGACCCGGTCCTGGGGGCGGCGGGGACCGGCCAAGCTCGGCTGCACGGTCGAAAGGTCGAGCGTCAAGGTGGAGGAATACGCGGCCTCTGGAGTGCCCTGCTCGTGGAACATGCCCTGGGCGCGATAATAGGCCTCCACCAGGGCGATGACTTGTTTCGGGCGCCCCGAAAGCTCGAGATAGCGGATCGTCTCGGCATCGACCGGGAAGATGCCACAGGTTGCCCCGTACTCAGGCGCCATGTTGGCGATCGTGGCACGGTCGGCCAGTGGCAGCCCGGCCAAGCCATCGCCGTAGTACTCGACGAACATACCCACCACCCCCTTCTTGCGGAGCATCTGGGTGACCGTCAAGACCAGGTCGGTGGCCGTGGCGCCCTCGGGGAGCGAGCCGGTGAGCTTGAATCCAACGACCTGAGGCACCAGCATCGAGACCGGCTGGCCGAGCATGGCCGCTTCGGCTTCGATGCCGCCGACGCCCCAGCCGAGCACGCCCAGACCGTTGATCATGGTGGTGTGCGAGTCGGTCCCGACCAGCGTGTCGGGATAGGCCAGAAGTCCTGTTCCGGCTGGCCCTGGGCCGGTCATGACCACCCGGGCGAGATACTCCAGGTTCACCTGGTGCACGATGCCCGTATCCGGCGGCACGACCTGGAATTTCTCAAAGGCATTCTGTCCCCATCGCAGAAACGCGTACCGCTCGCGATTGCGCTGGAACTCGAGCTCGGCGTTGACCGCAAAGGCCGTGGGCGTTCCGGCCTCGTCCACCTGCACCGAGTGGTCGATCACCAGTTCGACGGGCTGAAGCGGGTTGATTTTCTTGGGATCGCCCCCCATCTGCCGCATCGCATCCCGCATCGCGGCCAGGTCGACCACCGCGGGAACGCCCGTGAAATCCTGGAGCAAAACCCTGCTGGGGCGGAAGGCGATCTCACGCTCAGGGTCGGCCTTGGGGTCCCAGCAGGCCAGCCCGCGAATGTCGTCGGCTGTGACGCTCGAGCCGTCCTCGTGGCGGAGCAGGTTCTCCAGGAGGATTTTCAGCGAGAATGGCAGCCGAGCCACGTCGAGCTTGTGCTCGCGGAGGGCGTCAAGCCGGTAGTAATGGTAAGTCTGTCCGCCAACGGTCAGGGGCGCAATCGCGTCAAACGACTGGGTCATGGCTCGTCCCTTCGAGCGTGCTGCGAGGCTTGCAGGCCGATCCAGGCCCGTTTTGCCCCCGGTTCGATGCGAGAACGTGGTCGGCTGCGCCGGCATTCATTCTCTCGAATGATCTTCCGGCGCGGCTCCTCCCGGGATCATCCCACAAATTGTATGTCAAAGGGCCCCGGGACTAAACCCGCTTCCGCCCCGCGGCCCAAGAGCAGCCGGACGGCCTCTCTGCCTCGGGGCCCGTAATCGACCGTCCAGTCGTTGACGTACATGCCCACGAAGCGGTCGGCCAGCTTCGGATCCAGATCGCGCGCGTACTGCAAGGCATAGGCCAGCGCCTCGTCGCGATGCCCAAGCGCATACTGGATGCTCGCTTTCAAGAGCTCGGCGATCCTACGGACCAGCCCGTCGCCCAGGTCCTTGCGAACCACGTTCCCCCCCAAAGGCAAGGGAAGTGCGGTCTCCTCGAACCACCAATGTCCCAGGTCGAGCACCTTGAAGAGGCCCCGATCACCATAATAAAGCTGGCCCTCGTGGATCAAAAGGCCCGCAGCCACCTTGCCGGCCTTCACCGCGGGCAAGATTGCATCGAAAGGCATCACCTCGACCGGCACGTCTTTGCCCAGGCAGAGCTGCAAGGTCAAGTAGGCCGAGGTCAGCTTGCCGGGCACCGCGATCGCGTGCCCCTTCAGTTCCTCGAGGCTTTTCGGCTCACGGGCGACGAGGGTCGGTCCGTAGCGGTCGCCCATGCTGGCGCCGGAGGCCAAGAGGGCGTAACGGTCGGCCAGGTAGGCAAACGCGTGAATACTGACTGCGGAAACTTCCAGCTCGCCCGCAAGCGCCCGATGGTTGAGTGTCTCGATATCTTCGAGCTGGTGCTCGAAACGCAGTCCGCCGGTATCGATCCGGCCGTGCGTCAGTGCGTAGAACATGAATGCGTCATCAGAATCCGGGCTGTGGCCTACCCGGATTGTCCTGGACTCTGCCGATCTCATCTGCGACCCTCGTTTGGCGAATCGATGACTCCCACGCCGGGCGTGGCCAGCACGCCCGTCCCGTCATTGTAGACGATCAAGCGGCAAAGGGCTTGACGCTCGCGACTAGCTCGGGGAGGCCGGGACGATGCCGTCCACTCGCCTTTATTGCGCCGCGTCGAGAATGGCCATGAGTTCGCCTTCGGTGAGCTGGACCGGGTTGCCCTGCATGCTGCTGGCCCGCTGGGACGTGGCGACGACCAAAGCCATCTCCGAGGCCGAGAGTCCCGAGACCGGCAGTGGCGGGATGTCGAGCGAAGCGCAGACCGCCCTGGCCCACGCGACGCCATCGGCAGCGAGGGCGGCCGGCTCGCCGGTGAGGATCCGGGCCACTTCGTCGTAGCGGGCCAGATTCGCGGCGGCCGCGCCGCGGCTCCGCAGCGCCTCGATATTCGTCTCCATGACCAGGGGGAGCAGCCGGGCACAGATTGAGCCATGGGGATGGCCGGTGACCCCGCCCAGAACTCCCGCCAGGCCGTGCACAGCCCCCAGCTTGGCATTGGCCAGAGCCATTCCGCTGAAGAGGGCCGCGACGCACAGATCTTCGCGGGCCGGAAGGTTCGATCCATCATGAAAGGCTCGAGTGAGTGAGCGTGCCGCCAGTTTCATCCCCTCGCGGCAAAGTCCATCGGTCAGCGGGTTGGCGGCATTGCTGACGAAGGGCTCGATCAGTTGCGTGAGGGCGTCCATGCCGGTGCGGGCGGTGACATCGGGCGGAAGCGTGCAGGAGAGCTCGGGGTCCACGATGGCCAGTCGGGGCAAGAGGTAGTAACTGCGCAGGCTGGCCTTGACGCGATGCTCGGGGACGCCGAGGACCGCGTTGCGGGTGACCTCGGCCCCAGTTCCGGCCGTCGTCGGCACGGCGATGCACGGCAGGGCCGGTCGAACCAGTGGCTTGCCGCCTCCGACCAGCTCGAGGTAATCCAGCACGTTGCCGGGATGAGTCAGCATGGCCGCCACGGCCTTGCCCGCGTCGAGCACGCTGCCGCCCCCAAGGGCGATCACCAGGTCGCAGCCTTGCGCGCGTGCAACCTCGACGGCCTTGTCAACCAGGCCGGTGGTGGGCTCCTCGTTCACGTGGAAGGTGACCGCCCGGACGCCCTCCTGGCCGAGCCGGTCGCAAAGCGTCTGGCTTTGCCGCCCGGATCGCCCCACGACCAAAAGCGCCGTGGTGCCCAGACCACGCGCCAGGGCGGGAAGCTGCTGGTACGCGCCGCATCCTAAGATGATGCGACCGGCCGTCGCGAATTCAAACTTCATGGCGGACCGTCTTGAGGATAAACCTTCGTGAACTTCACGCTGAAGCGGGGAGTTTCCAGCATCTCGGCCACGGTGCCGGCCCACTGCTGGTAGTGGGCCGTCTGCTTGTGTGCCGCCGGGGCTTCTCGATCGCGGTAGATCTCCACAAGTAAAAACCGCGTGGGATCGTCCTCTTGCTGGAGGACGTCGAACCGGGCGATACCCGGCTCCAGCAAGCTATTGCGCGAGTTCTCGACGCAGGCCGCCTTGAAAGCATCGACCCAGTCGGGCTTGACCTGGATGTGAACGTGAACGATCAACATACGTGGCCCCGCTTCCTGGTGCAGAACGGAGAGCCGGACCGGAGGGTGGAGTCGCTGTCTGCCTGAGGATTGCAGGTGCGGCCCCGTCCCAGGATCCGGCCTGGGTAAGTCAGTGGCCGCCGGGCGGTTGTGTTTGAGTGGGCGAACCCGGGGCGCTGGTGCCGGGCTTGCTGATGGTCTCGGGCGTGACGCCGAGCATCTCGATCGCGTCGAAGGGGTCACGGGTGGGATCGGCCTTGGCCTCGGCTAGCAGCTCTTTGAACGGGAAGTTCTCGGGCAGCTTCTCACCCTGCTGCAAGAGGATGCGCTCGTACCGCATGACGATCAGCCCCGTATCCTTCCTGTTCATCTCGTCCTCGCGGTAGACCGGGAAATCCTTGAGGTTCTCTTTCCAAATGAGCAAACCTTCCTTGAACTTGGCGGCGGCCTGGTCGAAGTCGGCCGTCTTGTAGGCCCTGGTCCCCTCGTAGAAGAGCTGCCGCGCCTCGACGCCTTTGGGGGTCGCTTCGGCCTCGCACCGCTCTTTCCAGTAGGGATAGTTGGTCTGGCTGGCAAATCGGTCCGACCAGTATCTCTGGTTGTCCGTCAGCGCTTTGGAATGGAACTTCTCGGGGTTGGTTCGGTCGTCGATCGTGATCACGTCCCTGACCTCCTTGCCGTCGCGGATGATCACGTTGGGTGCCATGAGAGTGCGGACACCGAACTTGACCCATTCGGCCAGGGCCCGCGCCCACTCATTCTTGGCCACTTCGCCGAAGGTCGCCTCGACGCCCAGCGTGCTCATCTTCTCCAGGCCGATCGCGTAATGAGTCTGGGCCAGGGCGGGCATCGTCCGGAAGGCGATGTCGTCGGGTCGCCCCTTGCGCTGGGGGCTTGGGTCAACGTACTGGATCTGCTGGACGTTCTCGGCGGTTCCTTCCGTCAGGCGGTTGGCGCCGGCGTCCACCAGGTCGACGGACCGGCTGAACCAGCCGTAGCCAAGCTGGAAGTTATCGTGCTTGATGACGTTGATACCGGTCACGGGGTCGCGATAGGTCTTGAAGCGTTCGTCCTCGTCGTCCCGGAAGAGCCTGCGGAGGATGATCGACTCGTCGGAGAAACCGAGCTTGTGATAGTAAATCCAGGCCGTATCGTAGACGAGGTCCGGAGAATTGCGGTTGTGGTCGACGCCCCGCTGGACGAACTGGATTCCCTGCTTGATCCACTCATACTTGTCTTCCGGAGCGTCCCATTCCACCGCGACGTTGTAGGCGAGGTTCCAGGACTGGAACGTCCAGATCGAGAGGAAATGAGGCTGGAGCTTGGTGATGAAATCGACGTTGGACTTGAGCCGGTCCCAGTCGTGGTCGCGCTTATTTTCCTCGGCGCGGAGCCAGAGGTAGTTGGCGACGATGCCGCGGAAGCCGCCCAAGAGGAACAGCTTCATCATGAAGCTGCCGGTATCGATCTGACCCAAGGCCGCTTCGCCCAGGTCGCGGTTCTTTTTCTCTTCGGCCAGCCAGGCGGTATAGGGAAACATCGCGCCGAAGAGCAAGACGATGAGGAGTCCGTAGAGGATCTTCTTCTGGTTGTTCGTCATGCGGCAACCTCACGGTTCCTGAGGATGAAGTATCCGACGATCGAGAACGGCAAGGTGTAGGCCAGAGCCAGCAGCGTATTGGAGAGCATCGTGCTCCAGCCGACCGCGAATCCGTCAGCCACCGTGTTGCTGACGTCCAGGGCCTGAAAGTTGGGAACGACGTAGACGAACATCGACATCACCGGCATGAGCAGCGAATCGAGCGTCTTGGCGACGATCACCCCGGCCGTCGGCGCCAGCTCGCTGAGCTGGTTTTCGTGGCCCAGGAGGCGGATCAAGGACTCGAAGGGGCCTCCCCCCACGATCGACTGGCGGCTGAAGTCGATCAAGAAGCTGTAGGCGAGCTGTCCGGCGAAGAAGAAGACGACGGTCGTCAGCAGTGCGACCGGCCAGCTCAAAAAGGTGCCGGCAAAGACGCCGATGGCCGTCAGCACCATGGCCTGAAGCCAGACGCCGAAAAGGCCCTTCATGTAGTTCTCGCCGAAATTCCCCTGGCTCGAGAGCAGATAGAGGTCGCTCTCGGCCATGCCCAGGTACTGGGTTGGGCTGACGCAGCGCACTTCGATCCTCAGATCGCCCAGCGAGCCGGCCAGGGTCTCGGGCTTGATGGCCCGCCGGTTCGTGTAATACTCCTTGATCGGGAAGATGGTAATCTCTTCCTTGCCGGTGTGAGGATTGCTCACCTGCATCTCGGCAAGGACCGGCTCTCCGACCTTGCCCTTGGTGGTGCGGTAGACGTTGAACGTCATCTCGATTGTGATCGGATCGGCGTGCAGTGCTCGAGACTGGCGGAACAGGGAGCGGGCGTCGTCCAGCTTGCCGGCCGCCTCAGCCGCGGCCGCCTGGGCCTCCAGATCGTCGGCCCGCTGCCGCATCGCCTCGTACTCGGCGCGAATCTTTTCGCCTAAGGCGCGGTTTCGCGTGATGCCGCCCTCTAACCGGGTGATTTCTCCGGAAGTCAGATCGGCTTGGGCCTTGGCCCGTTCGTCCGCGACAATCTGGAACTGGACCTCGAGCATGCGGTCCAGCAGCCCCTCGACCGAACTGGGCGGCAGGAAGCTCTGTACCGGGATCTTCCGATTGATGAATTTGGGACGGTTGGCTGGCGAGAACGGATCGACAACCCTGCTGCCGAAGCTCCAGATGGCCGCCGCCGGCGTTGCACCCTCGATGTGACTGCGGGGCTCCTTCATCGTCGATTGTTCCATGCCCACGTCGATCCCCATCGCATGCGGTGTGCCGCGCGAATCGAGGAACGAGAGCGACCCCTTAACCGGTACCCGCGCCGCCATTCGCGAGCGAAGCTGGTCGGCCTGTTCCATGAGCTGCGCGAAGTCGCGCGTCCGGTTCTCGTTCTTGGCTTTCACCGCGGCTGCCTCGGTCCTGGTGATCGTGTCGTACACCGTGCGCCAGAGATAGCCCAAGCTGATGGCGCCGAAGATGGCGATCAGAACCGTTACAAGGGCCATGAACCCGACCATCCGGCCCCAGATCAGCTCGAGGCGGCGGACCGGCTTGGAGACGACCGTGTAAATCGTTTGCTGCTGGATATCCGTGGGCAGGCTCAGGGGAGTCAGGATGGTCACCATGACCGTCAAAAGCAGCGAGCAAACCAAGATCAGCGTGGCCACGTAGAGCCGGCCCATCTCGGCGGCCCGCGGGGGTTGAAGGAACCAGTGGGTAAACGCCAGCACCAGCGCAAAGACGATGAGCACCACCCAAGGGGCCCACATCCTGCGGTTGGCCTCGTGAACGCTCAGCTGGGCGATCGAGTAGATCCGGCGACTGCGCATCGCCAGCAGCTCACCAATAAGGAGGGCGAAGATTCGCGCCAGAATCGCATAGCCCATGTAAGTTACGCTTAGCCGGAGACCATAGACCAGCCCGTCCCCCAAGGTCGTTCTCTGGTTGGGTACGAAAGTCGGCAGCAAGTCGGACCGCTGCATCAAGACCCCTACGGCCAGGCCCAGAAAAATCGCCAGATGCATCCCCACGAGCACCAGAACGTCGGCTCGCTTGCCGAACCGGAGAACGGTTCGCCACAGGCCCAGCTCAATCCAAAAAGCGATGACCAGAAGAACCAGGTAGGACAGCAGGCTCGTCAGCAGCACCGGGCCCACCGCGTAAACCGGCATCTGCTTGGAGGCCTCGAGGGTCCGGATCAGCATCGTGACGGGGATCGTGAGGACGGCGGCCAGGCCGACGTAATCAAACCAGCCGCCCCGGGCCACGCAGCGCTCCTTGATGGCGGTGACGATCCAGGCGCCAACCCAGCAGACGAAGCAAAGCAGGCTAATCCCCCTGATCCAGAGCAGCCAGCCCCCCAGCAGGCCTTCGGGAGTGAACGCGGGCTCGCCATAAAGAAAGAGCCAGAACAAGACCTTTCGCCATCGGGAAAAGTTCTGGGCTGCCGGGGCTGCCCCACTGGCCTGGGCCCAGAGCAAGAGTTGCACAAGGTGCGACGACATGGATGAAGATGCTCCCGGAAGCTGTACGAAACCGGATCTTCTGCCGCTTTCGATCGACCAGGGACGCGGCCGTTACAGTGGCAGCAGCAGTGGGTTTCCCCGCACGGGATCCTATCCTGGTGGCAAGCGCGCCCGCCGCGCCCGAGCGGTCGCGATGATCAGGAGTCCGAGCGAGTACCCGCCAGCTCGGGTGACGCGGCCGACGCGGGCCTGGAGCCCTCGGTTGCGACCTTGCGCCGGCCCGGGTGCTGCTCGCTCTCCCGGACGATGCGCAGGAACAGTTCCTCCAGCGTGGTCGTGGGATGATCGACCGAGATCTCCTCGCCGCCATGGCGATGGACCAGGGCGCGGATTTCCGACAGCGCCGCCGGACTCAAGTTCCTGACCTTGATCTGGGTCACATCCTGCACCGTGAGCAGGTCGGAAACCCGACCCAACTCCTTAAGCTCGCCGCGATGCAGGATGGCGATCCGATCGCAGATGTCCTGCATGTCGGCAAGGAGATGCCCGGAGAGGACAATCGTCTTGCCCTGCTCGCGCAGATCGCGAATCAGCTCTTTGATCTCGGCGGTGCCGATCGGGTCCAGGCCCGACGTCGGCTCATCCAGCAGGATCAGCTCGGGATTGTTGATCAAGGCCTGCGCCAGGCCAATGCGCCGCTGCATACCCTTCGAATACTCGCGTAGCTGCCGATGCTTGGCTCCGGTCAGACCGACCATGTCGATGAGCTGCCCGACGCGCTTGTTCCGCTCGCTGGCGGACATCTTGAAGAGCCGGCCGTAAAACTGAAGCGTCTCCTCGGCGTTGAGGAACTTGTACAGGTACGACTCTTCAGGCAGGTAACCGATCCGCTCGTTCTTGGAGACATTCGAGGTCGGCTCATTGAAGATCAGCGCGTCGCCCTCGGTCGGAAAGAGCAGGCCCAGAAGCAGCTTGATCGTGGTGGTCTTGCCCGAACCGTTGGGGCCCAAGAGCCCGAAGATCTCTCCACGGTGAACCTGCAGATCGAGGGCCTTCAGAGCCTGTACCTTCGGGCGTCCCCAGAAATCGCGATAAACCTTTGTCAGGTTTCGCGTTTCGATGATCACCTCGGGTGTTGCTTTCATCACAAGGGAGCCTCAATTCACGATGGATCACAAAGAAGGATGGAACGAGAGACCGGCAACCGCCGGCCAGGTCACGCGGCAGATTCAATGCATGGAATGAGCGAGGGAAGATTGCAGGACCCGCAGCCTTGGTCGGACGTTTACCGCAAGGGTACTCAGGCGGGAAGCCAGCAGCCGAACCGACGGGCTTCGCGCAGAGCTCCTCGGAACGAGCGTGCGCACGCCAACAGTCGCTGAGCCAGGCGCTAGGCGTGCTACGCTCGACCTGCCAGGAAGGTTCGAAGCTCTCGACCAAAAAGATTCACGGGCCAGGATCGGCGTACCTCGCCAGCGGCACGATCGAGGCAACAATCGTAACCCTGGTTTGGCGGTCCTGACAAGGTCGCGCCACGCCTGCTGGAGCTGACGAGCGAGTGGTGGACACCCCCTTGGGCCGGCCCCGTCGCCTGAGCACTCGAATCCCGGCTCGGCGACGGGTCCCGCAGCCCGGCCAAGCGATCGGGGCCTGGATTTGCCCGGGGGTGGTCAGGGCGTCAGGCCCGTCTTGCCCGAATTGTCCACCGGCGCCTCGACGCGACCATTGAGCGTCGGCACCGGAGCGACCGCCCGGGCGCCCGAGAGCGAGCTGTACGGCCGGATCGACGTCTTCGCCGAATCAGGCGCCGGTCCTCCCATGGGATGACAGCCGCCATTGCCCGTGTACGGCAGATAACGCTGCCCCCGGTTGACATACGGATTGTAGTACGTACCTAAGAACATTTGCTCAGGAGGCGATACGAAATAGCGCGGCATGAAGTACTCGGCGGTCCGGTCGGCACCAAGCGGCAAGTAAGGACCGACATCGTGCCAGCCGTAGCCATCGGGATTGTTGTTGGGAAAGCCCCAGCCGTCTCCCGGACCCGGCGGCAAGACCCAGCGGCCCGGGCCCCTGTCCTGGCAGCCGGCGCAATGGATCTGGTGAACCGGGCATCGCGCCGGGTCCGGGCACTGAGCCGTGCCTCCCAGCGCCAAGGCAAGGGTGAGGGAAACGATCGCTGTGATCATCGCGAACCTCCGTGTCGATCCAACGCTACCGCCATGAGAGGACCCCAGGCCGTCCCGGCTGGCAAGGACGCGCAAGAGACACCGGCGCGAGGGCTGGGCCAATACGAATTCTAACACGCTTCCGGGGCGTTCGTGGCAGGTCCACGGTGGATTCTCTTCCGGCGCGACGTTGGAAGCGGTACGATCGATTCCTCACGGGGAAACAGGCGATGCGTAAGGCCCCTTGATCCCTTCCCGACTGTGAGTCGTGGCATGATCTTGCTGATCGACAATTACGATTCGTTCACGTACAACCTGGTCCAGCGACTGGGGGAGATCGACCCGCGGATCGAGCTCGAAGTCGTGCGCAACGATCAGATCACGGTGGACCAAGTGGAGGCCAAGAATCCGTCGCACCTGATCATCTCGCCCGGTCCATGCACGCCGCGCGAGGCCGGAATCTGCAACGACCTGATCATCCGGCTGGCTCCTCGCATTCCCCTGCTGGGTGTGTGCCTGGGCCACCAGTGCATCGGTCATTCCTTGGGTGCCCGGGTGGTCCGGGCTGACCGGATCATGCACGGCAAGACCTCGTGGATCCATCACGACGGCCAGGGGGTTTACCGTGATCTGGCCAACCCGTTTGAGGCAACCCGCTATCACAGCCTGGTGATCCAGCCCGGCACCCTGCCCGAGGAGCTCAAGGTCGTTGCCTGGACCGATCAGGGAGAGATCATGGGAGTCAGGCACGAGACGTATCCGCTGGAAGGGGTTCAGTTTCATCCCGAGAGCTTCCTGACCTCAGAGGGCATCAAGCTGCTGCGGAACTTCCTGCGGCAGTAAGTGGCGCGATTGGCAAGGCGACTGCCGGCCGCGTCTTTTTTGTACGTTCGACCTCGGGCCCGGCTGATGCTGACTGTCGATGAGGCGATCGCGCTGGTCCTGGAGCAAGCCAGGCCGTTACCCCCGGCTCGCCGCCCGCTCCTCGAGTGCCGGAATTGCAGATTGGCCGAGGAGATCAGAGCCGACGCGGACCAGCCCCCCTTCGACAAATCCATGGTCGACGGATTTGCCCTCCGTACGGCCGATCCGAACTCGGGAAATCGCCGGCTCACGCTGGACCAGACGATCCTGGCGGGACAGTCGCCCGTGGGCGTTCTGGGTCCTGGCAGGGCGGCCGCGATCATGACCGGAGCTCCCGTGCCCCAGGGCGCTGATGCCGTCGTCATGCACGAGCGCGCTCAGATCTCTGGCGCGCAGATCGTGCTTGACGAGGCCTCCGTCACGGCCGGTCAGAACATCTTGCGCCGCGGCCACATCTATCAAGCAGGACAGCCCTTGCTGCGGCCCGGCAGCCAGCTCACCGCAACCGCGATGGGCTTGCTGGCGGCCATCGGCAAGACGTTCGTCGAGGTCATCCCCAGGCCGCAACTGGCCATCGTGCCCACGGGCGATGAGCTGGTCGAAGCCGACCAGGTTCCCGGGCCCAGCCAGATTCGTAACTCCAACGGAGTCATGCTCCAAGCGCTGGCGCTGGACCGCGGCGCCTCGGTTCGGACGTTTCCCATCGTGCCCGACGATCCAGGCCAGCTCGAGCGCCGCCTCCAGGAAGGTTTGGCGTTCGATGTGCTGCTGGTGACCGGCGGAGTGTCGGTCGGCCAGCACGACCTGGTTCCCGCCGCACTCGAGCAACTGGGCGTTCGCCGCGTCTTTCACAAGGTACGGATCAAGCCGGGGAAGCCGCTCTGGTTCGGCGTCGGGCCGCAACGTGACAAGCATCCCGGGACTCTGGTCTTCGGCCTGCCCGGCAATCCGGCGAGTGGACTGGTCGGTTTCTTGCTCTTTGTCCGGCCCGTTCTTCACGCTCTGGAACAGCGGGAAGGCCCCTTGCCAGCGGCCGAGGATGCCTGTCTGGCCGAAAAGTTCGCCCATCGGTCCGATCGCCCCACGTACCTTCCTGTGCGGATCGTGTCAAAGCCCGGTTCGGCCCAGTTTCCAGGTGTCCCGACCGTCGAAGTTCAGGACTGGGCCGGATCAGCGGATCTGCTGGGGCTGGCGCGCGCTGATGGCCTGGCGCACTTTCCCGCCGGCGACCGGGTTTTCCAATCAGGAGAAATTGTCCGTTTCCTGGCCTTACGCTAACATCGGGGCCACATGAAGTTTGCGATTGACAAGACCGCTCTGGGGTGGTGCTTGCGGTGGATCGGAGGGATCGCGAATTCATGGCCAGGAGCACGCCAATGCGCGCGACCCAGGAAGCGGAGGCGAGCACGAGGCTCCGACCCGGCAGCAGGCTGAGCCAGCGGCTCTCCGGGCATCCGATCATCGCGGGCTTGACCTCGGGTCTCTTGCTCTGGTCAGCCTTCCCGCCGGTCCAGTGGAGCTGGTTAGCCTGGATCGCGCTGGTGCCGCTTTTCTCGATGGCGATTGAGTCCGGGCCCCGGTTGCGACTGTACCTGGGAGCGTGGGCCGGGGGACTGGCTTTCTGGATACTGAGCCTTCAGTGGGTGCGGCTGACCGATCCTACGGCCTGGCTCGCCTGGCTGGTCATGGCCCTTGTCTTCTCGCTCTGGTGGCCCGGCTTCCTGGCGCTGCTGCGGCTGGCGGTCGGGCGGTTAAGAATTCCTCCGATGATGGCAGCACCCATCCTCTGGGTGGGCCTGGAATACATCCGGGCGTTCATCCTGACCGGCTTTCCGTGGTATTACCTCGGTCACAGTCAGTTTCGCTTCCTGACCTTGATTCAGATCGCCGATACCACAAGCGCGCTGGGGGTTAGCTTCCTGATCGCGCTTGTCAGCGCCTGGGTCGTCGACCTGCTCTGGCTCCCCTTGCTGCGGACCAAGGCCGGCGTCACCAGGCTGGCTCCGGGTCAGAGCGTCCGGCTCTGGGTCGTGACTCTTCTGGTCGGCGGCACCTTGGTTTATGGAGCCTACCGGCTTTCCACAGCGAACTTTCGCAACGGCCCGAGGCTGGCCCTCTTACAGACGAATTTTCCCCAGCGCTACAAGATGGGGGGGCAGCCGCTGGAGATCCTCGAGCGCATCGAGCGGCTCATCGGCAGCGCGATCGCCTCCGGGCCGCGCCCGGACCTGATCGTCTGGCCCGAGACGGCTTATCCTTACGGCTTCATCAAAGTCGATACTGCGACAGCCGGGACGGAGCTGGCTCGCCAGGTCAAGCTCATCTCAAACGAGGTCACCGCGGCGGACTGGTTGGACAAGAAGGAAAAGATCGAGGAGTACCTGCACGCCCTGGCGGACCAGGCCGGGGTGCCGATGCTCGTGGGTGCCAACAGCTACAACCACATGCCCGTGCGCCTTTCCAAGTATAATTCGGCCCTTCTGTTCCAGCCGGCCGTGCGCGCGATCAGCACTTACAATAAAATTCACTTAGTCCCTTTCGGCGAATTCATCCCGTTTCTGGAAACCCTCCCCTGGTTGACCGTCTTCACGCCCTACCGAAACGGTTACATTCCCTCGCTGACTTTTGGACGGGAGCCGGTCTTGCTGTCGCTGGGCCCGTACCGGATGGCCATCGCCATCTGCTTCGAGGACACCGTCCCCCACGTGGTCCGCCGGTTCTTTCACGAGAATCCAGGCGACCGCCAGCCCGATATGCTCGTCAACATGTCCAACGACGGCTGGTTTCAAGGCTCATCCGAGCTGGATATGCACCTGGCCGTCAGCGTCTTCCGGACGATCGAGCATCGTGTTCCTCTGGCCCGGGCTGTCAACACGGGGATCTCAGCCCTCATCGACGGCAACGGCGAGATCCGCGACACGCTCCCTCGCCTGACCGAGCGCGTGCTCTCCATTACCGTCCCCCTGGACGACCGGACGAGCAACTACACCGCCTGGGGCGACTGGCTGGGAAGCACCTGCCTGGCCGTCACGATTGGACTCGTGCCGCTGGGGCTCCTCCGGCGCAGGACAAGAACCGTCGCGTAAGCGCGGCGCCAGATCCCGCAAGAAAACCGATGCATCAATGACGCCTTGATTTGCGGACTGGTCGCGGCGGGCGAGATCGGCCGCCCGGTGATGGGCACTGGTCGCCTCATGATCGGAGCGACTCCGTATAATGCTCGATGTTCGGGCCGTTCGAGGAGGAGTCCTATGTCTCAAGAGTTTCTGAAGATCGAACGATGCCGCATCTCGGGCTTTAAGTCGATTCGTGAAGCGGATATCACGTTGGGGTCGTTCAACGTCGTCATCGGAGCCAACGGAGCCGGCAAATCCAACCTCGTCTCGTACTTCGCACTGCTGCACGCGGCGCTCAACGAGCGGCTCGACGGATACGTTGTCCCGAATGGGGGACCCAACGCCCTCCTGCACCTTGGGCCGAAGCACACCTCGGAGATCGCCGCCGCTCACACGGTAACAACCGAAGTTGGGACCGGTACGCTTTACCAGCGACTCGAGTTCCAAGCCCCCGATAACCTCGTCTACAGTCGGAACCACGGAGGTGGCCGGCCGCGTGAATTTAGCTCGAACGAGCTCGCCATTTTCGGCGTGTGCTCGGTCGTCGAGGAGGGGGATCAATATCATTCGCTGCTTCGGAACCGTGCGGATCGCCGCTCAGGGGAAGACCGATCAAACGAGGTCGCCGCTGACAATGCAAGCTCAAGCATCAAGGTGGGAGAGGTGGATCCTCGGCTGTTCTTGATCTACGAGCGGCTCAAGGATGGTATCGGCGTTTACCACTTCCACGACACGTCGCTCAAATCACCCATTCGGCTTGCGGGGTATATTGAAGACAATCGACAACTGCACACAGACGGCAGCAACCTGGCCGCAGTCCTCTTCCGGTTGCGGCTGATCGACCGCACGGCCTACGAGCGGATCAAGGGGACGATCCGGCTCATCGCTCCGTTCTTTGATGATTTTAGCCTCGCGCCCCGGGCCCTTGATCCGACGCGGACGCGGATTCTCCTGAACTGGAGGCAAATCGGCTCGGACTACGAGTTCGGCCCGCATCAGCTTTCCGATGGCGCGCTTCGGGCCATGGCCCTCGTCACGTTGCTGCTGCAACCCGAAGCCGAGTTGCCCAAGCTCGTCGTCATCGATGAACCTGAGATCGGGCTACACCCTTACGCCGTCTCGGTGATTGTGTCGCTTCTGAAAAAGGCAAGCCACTACACTCAGGTTATTGTGGCGACTCAGAGCCCTCAGATCGTTGACGAGAGCGATCCGGAGGAAGTCATCTGTGTCGAGCGCAAGGGACAAGAATCGGTCTTCACTCGCCTTGACGCTGGAAAGCTGCAAGAGTGGCTGGAGGAGTACAGCCTCGGCGAGATCTGGAGGAAGAACCTGATCGGCGGAGGGCCGCACTGATGATACGGCTGTACCTCTTCGCTGAGGGCCAGACGGAGCAGACATTCGCCGACACGGTGCTGAAACCGCATTTAGCGAATTTCGAGGTTTACCTGCACAAGGCGGTTCTCATCGCCACCTCACGAAAGAAGGGGAAAGTCTACCGGGGCGGGGGACGCAAGTATCTGCCCATGAAGAATGACATCCAGCGGTTTCTGAAGCAACAGAAGGGAGCCGATGTCTTCTTCACGACGATGATCGACCTGTATGCGATCCATGCCGATATGCCGGTGCGAGACGAGGCCGAGCAACTGCGGCACGACCCGCAACGTCGGGTCGAAGCGATCGAAGCCTCTTTTGCCAGTGACATCGGAGACGAACGGTTCCTCCCCTACATCCAGTTGCACGAGTTCGAAGCATGCCTGTTCGTGGACGTTACGCGGTTCGGCTCTTTCTATGAGGAGGCCAGCAAGCAGATTGCAAACCTAAAAGCAGTCGCGGATCACCACGAGAGCCCGGAATTCATCGACGACGACCCGCTCACGGCTCCGTCGAAGCGGATTATCGAACAGTTTCCCGACTATGAAGATGCCAAGCCGACCGTTGGACCGCAGATCGCCGAACTGATTACCTTGACGGCGATTCGGGCAAAGTGCCCTCACTTCCATTCCTGGGTCGCTCGACTCGAAGAGCTCGGAAAAGCACCGGCCGTTTGCTGAAGCGACATTGCTCTCGAAGCACATTGGGGAGTCCAACTGAATCGCAGAAAGCGTTGTCTGGAACGGAATAACCGGAATGGAACTGGCCTGCTTCATCTTCCGTTTTGGGCTGGGTCTGGTCCGCCGCGGCGAAAACGGCAGGCTGAACCAGTTCTCTGCGGGGATCAGCAAGCATCCAACCAAATACCGAGGAGAATCGTGCCCACCGTCGAGCCGATCTTGCCGGCAATGTCCACACGCAGGGACCGTCCCGCTTGAACTGTCGCTCTTATATCCTAAGTATGTATCAGAACCGCCACGGTGGCTCGAGCGGGCTCGCTTGCTTCTCTACGATTCGACTTCGAGCCTTCCGCGAGATCGGATGAGACCCTCCGGCCATGACCTCTCCACTGTTCTTGCGATCCCTCGGACTCTGCGCAACCCTGGCACTTGTCTCTGGCTGCGCTCGAAAACCGCCGCCGATCGCTCCCTCCGAGCTCGTCTCGATCCCCGTCAGCAAGCCTATCGTCCGCGAGGTCACGGACTTCGTCGACTTCACCGGCCGCACCGAGGCGATCCAGTCGGTGGATATCCGCCCGCGAACCACCGGCTATCTTGTGAAGTTGGCCTTCGAGGAGGGGGCGGAGGTGCAGGCGGGTGATCTGCTCTTCGTGATCGATCCCCGCCCCTATCAGGCCCAGCTCGATCAGGCGACCGGGCAAGTCAACCTCTACCAGGCCCAGCTCAAGCTGGCCCGGTCCACCCTCGGGCGCGACCGGGCTATCAACAGCATGACGCCTAACTCCATCAGCAGGCAGCAGATCGACCAGGATGAGGCGGCCGTTGAAGAGGCCGATGCACGGGTCAAGGCCTATGAGAAGAACCGGGACGTTTACAAGCTCAACCACGAATTCACCAGGGTTATCGCGCCCATCAGCGGCATGGTCAGCCGCTATTACCTGACCCTGGGCAACCTGGTCAACCAGGACCAGACGCTCCTGACGACGATCGTCTCGCTGGACCCGATGTATGGCTATTTCGACATGGACGAGCCGACCCTGCTGCGCATCCGCAAGGCGATCAACGAGGGTAAGCTGCGGCCGCGGCGGGCCAACGGCCTGCGCGTTCCCGTGTTCATGGGGTTGCAAGGCGAGGCTGGGTTTCCTCACGAAGGGTCCATCAACTTCGTGAACAACCAGCTCAACCCGACGACCGGCAGCCTCCTGGTGCGGGGCGTCTTCCCCAATCCCAAGCCGCAGGGGGGGACGCGGCTCCTCTCGCCCGGCATGTTCGTGCGAATTCGCCTGCCCATCGGCGAGCCGCATCCCGCCGTCCTGGTGATCGATCGGGCCATCAGCTCGGATCAAGGCATCAAGTTCGTCTACGTCGTTGACAAGGAAAACAAGGTCCAGTACCGCCGCGTCACCACGACCTCTCTCCAGGAGGATGGCCTGCGCGTGGTCACCGATGGCCTGAAACCCGACGAGTGGGTCGTCGTGGCCGGCCTGCAGCAGGTTCGGCCCCGCTTGACCATCCGCCCCGAACAGGGGCCGATGCCGGCTCTCGTTCGGGACTCGGAAAGCGATACCACCAGAGCGCAAGAAACAGAGGCGCAGCCGGCAGTCACTCCCAAGGCAGCAGCGCAGCCGGCCCAGAAGCAACAGCCAGCCAAGCCAGGCTCCACCCAAAAGGGAGCGACAGAGCCCAGCGCGAGCCCAGCGTCCACGACGGCGGTCCAACCTCCAGAGCCACCCTTGCCTCCTCAGAACCAACTCCATCGCTGAGCGGGGCTGCGCCATGATCGCACGCTTTTTCATCGACCGGCCGATCTTTGCGACGGTGCTCTCCGTCGTCATCACCCTGATCGGCGGGATTGCGCTCTTCGCGCTGCCCATTGCTCAGTATCCCCGGATCACGCCGCCGGGCGTGGTGATTTCGATCAGCTATCCCGGCGCCAGCGCCGCGGTCGTCGCCGATACGGTTGCCGCCCCGATCGAGCAGCAGGTCAACGGTGTCGAGGGCATGCTCTACATGTCCTCCCAGATGGGCAACGACGGCAGCTATTCGCTGACGGTGACATTCGACGTCGGCACCGACCTGAACCAGGACCTGGTGATGGTGCAGAACCGCGTGACGCTGGCGATGCCCCAGCTTCCGACGGCGGTCCAGAACCAGGGGATCACGATTCGCAAGAAGACCCCCGACATCTTGATGATCGTGAACTTCTTTTCTCCCGATGGTCGCTACGACGATATCTACCTGAGCAATTTCGCCACCATTTTCATACGCGACGAGCTGCTGCGGGTCTACGGTGTCTCGGACATCAACTACCTGGGCCAGCGCGATTACAGCATCCGTGCCTGGCTCGACCCGCAGAAGCTGGCCGCGCACAACATGACGGCCATGGACGTGGCCCAGGCGATCCGCGACCAGAACCTCGATGCTCCCGCCGGTCGGGTCGGACAGCCCCCTGCCCCCGTGGGTCAATCGGCACAGTTGCCAATCGATACGCTAGGGCGTCTCACCGAACCCGACCAGTTTGGCGATATCATCGTCAAGGTCGACCCGGCAACGGCGACGGATGCCGCGAGGCTGACGGCCGATTCCCTCGGCGTCCGGTCCGCTCCGTCCAGTCCGTCGGTCTCCAGCTCGTCTTTGAGCTCCGGCGGCGGTGCTGCCTCGGCATCCGGCGGCGGCCAGATGCAGATCGACACGACGGTCGTCGACGCCATCGGGGGAGCCTCGGTCGTCAATGACACGGCCGGGACCATCAGCCCGCCGACGATCAGCCCGAGCGTCCGGCTGGGAGCCTCCGGGGGCGCGGGAACGACGGGCACTGCCTCGAGCACGGCGTCACTCTTGACCACAGGCCCCACGTCAGTTTTCCCCACAGCAGCTTTTCCGGGAGGAGTGACCACCGGCGGAGGGGCGACCTCCGGAGGAGGGGGCACAACCGGCGGCGGAGCTACGACCACCGGAGGCACGTCATCCGGCAACGGGGCGGGAGGCACCGGGGGTTCCGGCGGTGGAGGGGCCAGCACTCCTTCCAACAGCCAACGGATCGGCAACGCCTTGAGCGCGACCTCAGGAGCCGCGGCGTCGACATCCCTCTCGCCCCCCAACCCCGCCGACGCCGTGGTCCGGCTGCGCGATGTCGGCCGCGTTGAGCTGGGTGCTCAAAATTACAACCAGGCTTGTATCTTCGACGGGCGCCCCTCCGTGGGCCTTTCGATCTATCAGCTCCCCGGTACCAACGCGCTGGACGTCGCCCAGCGCGTCGAGGCCAGGATGAAAGAGCTCAAGTCCCGCTTTCCCGAGGGGGTCGAGTACAGCACCGCCTACGACACCACGCCCTTTATCCGCGAGTCGGTCGCGGATGTCTTCCAGACCTTGCTGGAAGCCGTGGTGCTCGTCGGCATCGTCGTGCTCCTGTTCCTCCAGGACTGGAAAGCCATGATTTTGCCGATGATCGACGTGCCCGTCTCCTTGATCGGCACGCTGGCGGTCATGGCCGCGCTCGGGTTTAGCCTCAACAACATCTCGCTCTTCGGGCTGGTGCTCGCTATTGGCATCGTCGTCGATGACGCGATCGTCGTGCTCGAGAACATCGAGCGGCTCATGGCGACCGGACTGGACGTGCGCACGGCCACCATCAAGGCGATGGAGGAAGTCACCGGGCCGATCGTGGCGGTGGCCCTCGTACTCAGCGCCGTGTTCGTGCCCTGCGCGTTCATTGGCGGTATCACCGGACAGTTCTTCCGCCAGTTCGCCGTGACGATCGCGGTCTCGACCATCATCTCGGCCATCAATGCCGTTACGATGACGCCTTCGCGCGCAGTCTTGATCTTCAAGACGGAAGAAGGCCAGGGACATAAGCTGCACCGCGAAGCCCTGCCCTGGTGGGCCTTCGCCGTCCTCGGCGGCTTGCTCACGATCGGACTGGGCTGGCGATTCCTCGAGATCACCGGACTTGCTCTCCAGGCGAAGGAGATCCTGCCGGAGAACGAATACCTCCGCTGGGCCGTCTGGTCGGTTCCCGGCGCCCTGGTTGGCGGGGTGATCGGGCGGCTCTTGATCCGGCCGGTCAACAGCCTCTTGGGCTGGTTCTTCCGCGGATTCAATCGCGTCTTCGATGAAATCACCCGTGTCTACGGCTGGTTCGTCGGCAAGCTGCTGCACATGAGCCTGCTGGTTCTCCTGGTCTACGGCGGCCTGCTCGTTATGACCTACTGGGTCTTCCAGAAGGCCCCCACGGGCTTCATCCCGCAACAGGACCAGGGACGGCTCATCGTCAATATCCTGTTGCCTGACTCCGCGTCGCTGGAGCGTACCAAGGTCGCCGCGGCGCAACTCGAGGCGATTGCCCGCGAGACGCCCGGCGTGGCTCATACCGTCGCGATTTCCGGCCTGTCGTTTATCTTGCAGGCCAACAGCCCGAACTTCGCCTCCATGTTCATCGTGCTGGACTCCTTCGACAAGAGGCAGAGTCCCGAGCTGAGCGACACGGCCATCATGGCCAAGCTAAAGAAGCAATGGGCGAGGCGCGTCAAGGATGCCAAAGTGACCGTCTACGGTGCGCCACCGATTCCGGGGCTGGGCGTCGCCGGCGGCTTCAAGATCGTCGTCGAAGACCGTGGAAGTCTGGGGCTGGATATTCTTCAGCAGCAGACCGACGACCTGGTCCACAAGCTCCAGCAGGTGCACGGGCTCACCAGTGTCGCCACCCAGTTCCGTGCCAACACGCCGCAGATCTGGCTGGACATCGACCGCAAGAAAGTCGCCAGCCTGGGTGTCTCGTTCGATGACCTGAACCAGACGCTATCGATGTACTTAGGGTCGCTCTATGTCAACAGCTTCAACTTCTTCGGCCGCCACTGGCAGATGACCATCCAGGCCGAGGGCCGGTACCGCGACCGGATCGAGGACATCAGCCTTTTCCAGGTCAGGAACAAGTGGCAGCAGATGGTCCCCCTGGGCACGCTCATCCAGCCGCGAGAGATCGGCGGCCCGGTCTCGGTGATGCGCTACAACCTCTATCAATCCGCGACCATCAACGGCAACGTTCAGGATGTCAGCACCGGCGTCGCCATCGCGGCCATCGACGACTTGGCCTCACGAACCCTGCCTTTGTCGATGAGAACCGAATGGACCGAGCTGATGTTCATGCAGCTCCGCGCGGGCAATACGGCGATCTACGTCTTCCTGCTGTCGATCCTCTGCGTGTTCATGGCCTTAGCCGCGCTCTACGAGAGCTGGACATTGCCCCTGGCGGTTATCCTGGTCGTGCCTTTGTGCTTGCTCTGCTCGGTGGCCGGCGTCCTCTATACGCAGCGCGACGTGAATATTTTCGTGCAAATCGGGTTAGTGGTGCTGGTCGGACTGGCCTGCAAGAACGCCATTCTGATCGTCGAGTACGCCCGCCAGCTCCACGAGCAGGGCCGTCCAGTCTTCGAGGTCACGCAGGAGGCTTCCAGACTGCGGCTGCGGCCGATCCTCATGACCTCGTTTGCCTTCGTCTTCGGTGTCTTGCCCCTGGTCTTCGCCTCGGGAGCCGGGGCCGAGATGCGGCGGTCTCTGGGCACGGCGGTCTTCAGCGGCATGCTGGGAGTGACGCTCTTTGGCATCTTCCTGACCCCGGTGTTTTTCTATGTGATCCAGGGACTGAGCGAGACCCGGCTCTTTTCGGCCGCTTGGACGCGTTGGATCGGTTCGACGCTCTTAGGCGGCCTTGTGGGGCTGGCCAGCGGCTATCTGCTGGCGCAACTAGGGGTTGCCCGGCTGTCCTGGGCGCTCGTCATCGGCGGCTTGGCGGGGACCTTGGGCGGCGCCGCCGTCGTCGGGGTCCACGGTCAGATCAAACCGAAGCGGCAAGGCGCCGAGATCGGATCAGCGTCTCGAGATGATTCCGTCACGCCTGGCGGAGCCGAGGATTCATGATTCCGCGCTTCTTCATCGACCGGCCTGTTTTCGCCATCGTCTTGTCGCTGGTTTTCGTGCTGGCCGGCGGAGTCGCCGTCTTCACGCTGCCGGTGGCGCAGTATCCCGAGGTGACGCCCCCCACGGTGCTGGTGACCGCCGTGTATCCAGGCGCCAACGCGATGACGGTGCGCAATACCATCGCCGCACCGATCGAGGAGCAGGTCAGCGGCGTCGAGAACATGCTCTACATGTCCTCGACGTCCACCAACGACGGCACCTACAACCTGACGGTGACCTTCCGGCTGGGCATGGACACCGACATGGCCCAAGTGCTGGTGCAAAATCGGGTGTCGCTGGCGCTGCCGGTCATCCCGGCCCTGGTCCAGAACGAGGGAATCACCGTCAAGAAGATGTCACCCAACACGCTGATGATCGTGAACCTGATCTCACCGGACGGACGGTACGACAGCAACTTCCTGAGCAATTACGCCACGATCTACATCAAAGACGAGCTGGGCCGCTTGCCTGGCGTCGCCGGCATCACCTATCTGGGCCAGCGCGACTATAGCCTGCGCGCCTGGCTCGATCCCGAAAAGCTGGCGGCCAAGAACTTAAGCGCCATGGATGTGGTCAATGCCATCAGCCAGCAGAACGTGCAGGTCGCCGCCGGCCAGGTCGGCCAGCAGCCCGTCCCCAAGGGCCAGCAACTGCAACTGACGATCAATACGCTGGGCCGCCTGACCGAGCCGGAACAGTTTGCCGACATCATTCTCAAGGCCGGCACGAATTACACGCCCAGCCAGAACCCCGTCGGTGACCCGACCAGCCAGCCCAGTCAAGGCACCCAGCTTGCAACGACCGGCGCGACCGGGCCCCAGCCGCAGGCCGTCGGCATCGTTCGCCTCCGCGACGTCGCGCGCGTCGAGCTGGGCTCGCGTCAATACGACCAGTCCTGCACCTTGGACGGGAAACCCTCGGTCGCGGTATCCATCTACCAGTTGCCCGGCTCCAACGCCCTGAACACGGCCGCCGGCGTCTACGCCAAGATGAAGGAGCTGCAAGCGCGCTTTCCCGATGGCCTCGAGTACAAGATCGTTTATGATACCACGCCGTTTATCCGCGAGTCGGTGGACGAGGTGTTCAATACGCTGCGCGATGCGACAATTTTAGTCGGGATCGTGGTACTCATCTTCCTGCAGGACTGGAAGGCGATGATCTTGCCCATGATCGACGTGCCGGTTTCGTTGATCGGCACTTTCGCGATTATGGCGGCCATGGGCTTCAGCCTCAACAATCTGACGCTCTTTGGGCTGGTGCTGGCCATTGGCATCGTGGTCGATGACGCCATCGTCGTGCTCGAGAACATCGAGCGGCTGATCGCAACCGGAATGGACGCCCGCACCGCGACGATCAAGGCCATGGGCGAAATCACCGGACCGATCCTGGCCATCACGCTGGTGCTCAGCTCGGTCTTCATCCCTTGCTGCTTCCTAGGCGGCATCAGCGGCCAGTTCTTTCGCCAGTTCGCCGTGACGATCGCCGTCTCGACGCTCATCTCGGCGGTCAACGCCCTGACCATGACGCCGTCGCGGGCCGTCCTGATCTTCAAAACTGAAGAAAAGGAGCATGGGCACGAGCTGAAGCGCGAAGCCCTCCCCTGGTGGTTCTTCGGCGTTCTGGGCGGAATCCTCACGGTCTGGCTGGGCCAAGACCTGGCCACGCAGCTCGCAACGAAGCACCTGTATCTGCTTCCAGGTTCCTCCGGGGCCGATAGCGCGGCTCCCGAATGGCTTGCCAGGGCTACGTGGGTCGGCGCTTTCATCCCCGGCGCCCTCTTGGGCGGGCTCTTGGGCTGGTTCCTCATCGCGCCGGTCAATGCCGTCCTGGGCTGGCTTTTCCGGGGTTTCAACCGCCTCTTCGACCGGATGACCGTCGCCTACGGACGCGTAGTCGGCAGCCTCTTGCGCGTCAGTATCATCGTGCTTTTGGTCTACGGCGGCCTGCTGGGGCTGACTTACTTGCAATTTCTCCGCACACCCACGGGCTTCATTCCCCAGCAAGACAAGGGTTACCTGCTCCTAAACGTCCAATTGCCTGACTCCGCGTCCGTCGAGCGTACCGAGAGCGTGATGGCTCGCATCGAAACTCTGGCCCGCGAGACACCGGGCGTTGAGCATACCGTCGGCGTTTCCGGAACCTCGCTGATCTTAGGCGCCAATGCTCCGAATCTGGGGTCGATGTACGTCCTGCTCAAGCAGTTCGACCGCAGGCGCGGTGCCGAGCTGACAGCCGACGCGATCGCCGCGGCCATCGAAGAGCGGTGCCGCCGCGAGGTCCGCGACGCCATCGTCTCGGCGTTCGGAGCACCGCCGGTCGACGGCCTGGGAACCACCGGCGGGTTCAAACTGATCGTCGAGGATCGAGGCAACCTCGGCCTCGATGCCCTTCAGCGCGCCAGCGATCAGATCGTGGCCCGGGGCAACAAGACAGCGGGGCTGCAAGGGCTCTTTAATAGCTCGCGCGCCAATACCCCTTGGCTTTACCTCAATATCGACCGCACCAAGTGCATGGCCCTGGGGGTACCCCTCAGCGAGGTTTTCAACACCCTCCAGGTTTACCTGGGATCGTACTACGTCAACAATTTCAACGAGTTCGGCCGCACCTGGCAGGTGAACATCCAGGCCGACGAAGACTTCCGGGAACATGCCCGCGATATCAAGCAGCTCAAGGTGCGGAACAACCGGGGAGAGATGGTCCGCTTGGGCACGTTGCTCGAGCTGCGAAGCATCAGCGGCCCAGTCATGGTGATGCGCTACAACATGTACGCGGCGACCGCCATCACCGGAAACAACGCGCCAGGAGCAAGCTCCGGGCAGGCCATCGCGCTATTGCAAGAGGTTGCCAGGCAGGAGTTGCCGCGGGCCATGGACAGCGACTGGACGGAGCTCGCCTTCATGCAAAACCAGGCAGGCCAGGCGGCGATATTCATCTTCGCCCTGGCCGTCGCGTTCGTATTCCTGGTACTGGCGGCCCAGTATGAGAGCTGGTCGCTGCCAATGGCGGTCATCCTGGTCGTGCCGATGTGTCTTTTCTGTTCGCTTGCCGGTCTGAACCTGGCGGGAATGGAGTTGAACATCTTCACCCAGATCGGCTTCGTCGTGCTGGTCGGCTTGGCCAGCAAGAACGCGATATTGATCGTGGAATTCGCCAAGCAGCGCCAGGATGAAGGCGTCGATGTGCGGACCGCAACGCTCCAGGCATGCCAGCTCCGGCTGCGACCGATCCTCATGACCTCCTTTGCTTTCATCTTCGGAGTCCTGCCGCTGGTGTTCGCTTTCGGCGCCGGCGCCGAGATGCGGCATGCGCTGGGGCTGGCCGTCTTCTGCGGCATGCTGGGCGTCACGTTCTTCGGCATCTTTCTCACTCCCGTTTTCTTCTACTCGATCCGGCGCAATTACGTCCCGACGCTGCCGCAGGACAAGCCAAGCCCGCACGAAACCAACGGAACCGGTTGGGAGGGAAACGGATCGGCGGCTTCGCAATAAGGGAAACGGATCGGCGGCTTCGCAATAAGGGAAACGGATCGATCCGGTCGAAATCCAGAAAACTTGGGACGTACGGGACTGAAAACTTGGGGTTTGGGGGGAATCTCTTAACTGGGCAGCTTGCCTCGACCCCGGGCGTGGGGTAAATTTTGGCAAGCTCGAGCCTGCTTCGACGTGAAAGGCGTCTTTCGCGCCGGTTGTTCCACGTCCTGAGCTGGAAGCGGCTTGCTGCTGGAAGTCAGGCAGCGTTACATTTGAAAAAGGGTTGTTGACCTTGCGGGGTCATCTCGAGCGAGCCCGCCTCATCTCCGGGAACACACACGGTCCAAGCCCCATCTCTTCGTCGCTTAGGCCACGACGCCGCGAAGGGGGGCAACCGGCCGTTTTACTCGAATGGTAGGATGGGACCATGACCTACGTAGGTAAGATCCTCGTCATTGTCATCATGGCCTTCTCGCTCATCTTCCTGGGGATTTCCACCGTGGTCTTCCAGACCTCGAGAAACTGGAGAACCGCCGCCGAAGAGCAGAAGACGAAGGTCAGCCAGCTCACAACCAAGCTCAACGACGCCCAGGCCGCCGTTGGGGCCGCGCAGAAAGATCTGGAGAACGAGAAGGGTAAGTACGAGGCACTGGCCAAGGACTTAAGCGGTCAAATCCAGCGCCAGGACGCGCAGATTGCCAGTGTCGAGCAGCAGATCAGCCAGGCGCGCAATGAAGTGCAGAAGGCCCAGATGAACGCCAATACGGCGCTTGTCGAGGCTGAGAGCCGCCGCAAGGAAACCTTCGACCTGCGCGAGAAGAAGGCGGCCGTCGAGAAGCAGGCCAATGATTTCAAGCTCAAACAGGCCGAGCTGAACGACCGGATCCGTGAGCTCGAGCGCTTCCTCGAAACGGCCACGAAGAACAACACCGACCTCCGTGAGCGCGTCGCCAAGTTCTCGGCCCTGCTGCGTCAGAACGGGCTCTCCGACGACATCAGCCAGATTAAGGGCAAGGAGAGCCCGCCGCCGGTCACGGGCGAGGTCGTGCAGGTGGATCCCTCGAACCGCCGGGTGGTCATCAGCATCGGCTCCAACGACGGCCTACTCGAAGGGCATGAGCTGTTCTTGATGCGAACGACGCCCCGGCCCGAGTACCTGGGCAAGATCACGATCATCAATGTCGACGTCAACCAGTCGGTGGGGCGGGTCAACGGGACAACCTACCAGGGTAAGAAGATAAAGGAGGGCGACCTTGTCTCGTCTACGATCAAGCCGCGGATCTAGCGCAGCAACTCCGGCCGTTCGGCCAGCGGCCCCGGCTCGCCGGCCCGGTGTGCTCGTTCAGGCTCCCAAAAGCGATATCTTCGTCGCCATGCTAGGCGTGGCCCTGGGGGCTATCTTACTGGCTTGCTTGCTCATGCTGCTGATCCTCTGGAGGTACGACTTCAAGGTCAACGCCAAATTTGCGGCCCGGGATTCGACCGTTCCCAGCGCGATGATCGCGGCCCAGCCCAAAGCCAGCCTGCCCTCGCCCTTGCCGGCGTGAGGCTCGCTCTCTGGCCCTCGATTTTCGCGAACCGCAAGCTTGAAGCCAGGCAGTCGGCTGCTAGTAACGAAATATTGGTTACCCAGAGCCCAGTCCGGAGCGCAGGCCCGCGACGTCTTGCGAGAACTAGCTCGGCTTGACGCGAGAGATCCCGTCCGGTTCACTGGGCTTCGCGATTCACATCGCATGCGCCGGGTCCAGTCGAGGAAGACCGTCGGTCAGGCTCAAGAGCTGGCGCTTCCTGAGCCGATCTTCAAGCGTAGTAGGTCCAGCTTTGGGGCCACTAGCTAGCATGGATGCGTTTCCCAGCCTGGCCAAGGAAGGCGGTTTGCTCTCACATGAGAATCCTCGTGATTGGTCTGGACTGCGCGGCCCCGGAGCTACTCCTGGGGGATGAGCGGCTGGAGAACATCCGTCGCCTGATGGATGGAGGATGTTACGGCCGCCTTGAGAGCATCGTCCCTCCGATCACCGTGCCAGCTTGGATGTGCATGGCAACCAGCCAGGACCCCGGGTCACTCGGGGTTTACGGATTCCGCAACCGCGTCGATCACTCCTATGATGGCCTGGGAATCGTCAATTCCCGTTCGATCGATGCCCTGGCGATCTGGGACCAGATTGCGCGCGAAGGGAAGAAGTCGGTCATCGTCGGGGTGCCTCCCTGCTATCCTCCCCGCAAGCTCAATGGAATCTCGGTTGGGTGTTTCCTGACTCCTGACACCACGCGCAACGTCTTCACGCATCCAGCCGAGATCGGCCGGGAAATCACCGAGCTGGTCGGCCCGTATCCGGTCGACGTCAAGAACTTCCGGACGCACAACAAGTCGTGGCTCAAGGACGAGATTTACGCGATGAGCCGCAAGCAGTTCGCCGTGGTGCGCCAGCTCATCAGGAACGCTGATTGGGATTATCTCCACCTGGTCGAGATCGGTCTGGACCGCCTCCAGCACGGGTTCTGGAAGTACCATGACCCCGAGCATGTACTGCACAAGCCCGACAGTCCCTACTGCGACGTCATCCGCGACTACTATCACTATCTCGACGAGCAGATCGGCAGCCTGCTGGAGATCCTGGACGAGGATACGCTCGTGCTCGTGGTCTCTGACCATGGCGCCCGCAAGCTGGATGGGGGCTTCTGCGTCAACGAGTGGCTGATCCGTGAGGGGCTCTTGGTGGTCAATCACTATCCCGAAGAGATCACTCCCTTCGCCAAGCTCGACGTGGACTGGGACCGGACCCGGGTCTGGAGCGAGGGAGGCTATTACGCCCGCGTCTTCTTCAACGTGCGCGGCCGTGAGCCTCGAGGACTGATCGATCTCCAGGATTACGAGCGCTTCCGCGACGAGATCAAGGAACGGTTTGAGGCTACCGTCGATCCCCTCGGGAAATCGCTGGGGACGCTGGTCTTCAGGCCCGAGGAGGTCTACAGAAACGTCCGCAACGTGGCTCCCGACCTGATCGTCCACTTCGGGGGGCTTGCATGGCGGTCGATAGGCGGCGTGGGCTATCCGACCATTCATGTGCGGGAGAACGACACCGGTCCCGATGACTGCAATCACGCCCAGCATGGGGCGTTCGTCCTGGCCGGGTTGAACAGTCCCCTCCAGGGGCCCATCGAGGGAGCCCATCTTCTGGACATCGTTCCGACACTACTGGAGCTGGGCGGCTATGACGTCCCGCCGGCCATGCAAGGGTGGTCGCTCGCTGCCGGCCAGCTCGCGACCGCGGGAGTCAGCCTGTCGCGGCATCCCGATGAAGAAGAGATCATTCGAGCACGGCTGAGCGGCCTGGGCTACATCGCCTAGGCCCGAACCACATGGCGAGCGCGAGAAAGTAGGGGCCAGACTTCGGGTGATTGTCGCTTTACAGGAGAGGGAGAACGATCAATCGGCACGACGCCTGTCTCCATCGGTGCCGTACCTGTCAGGGACGAGGGTGTTTGCATGCGTAGGAGGCAGATCTTCCAATCATTCTGCCTGATCCTTCTGCTGATCGCGGAGACGATCCAGGGTCTCACTCCAGACCTCGCGAACCTCGCGTCCACCAGACTCCTCCAGATGGTCGAGCCAGCCGTAGAGCGCGGCGTGACGAGGGCAGTCTGCTTCCTGGATTGTCGCCAACGTCCCCTGCGCACCGAGACAGCGCCTCTGCCCGATGAATCGGCTCCCTTCGAGTGCAACGAGCCCGACGAGGTGTGCCTCGCGTCGTTCTCCACGGCAACCCAGCTTGCCAGAGATGCAGCCGGAGATCCTCACAGACGGGCGCGCTTCACCTGCGAGCCCGTCAGCCCACCAATTCGATCTGGCTGGCTCACCCTGGCGGAATTCTTCCACGCCACCGGGAAGCATCATTCGCTGATCCACTCACTCTGCCGCTGGACCTGCTGAATCACCGCCCCCGATGCCTGTCGCATTCGGACAATCATTTTCACTCGCCAACAGTCTCACGGTTCTTCCCCGTGGCTTGAAAGCCCGCGCGGGCTTCCTCCTGGAACCTGCGGGCGAAACACTTCTCGGTTCAATTCTGTGACGTTCCCGCGGTTGGTTCTGGTCCCTGGCGTGGTTGGACGAAGACGTCGGTCCGCTCCCACCGCCGCGGGGTCATTCCGATTCTCACTTGCAGGGAGGCTCGTGCGATGCAGGCAATGTGCGTGCTCTTCGCGTATTTCGGTCCGGAAACGGTCATGCCCGTGACATCCATCATCGCCACAGTCGCAGCCATGGTCGTGATGTTTGGCAAGACCCTCTTCCGATTCGCTGTCGGCTGGGTTCGGATTGCCTGGTATGGTGTGAGTCGCAACAATGCAACGCCCGCGCCTCACTTCACGGTTGGGCGCCGGCGGAGCGGAGTGATCGAGGCCGAGACTGCCGTTCACGCAGGGGAAGCGAGGGAGTGAGCACTCGCGAAGAGAGCGGTCTGCGCCAAGGCAACCCAGCCCCGGGAGGATCCGGCCTTGAAGAAGGTGATCGTGATCGGGCTTGACGGGCTTGAGCCGACTGTCGTCGAGGCGATGCTCGCCGCGGGTGAGTTGCCCCACCTCGATCGCCTCCGCAGGCAGGGCGGATTCTCCCGAGTCGCGACGACAACGCCCGCGCAAACACCCGTGGCATGGTCCACCTTCGCCACCGGGACAAATCCGGGCGGCCACGGGATCTTCGATTTCATCAGGCGCGATCCGCGGACCTATCTGCCGGACCTCGCCTTGAACCGCTACGAGTCGCGGGGGGCGTTCCTGCCACCCAGGGCCGTCAACATGCGGCGGGGAAGACCGGTCTGGGACGTGCTTAGCGCCGCCGGAATCGGTTCGACGGTCCTGCGGTGCCCGGTGACCTACCCGCCGGATGTGTTTCGCGGGAGGATGCTCTCGGGTATGGGTGTGCCGGACCTCCGGGGCGGCCTCGGCACCCCCACCTTCTACACGTCGTTAGACGACGTGTCTCCTCGCGAGAGCGAGAACGTGATCCGGGTTTGCCCAGGTGCCGACGGGACGATCGAGACGTACCTGATCGGCCCGCGCCATCCCAAGGACCGTTCCGACGTTCGGTTCGCCCTCACGATCCAGCCCGACCTGGCCTCGAGGCGCGTGACCGTGCGCTCGGCCGGGTCGCCGACTGCGCTCGAGGTCCGTGAGGGGCAGTGGAGCGACTGGCTGCGAGTGCGGTTCAAGATAGGCATGTTGCAGTCGATCCGGGGACTCGTCCGGTTTCACCTGATTCGCCTCGCGCCGACCTTCGAGCTCTATGCCTCGCCGGTGAATTTCGACGCCGAGGCACCCCTGTTTCCGATCAGCCACCCGGAGGATTATGCCGGCCGGCTGGCCGGCTCCATCGGCACATTCCACACCACGGGGATGGTCGAGGACCACACCGGGATCAACAACGAGCGGATCGGCGAGGACGCGTTTCTCGACCAGTGCGACCTGGCATGGCGGGAACGCGAGGCCATGATGCTCCACGAGCTGGAGCAGTTCGAGGAAGGTCTCTTCTACTGCCTGTTCGACACTCCCGATCGGGTTCAACATCTGTTCTGGCGCTACCGGGAGCCCGATCACCCGGCCAATCGCGGCAGGATGCCCCAACCTGAGTATGCGCGGGTCGTCGAGGATCAGTACCGGCGGGGAGACGAGATCGTGGGCAAGGCGCTTCAATACGCCGACCGTGAAACCCTGATGATCGTCCTCAGCGATCATGGCTTCGGCAGCTTCCAGCGCGGTGTCAACTTGAACACACTGCTCTTCGATGAAGGTCTGCTCGCTTTGCGCGGCGGCGCGAGCCCCGGTCAGGCCTGCCGGGACTTTCTCCTCGACGTGGACTGGTCAAGAACGAGCGCCTACGCTCTTGGGCTGGGCGGCATCTATCTCAACCTGGAAGGCCGGGAGGCGCAGGGCACGGTCAAGGCCGAGGCGGCCGAGGAGCTCAAGGCGGCCATCGGCAGGCGGCTGACGGGCCTGGTCGATACGGCTCGCGGCACGGTCGCAATCCGCGGCGTGCGAACCCGCCAGTCCGTTTACTCCGGTCCCTTCGTCGATGAGGCCCCCGACCTGCTCGTGGACTTCGCGCGGGGCTATCGGGCCTCGTGGGGCACGTCGCTGGGGGGGGCTCCGGAGGGCCACTTCGAGGACAACACCAAGAAGTGGAGCGGCGATCATATTATTGATCCCGAGCTCGTTCCCGGCGTCCTGTTTATGAACCGGCCCTATCGTCAGCTCGGCGCGGGCCTGGCCGACCTGGCCCCGACGATTCTCGACGTACTGGGCGTTCCCCGGGGGACAGCCATGGAAGGAAGTTCGCTGTTCTCATGAAAAGACCGGCGCGCACGCCGAAGTCGCCGCGATCTGGGAGAAACGATGACCAGCGATCCACAGACAGTCCAGACCAACGTCCGCGCTTTCGCTGGCCGCGCTCGAAGCCGGGGGCGAGCTCGCGCGTGTCACGATATCGGAGTTCCCGGGCAAGCGCTCGCCGCACTGCGAATCTCGCTCTGGTTCGGCCTGATCGTGGGCCTGACCGAGCTGGGTCTGACGCTCGTCCAAAAGCCTCTGACGGATCCCTCGCCGGGCTTGTTCCGAATGAACCGGCACATCGTGTGGACCATTCCCATGGTCAATCTCGCGGTCTTCGGACTTTGCGGGATCGTGGCGGCTCTGGGGCTGCAGGCGGCACCACGGCGGGGAGTCCGTCCGGCCATTGCCTCGCTCGTGTTCCTGGCCGTCCTCACGCTCCTCCTGTCCTGTCGGTGGCTTCACGTCCTGGCCTGCCTGGCGATTGCCTTCCTGACCGCCCTCAGGCTCACGAGGAGAATCGAGGAGAATCTTTCCGCATTTCAGCGGCTGGTGGGACGCACCTTGCCAGCGATGGGTCTGGTCGTCGTCATCCTGAGCGGTTTCTCACAGGGTGAGCATCTGCCTCTGCCTCGCGAGCTCTGGGCCGCGGCCGTCACACCTGGATCTCCCACCCGAGGCCAGGAGGCCCCGAACGTTCTGCTGGTGGTGCTCGACACGGTGCGTGCCGACCATCTCAGCCTCTACGGCTACAGCCGCCAGACATCACCGAACCTGTCGCGGCTCGCCCGGCGCGGCGTGACGTTCGAGCAGGCAAGGTCGACGGCTCCCTGGACGCTCCCGTCGCACGCCAGCATGATGACCGGCCGCTGGCCCCACGAGCTTTCGACCGGCATCAACCGGCCGCTCGATGGAACGCACCGAACGCTCGCCGAGTCTTTCGCCGCGCAGGGTTATGCCACGGCCGGCTTTGTCGCCAATGCTACTTACTGCGGCATCGAGACCGGGCTTGGTCGCGGGTTTGCTCACTTCGAAGACCACGTACTGTCGCTTGCTGATGTGCTCTGGACGTCGGCACTCGGCCAGCGGGTGATTCTCCCGGTGACCTTTCCTCCCGAGCGAAGAGCCCGGGGAAATCCCAACGATTATCACCGCAAGGACGCGGCGGCAATCCGCCGCGACATGCTCGCCTGGGTACTCCGACAGGGAGATCGGCCATTCTTCGCCTTCCTGAACCTGTATGATGCTCACGACCCCTACATCCCACCGGCGGATTTCACGCGGCGCTTCAGCGGCGTGGCTGGCTCGGCCGCCGACATGGCGATCCTGGACCGATGGTTCATCTGGGACAAGAAGAAGCTTACATCGAGACAAATCCAGTTTGCTCTCGACGCCTACGATGACGGAATCGCCTACCTCGACGAGCATCTCGGCCTGCTCTTCGACGATCTGGAGCGGGTCGGCCGGCTGGACAACACCCTGGTGATTGTCACAGCCGATCACGGGGAACATCTGGGCGAGCACCAGCTCTACGGACATGCCAGCAGCCTCTACGACGCGGAGATCCACGTCCCGCTGCTGATCTTTCTTCCGGGTGGAGCACACGCGGGGCAGACCGTCGCCTCCCAGGTCAGCCTCCGCGATCTGGCGGCCACCGTCGCCGACCTGTCCGGCCTGGGAGACTCGCCATTTCCTGGGCGGTCGCTCGCTCGATACTGGACTGCCGACGCGCTTCCTCGTCCCGAGCCCTCGCTCAGCGAGGTCGACGCCCCGGTGAAGAGTGCGCCCAACCAGGGCCGATCGCCGGTGTTTCGCGGTCCGATGAAGGCCGTTGCCTCAGGGAACCAGGTCTATATCAAGAGCGGCGACGGGCTTGAGGAGCTCTTCGACGTCGAATCGGATCCTGTCCAAGCACGCGACCTCTCCGGACGACCGCAATCGCGGCCGATCCTCGATGAGTTCCGGACCACCCTTGAGCGGCTTTTGCGCGACAAAGACACCGTCACCCCTGGATCGCCGGAGCAATGAGAGCTCGCAAGTGAGCAGCCGGAAGGCGCAGGCTCTCCTTATCGGAGAGCAATCCGGCGACCTGTTCACTTCGGCCGCGTCTCATCGAACAGAGACTTGACGGTCTCCCGGAGCCGGAGCAGAGTCGGCGCGTCGGCCGATCCAGCCAGGTCATGCAGCTCCGCCGCGTCGGTCATGATGTCATGAAACTCCGCCCGGCCGTCGGCATTGCGTATGTATGCCTTACCGTCGGCAACGAGCGACTGCATGGGCCCGCGCCAGGCAGGAGCACGATTGGGTTTTTCGACACCTTGTCGCGGAGGACGACCTCGGAGTAGGCGGGTGACGAAGAAGGGCCGTTCTCCCCCGATCCGGCCTGCCAGTAACGAGCCAGAGACTTCCCCGGAAACGGCGAGCCCTGGGCAAATCCAAGCAGGTCGACAAACGTGGCCGGCAGGTCGCGCAGGCTGACGGGATCGCTCACAACCCGACCGGCCGCCGAGCCTGCCCGTGGCTGGACCGCCGGCCAAGTTGACCTCGGGAGAGGAAACCTTCGGAAGACGAAGCCCTCCGGAAGACAAAGCCCTCGCGCTACCAATGTGCCGCCGCGAGAGCATCGGCTTCCCAAAGAGCCCATCCTTCCGGTACGGTTCGATGTAGCCCGGGCGAAAGGCCGTCCGCTCGAGGAAAAAGCCGATGGGTCACCCAGAGCCCAGTCCGGAGCGCAGGCCCGCGACCGGGCTTTTTTTCGATCTCACACCGGCACATTTTTTGCTCACCATTTCTTCTTGATCGAACGATTCGGTGCCGAACCGCGACCTTTCCGGTACCTTGGACTCCACCAGATTCGCCCGTAGGGAGGTGACTCGGGCGGGAAAGGCCGCTGGCCAGAGGTGCCTCCCACTCCTCTCTTCGCATTTTCCTCGAGCCACGAGAGTCACATGGATCAACATCTCGAGCTGTTCGCGGCGCTTGCCGCGCCCTTTGGCCATGAGGAAGTCCGGGTTCGCCAGCAGGCCGGGCGGCAACTTCATTACATCACGGCCCGAACCGTGATGAACCGGCTTGACGACGCGGTTGGTCCGGCCAACTGGTGGGACGAATACATGCCTTTGGAGAACTCGGTCATCTGCCGGCTGACCATCCGATTGCCGGATGGCACCACGCTGACCAAGTCGGACGCCGGGGGTTACGCCGGCATGCCGGATTCGGGTGATGACGACAAGAGCGGCTTCTCCGACGCCTTCAAGCGAGCGGCCGTCAAGTTCGGCATCGGCCGCTATCTCTACCGCGACGGCGTGCCCCGCTTCGTCCAGGACCAGACACACGAACCAGCCGCCCCAGTCGACCTTTCTGGCGAGGCTGATCCGCGGACGTCTCGGGATATCCGTCCCGCCGTCGCCGACGTGGCGGCTTCGCGCCCGGCCGCCGATGCGCAGGATGGACCGCAGACCGGCAAGGGCCTGTTCGCCTGGATCAAACAGCAGGATGAGAAGCACGGCTACGGGCTGCTCAAGACGATTAGCGACTGGGCAAAAGGCCAGGACTTCCCCGCCCGGATGGTCCAGTGGAACGCGGACCAAGTGCGTCAAGCGGTCGCGGAAGCCCGCGCTCTGATTCAAGAGTCGCGGCAACCGGCTCCCGCCTCCGAACCCAATACGCGGGAAGACCGTGATCCGTCGGCCGCCCGCCCCCGCGGGAAGGTTGAATCCAACGAGGGATTCACCGAGGCCAGCGTCGCGGCGAGGCCCAATGGTAGCGGCCAGAGGAGCGATCGGCCATCGGCCCCGCTGCGGCCTGGCCGGAACCGCTGAGCCAGCCCGTGGCTGGACCGCCGGCCAAGTTGACCTCGGGAGAGGAAATCTTCGGAAGACGAAGCCCTCCGGAAGATGAAGCCCTCCGGAAGACAATGCCCTCGCGCTCCCAAGTGCCGCCGCGAGCGCTTCGGCTACCCAAAGGACTCGTCCTTCCGGTACGGTTCGATGTGGCCCCGGCGAAAGGCCGTCCGCTCGAGGAAAAAGCCGCGGAAAACCGCGTGCACGAGCGGTCAATTCGTGGACAATGCTAAAGCGGCTGCTTCGGAACTGCGAGCCGCATTTCCTGTATGCTCAATCCGAGCTGCGCACCCGGTTCACCGCGCCGCCTGCGGAATAATCCACGCGTGGGAGGAGGGTATTGTCGGATGAACATCGTTTACGTGGCGTCGGAGGCTGTTCCCTTCGCCAAGACGGGAGGATTGGCCGACGTTGCCGGAGCGCTTCCACGCGCCTTGGAGAGTCTGGGTCACAGTGTCAGCGTGTTCTTGCCCTGTCATCGCCGCGTTTGGCAGGCCAAGCCCGAGCTGGTGGGCTCCGGTGTGGATATCCAGGTGCACGTCGGTTCGCGACGGCTGGACGCTCACGTCCACGAGACCGGGCTGCCTGGGTCAGACGTCTCGGTTTATCTCGTCGACCGCCCTGCCTATTTCGATCGAGCCGAGCTCTACCAGGAGGGGGGCAAGGATTACGCGGACAACTGCGAAAGATTTGCATTTTTCAACCGCGCCGTGCTCGAAGCGATCTCGCTGCTTGGCCTTCGGCCCGACATCATTCACTGCAACGACTGGCAGACCGGGCTGATCCCTGCGTACCTCAGGACCCTCTATCGCGGTGTCACCGGGCTGGCAAAGGCCGGCACGCTCATGACGATCCACAACCTGGCCTACCCCGGCCTCTTCCGGCCGGCCGACATGGCGCTTCTGGGACTGGACGGAAGTCTCTTCAACCCCAAGGGGCTCGAGTTTCATGGCCGGTTGAGCTTCATGAAGGCGGGACTGGTCTTCGCCGACATGCTTAGCACCGTGAGCCCGACCTACGCTCAGGAAATTCAGACGCCAGAATTGGGCTGCGGGCTCGATGGCCTCTTGCGGGAACGTCGAGCGGACCTGCGAGGCATCGTCAACGGAATTGATACCCAGGAGTGGAGTCCGGCACATGAGCCGATGCTCGCATGCTGCTATGACGTCTCGACGTTCCGCGAAGGAAAAGCCTGTTGCAAAGCGTGGTTGCAAGGGCGAGCTGGCTTTCCCCTTCGTCGCGAGACCCCTCTTTTTGCCCAGATTGGCAGGCTGGACCACCAGAAGGGCTGGTACTTGCTGAGCAAGATTGCGGATCGGCTGCTTGCCGAGGACGTGCAGTTAGTTGTTCTGGGCACGGGACACCCGACGTATCACCAGATGCTCTCGGAACTGGCGCGCCGGCACCGCGAGCGACTTTTCGTCCATCTTGGGTTCAGCGATGAGCTGGCGCACCAGATCGAAGCCGGGGCCGATGTTTTTCTCATGCCCAGCTTGTTTGAGCCTTGCGGGCTGAATCAACTTTACAGCCTGGCTCACGGAACGGTTCCGCTGGTGCGGGCGACCGGGGGCCTGGCGGACACCGTGGTGAACCTGGACCCGTGGACCCTCGGCGAAGGCATTGCCAACGGCTTTGTCTTCCGGGAACCGACCGCAGGGGCCCTCTGGAGAGCCATCGAAGTCGCCCTGGTGACCTGGCCTCAGCGTTCGATCTGGGAACAGCTCATCCGCAATGGAATGGAGTCCGACTGGAGCTGGAATCGCAGCGCCAGCGATTACGCCGCCCTTTACGCGGAGATTATCCGTCGTATTCATCCCCTGGCGGCGTAACCGGTAGCCGAAGCTGGTAGACGATGGGGCCCCGTGTCAGAACGTTTTAAGTTCGCGGCTCGATGTTCCGAGCTAATTCCGAGTAACGGACTGTCGGAATGACCGGCATAGCTTCCGTCCCTCGAGCCACAGAGCGAATAAATGGCATCAGTATCCTTGGCCCTGATGTGGCATCAGCATCAACCCTACTATCCCGACGACGTGGCCGGAGAAAACCCAATGCCATGGGTCCGGCTCCACGCCACCAAGGATTACCTCGGGATGGCGCTTCATCTGGAAGAAGTCCCCGAGTTTCACTGCACCATCAACTTGGTTCCGAGCTTGCTTACCCAGCTCGAAGCCTACGTTTCTGGTGCGACCGACACCCATTTAAGCGCCTCACGCAGGCCCGCGGATGGTCTGGATCACGACGATGCTTGCTTCCTGCTGGACAACTTCTTCATGGCGTTCGTCGACTCCATGATCCGGCCCCACTCGCGGTACTTCGAGCTTTACATGCTCCGCGCCTACTGGGCCGGACCGGCCGACCAGGCTCTCAGCCGGTTTCGCCCTCGAGATCTGCGCGATCTCCAGGTCTGGTCGAACCTGGCGTGGTTTCACCCCCTGCTCTTCGAGAAGGATCCCGAGCTCGCCGAGTTCAAGGCCAAGGGGAGGTTTTACACCGAGGACGAGAAGCAGTGGCTTCTGGACAAGCAGCGCGCGCTTTTGGCCCGCGTGATTCCGCTGCACCGCGAGCTGGCCGAGCGTGGGCAGATCGAGCTGACCACGACCCCCTATTACCACCCGATCTTGCCCCTCCTCTTGGACAAGAAAACAGCCCGGGAGGCGATGCCCGACGTCGCCCTGCCGGCCTATCGAGAGGGTTATCCCGAAGACGCTGAGGTCCACGTTCGCCGAGCCGTGGAAAGTCACATCCGCCGCTTTGGCCAGGCGCCGCGGGGAATGTGGCCCAGCGAGGGATCGGTCTGCCAGGCGCTCATCCCACTGCTGGCCCGCCATGGCATCGAATGGATCGCCACCGACGAGGAAATCCTGGGCTGTTCCACCCATGGCAAGGTCGGCCGGGACGGCCGAGGGTACGTCCGCCATCCCGAGCTGCTGTACCGGGCCTGGAAGGCGCGCGAAGGCGATGCGGAGCTGGGGCTCATCTTCCGCGATCATTCCATGTCGGACCAGGTCGGCTTCCACTATCAACGCAGCCCCGGACACATCGCCGCTGGAGATTTTCTGGGCAAGCTGCACGCCATAGGCGACGCCTGCCGGCACAACCCGGCGACCTTGATCTCGGTCATTCTCGACGGCGAGAACTGCTGGGAATATTACCCCGACGGCGGTGTCTCGTTTCTCCGCTCGCTCTACCATGGCGTGGCGCGGGACGGCCGGATCCGGTCCGTGAAGGCCGGTGATTTCATCCGCGAGAACCCGCCGCACGATACCTTGCCCCGGCTCTTTGCCGGCAGCTGGATCAGCCACAACTTCGCCATCTGGATCGGCCATCCCGAGGACAACCGGGGCTGGGACGCCCTCCACGCCACTCGCCAGTTTCTGGTGGCCGAGGAGCGATCCGGCCGGCACGACCCGGCGGTTGTGGCCCGCGCCTGGGAAGAGATCTACATCGCCGAGGGCTCCGACTGGTTCTGGTGGTACGGCGACGACCATTCCAGCGCCCAGGACGGCCTCTTCGACCACCTTTTCCGCAAGCACCTGCGGAATGTCTACTCGCTCTTAGGCTGCGATCCTCCTGGCCAGCTCTTCACCCCGATCTCGCAGGCCGGTAGCCACCGGCCCATGAACGATCAGCCCTCCAGCTTCTTGAACGCGAAGATCGATGGGCGGGCAACCTACTTCGAGTGGATCGACGCGGCCCGCTACTTCTGCGGCAACGACCGGGGCACCATGACGCTGGTGACCAAGGGACTGCTCCACTGCCTCTGGTTCGGTTTCGACGAGCGGCGGTTCCTGCTGCGGATCGACACCGAAGGGGGACCGGCCGCAGACCGGCTGGCCGAGATCGATCGTTTGCGCGTGGGATTCGTCGATCCCGCCGAGCGCGAGATCGTGGTCGTGCAGCCGGCGGTCCACCATCCCGTGGCCTATCTCAACCATGCGGGCAAGCCCCTGGCCAACGGAACAACCGTCTCCGTGGCGACCGGGGCGATTCTCGAGCTGGCCGTGCCGTTTGACCGACTGGGCACCCGACCCGGTGATCCCATCCGGTTCTACATCGAGCTGCTCAAGGGCGAGGCCAGCCTGGATCGGGCCCCCAGGGAGGGAATCTTTGAAGTTACCGTCCCGAGTGCGGATTTCGAGAGAATCATGTGGCAGGTCTGAGGCGAGAGACCACCGGACTCGCCGGAAAGGGAAGTCCCAATTATGCCTGAGCTGAGAAAAGATCCAATCGTTGGCCGGTGGGTGATCATCGCGAACGAGCGGGCCAAGCGGCCGCACCACCTCCGGTCCGAGGGCCGTAACCCCGGCGAACCGCGGGTCTGCCCATTCTGCGAGGGCCAGGAAGACAAGACGCCGCCGGAGATCATCGCCTATCGCGACTTCGGCTCCCGGCCCAACGGTCCGGGCTGGCGCATCAGGGTCGTGCCCAACCGTTTCCCCGCTCTGAAGATCGAGGGCAACCTCAACAAGCGAGGCGACGGCATCTACGACCTGATGGCCGGCATCGGCGCCCACGAGGTGATCATCGAAACCCCCCGCCACCACACCAGCATGGCGACTCTTGCCGAGGACAACATCCGGGAGGTCCTCTGGGTCTATCGCGACCGGCTCGTCGACCTCAAGAAAGACACGCGCTTGGTCTACGGTATGATCTTCAAGAACATGGGCGAGGGGGGCGGAGCCAGCCTCGACCACACGCACAGCCAGCTCATCGTGACTCCCATCGTGCCCATCTCGGTTTGGGAAGAGATGACCGGCGCTCTGGAGTTTTACAACTATCGCGGTCGCTGCATCTTCTGCGACATAAACCAGCAGGAGCTGACCGTCTCTAAGCGGATCGTCCTGGATTCGACGCACTTCACCGCGTTCTGCCCCTACGCCAGCCGGTTTCCGTTTGAGACCTGGATCGTTCCCAAGAACCACACCAGCCACTTCGAGAACATCCCCAAGCCGGGTGTTGATGACCTGGGCCATGTCCTGCATCAGGTCCTGGGCAAGCTGGAACTGGCGCTGGACAACCCGTCCTATAACTACATCATCCACACGGCCCCCTTTGACCATCCCGAGCTGCCGCATTACCATTGGCATATCGAGGTGATTCCCCGGCTGACTAAGGTCGCGGGCTTCGAGTGGGGTTCGGGGTTCTACATCAACCCGGTTCTCCCCGAAGACGCGGCGGCCTTCCTGCGTGAGGTAGAAGTGGGTCCTCGCCCTCCCGCCTTACCCCTCTTCGATCGCGCAGTCGCGGGCCGCGCACAAACCCCGGCTGCCAGTGTTTTCTGATCGGAGCCGCTGGGGTCGTTGGGGCAATACGGCCAGGCGGACGACAGCGGCACCATATTGGCTTCGCCTGTGGTGTCGCTTTCGCTCCTCGGCCGCCATCCGGGAGATGAATCGCCCGGCTTGCGACCTCGGGCGGCTTCAGATGCGACCGCTCTGGCGGGCGGGGGGCAAAGAGCAGATCTGGGAGAGTCGCAGCGCAATCCGTCGCGTTACATTGTAGCAGTCCTTCACCGCGCCAACGTGGCCCCCAATTGCACCGTCGGCCGGCTTAAGAGCAAACATGGGTTTGCGCGCTTCCTGCGCCATCGGCGCGAGGCTTCGATAGTTCTTGAGGATGGCCAGCGCGTACGGGTCAGGGTCAGGTATCGCTTCGAAGCTCCTTTCATCCAGGACGTCGGTTCTGTAAGACTCCGGTATCCGCTCGATCCAGCGTCGATACGCCCTGACCGGGTATCGTTCGCGAAGCGACGGTTGCATGACCACGTATCCCGCGGGTTCCATTTCTCCACCTGGAAACGGCAAGCTAAGGCCACGTAAACTACCGGCGTGCGCCTTTCTTGTTTGCCATCCTTTCCTCCAGGATCGTAATGTCGGACCGAGATTGCGCAACCCCTGAAGCGAGAAAAGATCGGCGGCTAATGGAATCACCACGTGATCCGAGGAAACAAGAGCCGCGCGGTTGATCGCCCCGAGGTTTGGTCCGACGTCGATGAGCACGACATTGGCGTTGCGTCGGCGGGCGGCCCGCTCCATGATTCGATAGAACGCCGTCGTGACCCTGAATGCGTCGGCGGCGTTTGCCTGATTGTCGTCGAGGCACTTGCCCCAGGTCTCAGCAAGCCGGTCTTCGAAGAGACTCAGCCCGAGATCGCCTGGGACCAGGTGGATACGTTCGTGGACTTCAATCGGCTCTGGTTCGTTGATGTCGCCCAAGCGGTCCAGTAGCGGTTGGATCAGGCCCAAGATAGTCCGTTTCGAATTCTCAGACTCCCACAAGTTCTCCAGGTCTTCATCCTCGAGAAACGATGAGGTCAGATTCGACTGAGGATCAAGATCGATCGCCACGACCTTCAGTCCGAGTTCGGCAAACATCCAGGCCAGGTGATAGGCGAGCGAGGTCTTGCCGACTCCTCCCTTGTTATTGAAGAAAGCCAGCGTCTTCATGGCCGCCTCCTGACTATCACAAGGAAGAAGTTGAGTTCGAGCGAGAACTCGGCGGGAGGTGAACCGTTCCGCTCGAGGGCCTTCTGTGCGACGCTGATACCTCTTCCAAACCTGTTGACGAACCCCAGTACCTTGGCCGCCTCGGCGAGAACCGGGTTTCGATAGGCCGTTCCGCGCGGAAACTGCTCCGGTGTCAAGTCTCCGTACAACCCTCCTGGATTCTGAATCTCGATGCGATCCGCATAGTGGTTGACAAGAATGGGCGTCGTCGAACCCTCGTAGTTCCGATGTATCGCGGCGTTCATCAGCAATTCGCGTAGGGCAAGCGGCGGATAGTCGAAGAGGGAAACCTCTCGAAGGCTGGACTGTTCGGTCGGCCGCTCTTCAGCGACCTCCAGTGCGAGCCGATTCAAGTCACGGAGTATGTCCAGAAGATCGCCAACGATGCGACGCTCCTGCAACACCTCGTCCGCTTGAGAGTCCCCGGCATACTGAACATATTGTACGTAGGCACCGGGAAAGATCGATAGAGGATCCTTCCCAAGCAGGAGCACTCCCGCATTTGTGGGAGACTGAGCCTTTAAGTCAAAGAAACGCAATGAGGCGAGTTGAACCTCGAGTGGGCGATCGTTTTCTTCGACGACATCGAATGAAACGGCATTGGGCCTGTAAGTTAGAGCAAATCGGTCGAGAGCCAGATCCAGGAGCGTCGCCAGAGGGCAGGCCCGAGCGTCCCAGGTTCGCCCGCGGTCGACCCGACGCTCCGAAAGAATTCGTTCTTCCGCACCCGTCGCCTGCGCGCGGCGGGGACCTACGCGGATGCAAATCCGACCCTTGTACCGGACGGGAGGAAGCTCTGCGGGGAAGACTTCAACGACAGCAATTTCGCCTGCGTCCAGCGCTAGTTTTTCAACGTTCATGACCGGAAGGGGCTGAATGTTCCCGTCCGAGCGAATCGACGCGAGTCGCTGAAGGACCTCGTCCGTGATGACTAGTCCGCTTGGTTTCCCATCTGAAGTGGCACCCACGAAGAGATATCCAGGCTTTCCATGAGCGGGCAAGTCATTCGAGAAAGCACAGATCGCCTCGCCGAACTTGTCCATGTCGGCCAGCGACTGCGTTTTTTCCACGCGATCGGACTCAATATCGTTGAGTAGTTTCTCGATCTCCGACCGATTCATAACTGGGCGCTCGCAGACAACTAGGTCGATTCACGGCTCCAGCAAAGTGCGCTGCTTCGATTCAGCTTATCGAACTGGCGTGTTGTTTGGGCAGCCTGATCGGTCGTTACATGCCCATGATGCATGCCTTGCATCATCCTAACCATCTGTCTTCATGGTCAGCACGGTGCGTAAGATGCACTCACGAGGAAAAGTCGACTCAGATGCATCCACCTTCTAGAATAGGCATGACTTACGTGGTCCAATCAACCGGTCAACATCGCCAACCGGTCTCGAAACCGGCCTTGGGCCCAGCGCCGGGTTTGGACACAATGATGGATAATGCCCCTACGCCAGCAGATCGGGCACGAGGTTGCCCAATTCTTTCCTGAGGAGGGGCTGTGTTTTTATGAGGCTTCTTCATGTCCACCGTGCGACTGATCCTTGCTCTGCACAACCACCAGCCGGTGGGCAACTTCGACGGTGTGTTCGAGGCTGCGTTCCGCGATAGCTACGCACCCTTTCTCGAGGTGCTCGCGAACTACCCCGAGATCCCTTTTGCCCTGCACACTTCCGGTCCGCTGCTCGAGTGGATGGTCCTGCGCCATCCCGAGTACATCGCCCGCGTCCGGGGCATGGTGGAAGCGGGCCGGGTCGAGATCTTAGGCGGCGGTTTCTTCGAGCCGATCATGACCATGATCCCGCGCCAGGACCGGGTGGGTCAGATCCGCGATTACACCGCCTATCTTCAGAACATCTTTCCCACTCGGGTCCGGGGCATGTGGGTGCCCGAGCGCGTCTGGGAGCAGCACCTGGTTTCGGACATCGCCGAGGCGGGCATGGAGTACACGATCCTCGATGATTTTCACTTCCAGCGCGCCGGCGTCGCCGGTGATGACCTGTTCGGCTATTATCTGACAGAGGACGGGGGCCGGCTGCTGAAGCTCTTCCCCGGCTCGGAGACCCTCCGGTACACGATTCCCTTCCAGGAACCGCATGCCACCTACGAATTTCTCCGCCGGTTGGCCCAGCGGCGGCCGGGCTCGACGGTCGTCTTCGCCGACGACGGCGAGAAGTTCGGCACCTGGCCCGACACCTATGACCACGTTTATAACCGCGGCTGGCTCAAGCACTTTTGCGACATGATCCTGGCCAACCGCGACTGGCTTGAAGTGACGACCCTGGCGCGGGCCGTGGACGCCACGCTGCCTCTGGGCAAGCTGTACGTGCCTGACGGGTCGTATCGCGAGATGACCGAGTGGGTTCTGCCCCCTAGCGAGCACCAGAAGTACGAGCAAGCCAAAAAGGAGCTCGCGGCCGACCCGGGGCGGACCCGGATCGAGCCCTTCTTTCGCGCAGGCGGGTACTGGCGAAACTTCAAGGCCCGCTATCCCGAGAGCGACGAGATGTACACGCGCATGCTCGCAATCTCGCGCCGCCTGGCCGCGGCCGCCACCCGGGAGGACGTCGATCCCGACTATCTCGAGGTGGCGCGACGCGAGCTGTACCGCGGCCAGTGCAATTGCCCTTACTGGCATGGCGCCTTCGGCGGGCTTTATCTACCCCATCTGCGCAATGCGGTTTACCACAGCCTGATCGCCGCTCACAATGCCCTGGACGAAGCCGAAGGGAAGACCGGCCCTCGCGTCAGCCTCGAAGTGAGTGATTTTAATCTCGACGCCCGCCAGGAAGTGAAGCTCGAGAGCGACGGTCTGATCGCGCTGGTGCGTCCGGCCCTGGGTGGACACCTCTACGAGCTGGACGCGCGGCAGGCGGGGGTCAACGTCCTGGCGACGCTCGACCGCCAGCCCGAAGCCTATCATCGAACCATCCTGGATGCCGTCCATTCCGAGGGCAACAAGGCCACCAGCAGCGAGAACCCCGCGAGCATTCACGACCGCGTCGTGCTCAAGCATCCCGGGCTCGATCGCTTGCTCGTTTACGACCGGTACCCGCGCAAGGCGCTGGTCGATCACTTCTATCCGATCGATGTGAGCCACGATGACCTGACCGCCTGCCGGGACATCGAACGGGGCGATTTCGTGACCGGGACCTACCTGGCGCGGGTTGCGCGCGAGCCGCGGCGTGTGGCCCTTCTGATGGAACGGCCCGGCCTTGCCGACGGCCAGCCCGTGCGGATCAGGAAATCCATCGAGCTAGCTGCCGGCACCGCAGCGCTCTTGGTTCGATACGAACTTTCCGAGCTGCCCTGCGATGTGTGCCTGCATTTTGCCGTCGAGTTCAACCTTGCCGCCATGGCCGGCCATGCGGAAGATCGCTATTACGTCGATTCGCAGGGGCTCAAGCACGGCATGCTCGACACGCGGATCGACCTGCCCCACACCGAGGGAGTCGCGCTTGTCGATCAGTGGCTGGACCTGTCGGTGGGACTGGACTGGTCGCGGCCCGGCGGGCTCTGGTGCCACCCGATCGAGACGGTCAGCCAGAGCGAGAGCGGTTTCGAGGGCGTCTATCAGTCGTCGGCCGTAATCCCTCACTGGCACGTCACGGCCGACGAATCGGGCAAGTGGGACGTGCAGATCCGCCTTGTGCTCGAGCCCTTCCGGACGGCGGAGCCCGCTTTGGTCAAAGAGAAGGAGACCCTGGTACGAGTGTGAGGCGTCGTACCGGCGGCCGGGACGGAAGAATCGAACGGCTTAGGCTCCATGGGGCTGGCGCGCAAGAAGGCGGTCCAGAATCCCGGCGAGAAGGTCCCTCCGGAAGGCAATTCACAGGAGCTTTTCGCCATGCCCTTACGCGACCATTTCCGGCCACCGCTTGCGGATCGAAGGTCGTGGGATGGTCTGCACGGGCAGTGGCCGGCGATGATCGTCGTGGATCTGAACCGTCAGTTGCCTGATCGCTACGTAGCCGAGCCGCAGATCCACCTGGGTTCCTCGATCGAGATCGACGTGGCAGCCTACGACAAGGAAGTCGCTGAGACCCAGTCTGCGAGAAGTACGGCCGAAAGCGCCGGCGTCGCGACCGCGGTCTGGGCGCCACCGAGTCCAACGCTGGCCATCGCCACCGACCCACCAGCGCTCGAGGAGTATGAAGTGCGGGTCTACGACGTCAAGACTGGCCGTAGGCTGGTGGCCGCCGTCGAGATTGTCAGTCCCGCTAACAAGGATCGGCCAGAACACCGTCGCGCTTTGGTCGCCAAGTGCGTTAGCTTGCTTCAGAAGCGGGTCTGTGTCGCCATCGTCGATCTGGTCACGACACGATCGTCCAACCTTTACGCCGAGTTAATCGAGCTCTTTGGCCACAAGGACCCGTTGTTCGCGGGCGGACCTCCCTCTCTCTACGCGGCCGCCTGCCGCTGGGTGACTAGCGGCGAGCTCTGGCTTCTGGAGACCTGGGCGCATCCCCTGGCAATTCGCTCCCCCTTACCGACCCTCCCGCTCTGGCTGGACGATAACCTCGCGGTTCCCCTCGATCTCGAAGCAACCTACGAAGAAACATGCCGCGTGCTCCGGATCCCGTGAGCTTGCTCGTCACTTCCGCAGCGTTTTCGTTGCGCGAGTCTCCGTCGCCCGCCTCCGCCTTGCTATGCTGGATACGCTGTCGTATTCCTTTCACCTCTTGATGCGGAGTTACGGGTCAAGCCGCGCATGATCTGGCCCTTCCGACGTCGCCAGCGATCGACTGAGCCGGCCAGGCCGGAGATTGACGCCGCCCAGATTGTCCGCCGGGCTCGGCGGTTGCGGTTTCGCGTCCGGCCCGAAACCATTTCACAGCTTGTCGGTGCCTACCACGGCGCCCGGCCCGGTATCGGGCTGACCTTCGCCGAGCTGCGTGCCTACGAGCCCGGCGACGACGTTCGTCACCTCGACTGGAATGTCACGGCCCGCCAGGGGAAACCGTTCGTCCGGCGGTTTGTGGAGGAGCGGTCGCTCACGCTCTGGCTGGTGCTCGACGTCTCAGCCAGCATGCGGTTTGGCCTGGAGGGCCGCACCAAGGCCGACCGCGCCGCCCAGGCTTCGGCCCTCTTGGCCACGGCGGCCATCCAGAACGGCGACCGGGTGGGGCTGCTCATGGTCAGTGATCAAATCGAGCTCGAGCTGGCCCCCTCCGGCGGCGTCCGCCATCTCTCGCAGATCGTCAGGGCTCTGGTCGTCACGCCCAGATCCTCACCCAGGACTCAGCTCGGCGTCGGTTTGGCCCGGATCCGGCAGACGGCCCGGCGGGCGATGATCGTGGTTATCAGCGACTTCGGCTCCGACGAGCCCATCGGCCTGTGGCGCCAGGCGGCGCGAAGGCACGACACCATCGCCCTGCGGATCGTCCATCCGCTCGAGGAAGAAATGCCCACAGCCGGGCTGCTTGCGATCGAAGACGCTGAGAGCGGCAAAACCTTGATCGTCGACACTTCGTCCCGCCAGCAACGAGCAACCTACGCCCGGGCAGCCCAGGAGCAGAAACAGGCGTTCCATCGCTGGTGCTCAAGCGCCGGTGTCGACGGATTTACGATGTCCACCGAGGTCGAGCCAATCCTCTCCTTGGTCGAGCTGTTCTCACGACGGAGAGCGCGGCGAGGTGCCCATTGAGCCGGCAGGTGAACCGGCAAGTGAGCCAGCAGGTGCGCCGGCAAGAGAGCCAGCAACACATCCGCGTGCTGATTCCCCCGCGCCCCAACCTCGGGCCTGAGACCTGGTCAGAGGAACCTTCGAGCGTCTTGCCGTTCTGGTCCGCCGGCATCGCTCTTCTTGTTCTGCTGGCCGGGGCAGTCGGAATTTTCTTTTACCGGCGACGTCGATCCGGACGCCGGACCGCCAAGCCGTCCCCGGCAGAGGCCCTGCCGGTGAATCCCGCCGCTCAGCTCTTGAACCTGGCCGGTCAGATCCGCGAAGACCTCGCGGCTCGATTCGGCCCTTCCTTCCGCGCCCGGACCACTCAGGAGATCGCCGCCGACTTGGACGTAAAGGAAGTGCTCGGAGTCGAGCACCTCGAGCCCATAATCCGCCTGCTGTCCTTGGCCGATCGCTGCAAATTTGCCGCACTGCCGGAGAACGGCGATCAGCAAACGCTCGGCGACGAGATCTCGGCGTGGACAGCTCTCCGCACGGACCTGGTGGCCCGGCTTGCGGCCAAGCCCCAGCGCAAAGCGGAATCACCATGAGTGGCGCATTTCTAGAAGTGGAGCACTTTCTCATAGCCGTTCCAGACGTTTCGCGGACTCAGCCCTCAGGTACTGGCGATCCGTCAAGAGAAGCTTCCGCGGTGGGACTTGGGCCGGAACGCCCCTCCGGCATTCCCCCAAACTATCTCGACCTGGCCCGCCTCATAACGGGAGATTGCATCCACGCGGCAAGGGGCCGTTGAACCGCGTCTTCAAGGCGGCCCGCCGGCGCGGTATAAGGGGCGGAACTTCTTTCTCCGCGAACGTTGGTCTCGGCGCACGCGGAGGCCCCGAATTCTTAGGGTACACGGCCGTGGTCCGCACTGCTTCCTCTAGATACAGAAAGCAATCACAGCCCCCGTCGTAGACATGACGAGAATCCGAGTCCAAGCGCCGAGTCGGAAGCGAGGGGACGGTGAAGTGAAGGGAAAGGCGATAGTCATCGGGGGTGGGATTGGCGGCCTCGCGGCTGCGGTCGCGTTGCGGCGGGCAGGCTGGGCAATCGAGGTCTTCGAGCGCGCGCGCGAACTAGGGGAGGTCGGGGCGGGCCTCTCGCTCTGGAGGAATGCCCTGGCGGCCCTGGACCGAATCGGGCTGCTCGAATCGCTCCGCGCGTTGGGCGTCGAAGGCCAGACCGGGGCGTTCCGTACCCCTTCGGGCGAGATCCTCCTGACCATGAAGGCCGGGACGACCAACGCCGCTTCGGGAGGGATTATCCTGCTCTTGCACCGAGCCGAGCTGCAGGATGTGCTGCACCGGGCGGTCGGGTCTGACGTTATCCGACTGGGCGCCCGGTGCATCGGGCTGGACCAAGATGCCGCGACGGTTACCGCGCGGTTCGAGGACGGGCGCGAGGCGCGGGGCGACCTTCTGGTCGGGGCCGACGGCCTCCGATCGATCGTCCGCTCGGCCTTGTTCGGTCCGGAGCCGCCCCGTTACGGAGGTTATACCGTTTGGCGCGCCGTGACCCGATTCGACCACGTCCGGCTGACTCCCGGCGAGACCTGGGGCCGGGGCCGGCGGTTCGGCCAGTGGGGCATGACCGGAGGCCGCGTCTACTGGTACGCGACCGAGAGCGTCCCCGACGGGGAAGGCGACCCGCCGGAAGAGCGTAAGCAGGGACTCCTCAAGCTGTTCCGCGGTTGGCACAAGCCGGTCGAGGACTTGATCGAGGCGACCGACGAGTCGGCCAGCCTCCGCAATGATGTCTACGATCGACCCGCGCTGCGCCACTGGTCCGTCGGCCGCGCGACCCTGCTTGGCGACGCGGCCCACCCGATGACACCCGATATGGGCCAGGGCGCCTGCCAGGCGATTGAGGACGCCGTCGTCCTCGCTGACTGCCTGAGCCGAGGGTCCGACGTTGCCGAGGCCCTTCGCGCTTACGAGTCCCGCCGGATCCCGCGCACCCGGCGGGTGGTCAGCGAGTCACGCCAGGCGGGCACGATCGCCCAGTGGTCGAACCCCCTGGCGTGCCGACTCCGCAAGGCCCTGCTCCGTTCCCGGTACGCCGCCCGGAAGCAGGCCGAGCAACTCGCATGGTTGACCACGCCGCAGGTCTGAGAGTCTGTTCCAGGAGCCCTGCAGGAGCAGTCGATCGTAGGTGTCCGGCCGCGTCGGGAGGAGGCGTCATGAACGTCTCCTCGTCCCGATCTACCCGCTGGGCCATTTCCGTTTGCGCGCGACGTAGGTTTGCCGGCGGAGCGGCCCGAAGAAAATCGTCGTGCGAATGCGAAAACGCAACACCCTGCTCCAGCTCGTTCTCGGGCCTCAAGAACCTGACTGCCGGCGTGGCCGGCTCCATGTCCGCGGCTGCCGCACGACTATCCGCCGGGGCCGGTGGCACGTCCGCCTGAGCCGCCGGGATCCCCTCGGCTTGATCGATCGCGGACACGGGAACTTCGCCGCTGGGTCCTCACAGAAAGGGATCAGGATCGGACTGAATGAGTTTCAGAGTCAGGTCGTCCGCGGAAGAAGTCGCGGGGATGTGAGCCCCCTCCGACTCTGCCGGAGTGGGCCTTTGTTACGTCTCGACGGGGAACTCATCTTCAATGTGGCTCACTGGCTCGGGAAAAGGCGTCGAGAGCGGGTTTCCGGACATGGGAGCATGAGCCTCTTGGGAGTTTGCCCAGGCCGCCCCCTGCCAACCGCGGGACCGACGCCGCCTGGAATTTCACATCGAACGTCAACTTCCCGACACTCTGCAAGCCCCAGTCAACTCTTTCGGCGCAGCCACACGGTTGCTCCCGGACCGGCCGTGAGCTGCCGGCTGGCGTCACCGTTGACAACGGCGACTTCCAGCCATCCCGAACTCCCCACAACAGCAATCAGCGAGCCGGTCGGCCTGTCGCTGTAGGTGCGTGATACGCCCTCGATGCGTTCCCCGGCCATCTCGATCACCCAGCCATCGGCCCGGTGTCCCGCCAGGTGCGTCGCGCTTATGTTCGTAATAAGGTTGCCGAAGGTATCGCGAAAGACGACCTCACCGTAGTAGCCGGCATCGTCGACCGTCGGCTCGAAGTTCCGCAAGGTGACGAAGCGGCTGACCGGCGCGCCCAGCTTGGCCGGGTCGCCTCCCTCCAGAAGATGAGCCGCGGCCGGTGCCAGAATGTCTCGGCCGTGAAAGGTCTCTGAGACGACTTGACGGCGGATCGCCGGGTTGGTGATCTCCCAGGCCCCCTGAGGCACTTGGTTACGCAGGACCCCGGTGATGAGGCCATTATCAGGCAGGACGAACCACTGATCGGCCAACCGGACAGCGAGCAGCCGGCGGTCGCTTCCCACCCCGGGGTCAACCACCGCCAGATGGACGGTCCCGGGTGGAAATGAGTCGAAAACACCGGCGAGCACGAAGGCTCCCTCGAGGATGTTTTGAGGCGAGATCGTGTGGCAGATGTCGACGATCTGAGTTCCCGGTGAAAGCCCGAGTAAAACGCCCTTAATCGCGGCGACGTACGGACCGCCGATGCCGAAGTCTGTCGTCAGAGTCAAAATGCCAGGTTTCATGGTGCTCTCATGCCTTTCGCACCCGGCTTCAGTCGGCCCGGCTTCTTGCTTGGTGGATCGGCCTGTTTGTCTTACCACCAGCCTCGTGTCGCCTCGAAGGTTGCCGTGATCCGGGAGGTCATTCCCCCCCGCGGATTGAACTGGCCAACAACGATCATCCGAACCGGGTGGCACGAGGCGACCAAGTCATCGAGAATCGTGTTGACCGCGTGCTCGTAATAGATGCCCCGATCTCGATAGCCGAAGAAGTACAGCTTCAGACTCTTGAGCTCCAAGCAGCTTGCATCCGGCACATAACGAATCACGATCGTTCCGAAGTCGGGTTGCCCGGTCTTGGGACAAACTGCCGTGAATTCTGGAACGGTGATCTCGATCTCGTAGCGGCGATCCGGAAACTGATTGGGAAACGTCTCCACCGCGGAAGGCATTGCCAGTTCTCACCTCATGCTCAATTTCACACCGGCCAAGAACGAAGCCGGAACAACAGGGCTTGCCGACAAAGGCTCCTCAGCTTCATTCTATCCGGCATCTCAGCCACTCTACAGCATACGGCGCGACCTCAGCTCTCGAGTTTCGTCGTACCCACGCAGCGTGCGCTTTGTTCCGGACAAATCGCCTGTCAGAAAAGAGGGTGTAGTGCGTATTCCTGAGGGTGTAGCGAGTATTCCTAGGGATTGCCTGGGTCTTCGCGGACACGCCGCATCGACCGGGGCGGCTCGATAGCCCACCGCGCGAGAAACCATACCGCCTACCACGCAGGAGAACCCTCATGTTGTCGAGTCCCCGACGACGCCTCAGCCTTGAAAACGTAAACAATGTCATCGTGGTTAGTTTCGTCGACACCAAGATCGTAAGCGAAGACCAAGTCCAGGAAGTGAGCGATGAGCTTCACGCGCTTGTGGAAGAAGGAGCAAAGAAGAGAATCTTGCTCAACTTCGGCCGCTTGCAGTATTGCTCCTCGACTGTCCTTGGCAAGCTCGTGACGCTGAAACGGCGGATCGACTCAGGAAAGGGCAAGCTCAAGCTCTGCTGCATTCACCCCGAACTGATGGCCCCGTTCAAATTGACGGGACTGGACAAGGTTTTCGAGATCTACACCGAGGAACAACTGGCGCTCGATACGTTCTGAGCGGCACCTGCCGGAGCCCCCGGGGAAACGGGCATTTGTTGCTGCAACATCTTTTCTCAAAGAACCCTTGATTCCGCGGAACTTTGTGGTAAGTCTGAAGGTAATGAGACATTCTCGCCTCGTTGGGTGGTTTCGTCCAGTCCGGTGCTGTGCCTGTGAGGCCCGCGTGCGGGACCGGGCAATCGCACCATCCGTTGCCTAGGTTCGGTGCGGTTCCCGTCCCTGACAGGAGTTCCCCGATGTCGCAAGGCCCGCGCCGTCTTCTTCGTCTGGAAAGTGTCGACGGGGTGACGGTCGTTAGTTTCGTTGATACCAAGATCGTGACCGAGGAGCAGATCCAGGAAGTGGGCGAGCAGCTCTATAGCCTGGTTGAAAACGAAGGCTACAAGAATCTTTTGCTCAACTTCGGCAATGTCCAGTACCTCTCTAGCGCCGCACTCGGCAAGTTGATCAACCTCAAGAAGAAAATCGGCGCCGTCAAGGGCAAGCTCAAGCTCTGCTGCATTCACCCCGACCTTCTCGAAGTCTTTCGGATTACCCGTCTCGACCAGGTTTTCGAGATCTTCCCCGAGGAGCAGGCCGCGCTCGATAAGTTCTGACTGGTCGCCGCCCATTTCCCTTTGACTCATTCCTGGTTCACCCTTTCAGTCAACCTTGCCAGCCCGGCGGTCTGCACCCGTCGGGACTCGGATCGTTGCTGGGTTTGAGGGTGCGGTGGTTTTCCGCAATTGCCCACCGCGCGAGGAAATTTCGGTGGCGTCAGTGCCCTGGTCCCATGCCCCCTTCGCCGGTGCGTTATCGATGTGTCGGATTTCATGAGCGAGCCTTCCCTGACACCGATGATGCAGCAGTATCGCGAGCTCAAGGCCCGCGATCCCGACGCGTTGCTCCTCTTTCGCATGGGTGACTTCTACGAGCTCTTTGGTGAGGATGCCGAGCGTGCTTCCGCCTTGCTCGGTATCGCGCTGACCACCAGGGACCGCGAGAAAGGCGACCAGGCCATCCCAATGGCTGGCTTTCCTCACCCTGCGCTCGAATCGTACCTGGCCAGAATCGTTCAGGCAGGCCTGCGCGCGGCGGTCTGCGAGCAGCTCGAGGACCCTCGGCTGGCCAAGGGACTGGTCAAGCGGGACGTCGTCCGCGTCGTCACTCCCGGAACCCTCACCGACGAGGCACTGCTGGATCCCCGGACCTCAAATTACCTGGCCGCCATCGTCGAATCGGGCACCAAACTGGGGCTGTCGTGGGTCGAACTGTCCACGGGAAGCTTCTCGCTCTGCGGGCTGGCGCGGCATGAGCTGGCCGACGAGCTGGCGCGTCTTTCGCCCGCGGAGACCTTGGTCTCGGAGCTGAGCGCGGACGCCCCTTGGCTCAAGGCGCTGCGGGCCTCATCGGGACTTGTCGTCACGATCAGGCCCTCCTGGGACTTCCAGCCCGAAGAGGCCCGCAAGACCCTCCACGATCAGTTCAAGACGACCACGCTGGACGGCTTTGGCATCGACGACCGGAGCCTGGAAATTCAGGCCGCCGGAGCGCTCGTGGCCTACTTGCGCGAGACCCAGAAATCATCGCTGGGGCACATCATCCGCCTCTCGCCCTATCGCAAGGCCGATACTCTGGGGCTCGATGAGATGACCCGCCGCAGTCTCGAGCTAGTCCGGACGCTGCGCGAAGGGAAGCGCGAGGGGTCGCTCTTGCACGTGATCGATCGAACCGTCACACCGATGGGCGCAAGGCTCTTGGCCGATTACCTCACCTCGCCCTTGACCTCCCTCGAGCTCATCGCCGAGCGCAGCGGCGCCGTCGACGAAACAGTCCGCGACCCGGACCTGCGGGGCAAGCTGCGAGGCCTCTTGGGCGAGGCTTACGACCTGGAACGCCTGGCCGCCCGAGTCGGCACCGGCCGGGCCACGCCCCGTGATCTGTCCGCGCTGGCTCGAACGCTCGCCCTCCTGCCGGAGGTCAAGGCCCACCTGACAGGGCGACGCTCCGTCCGGCTGAAACAATTGGAGGCCGCCCTCGAGCCTTGCCCCGAGGTGCGATTGGCCATCGAAGCCGCCTTGGTAGACGACCCGCCGCTTGCCGTCAAGGAAGGCGGACTGATCCGGCCGGGCTACCATCCCGAGCTCGATCGCCTAAAGTCTGTCTCAAAGGAAGGCAAGACCTGGATCGCTCGCTACCAGGCCGAGCAGATTCGCCGCACCGGCATACAGGGGCTGAAGGTCGGATTCAACCAGGTTTTCGGCTACTACATCGAGGTCACTCACGCCCAGGCCCAGCGCGGCGAGATTCCTTCGGATTACATTCGCAAGCAGACGGTCAAGAACGCCGAGCGGTATTACACGCCCGAGCTCAAGGAGTTTGAAAACGAGGTCCGAAACGCTGACGAGCGCGCCTGTGCCCTCGAATACGAGCTCTTCACGACGCTTCGCGACCGCGTCTCGGCCGATGCCCCGCGGCTGATCCAGGCCGGCTCTGTACTGGCACAGCTTGATGTGCTGGCCGCGCTCGGTGAGCTGGCCGCTCGTCACGGATATTGCCGGCCCGAACTCTCCGGCGAGCCTGTCCTCGACATCGAGGCCGGGCGACACCCTGTTCTCGATGCCGTCCTGCCGCCCGGCGACTTCGTTCCCAACGACACCCGGCTGGGCCCCGAGGATGGCTCGATCGTCGTGATCACGGGTCCCAACATGGCCGGCAAGAGCACCTACATCCGTCAGGTCGCCCTGATCACGATCCTCGCCCAGATCGGCAGCTTCGTGCCGGCCAAGCGTGCCCGCTTGGGCGTGGTCGACCGGCTCTTCGCACGCGTCGGCGCGACCGACGAGCTGAGCCGCGGCCAGAGCACCTTCATGGTCGAGATGACCGAGACGGCCAACATCCTCAACAACGCCACGGGCTCTAGCCTGGTGATCCTGGACGAGATCGGCCGCGGCACCAGCACCTTCGACGGCATCTCGCTGGCCTGGGCCATCACCGAGCATATCCACGACGCCATCGGCTGCAGGACCCTCTTCGCCACCCACTACCACGAGCTGGTCGAGCTGGAAAAAACCAAGCCGCGGCTCCGCAACGCCAACGTGGCCGCCACCGAGAGCCAGGGCGAGATCGTCTTTCTGCATCGGATCATTCCCGGCGGGGCCGACCAGAGCTACGGCATCCACGTGGCTCGCCTCGCTGGCGTCCCGGCGACGGTGCTGGAGCGTGCCCGGGAGATTCTCGCCTTCCTCGAAAAGCAGCACGGCCCCGACCCGGGCCTGCCCGAAGGCCCGATCCGCCGCAAGGTCAAGACCGGCCGCGCCCTCTCTGGCAGCCTCTTCGCGGCCTTGCCTGACCCGCTGCTCGTCGAGCTCCGCGAGATCGATCTGGCCCAGCTCAGTCCCGCGGAGGCACTCGATGTGATCAAGCGCCTCCGCGAGCTGGCGGGGTAAGCGGTTGGACGCGGCGTCTTTCTTACCTCAGCCATTGAAAGTCAACGGCCCCATGGCTAATCAGCCACCAGCGTGACCGCGCGGGTTCGTTTACGTTCGGCGAGGCTGGGTCTAGAATACCATCATTGTGCGAGGCGATCTCTGCTCATCCGAGGCGGGATCGGTTCCGGAGGTGT
>JBKQMU010000055.1:0-29977 GCA_052146555.1 Isosphaeraceae bacterium
GACCATGCGCAGCAACTTGTCTGTGGGCATGCCCATCGATCTGGTGTGCTACGAACGGGACAGCCTGGAGATCCGCATGCGGCGCCGCTTCGACGAGGGCGACGCTTATTTCACGGCACTGAGCGCAAACTGGAGCGAGGGCGTACGCAAAGTGTTCCGGGAGCTGCCCGAGCTGGAATGGTAGGAACGCTCCCCAATTGCGGGACGGGGGAGAAGAAAGGGGGAGAAGGGGAGAAGAAAGGCGTCAGGCCCTGTGTCTTGCTTCAGTTGAAATGGGACAAACCATCTGCTCGAATAAGCTACAACCTCGAGCGGAGGCCCTCCCATGCCCAAGAAGACTCGGAAGCGACTCCCCGTCCAGGCCTGTGAGTAGCAATGGAACAGAAAACCGACGTAAGGGCTCTCTCCGGCTCGCCCATCGAACCGCTCCGCGCCCGTGTCAGATAGGATCTCCCCGCAAGCGACTCCTCCAGACACGGCGAAAACCGCGGTTTCGGAAGCCCGTGGCATCTGCCAGGAGGGGTTCACCCTATCTGGCACCCCGACGTTCTTGGGGCTTACGCCGGTTTTCTGTTCCGATGCTACTCAGACCCCTACAACGAGAAGACAGCCGACGAGAACCTGGCGGCGTTCGTCAAGGAAGAGCTCAAGAGTCTGCTTGAGGACCCCAGTCCCGGAACGCTGACTGTCGCCGCCAAGAGCCCCAGTGTTTACCTGATCGCGGGGGTCAACGGCTCGGGCAAGACGACCTCGAGCGCCAAGCTGGCCCAGCGGCTCAAAGACCCGGGGCGATCGATCATCCTGGGCCGATGGGTGGGTGCCATCAATAGGCCCGCGCCAGAACTGGAGCGCCTTAGGTCGCGCCGGGGCTTGACTTCTCATCCGTCCGCGGCCGGCGTAGCCGGGCCATCCATTCACTCGGGAGAATGCCTGCTAGCCACATGACAATGAGTGCGAGAGATAATGTCAACTTCCGCACGGATTCCCGGGGGAATCCGGCGGAGCCCCTGTAAAAGACGCGTTTTCAATGGGTTGCGGCTCGTCCGGAGGGAACGACGGGTCTCCGTATTGAGCCAGCTTATTATACTCTTAGGCTTGGAAGTATCATAGGCTTCGGGCTTATTTCACTGAGTTACAATGCGGGCCGGCTCAATGATACTTTCGACGCCGAAAGTATCGTAAGATCCCATCCAGTCGAACGAGCGATTCGTGCTCTAAGCCCTGAATTCCTCAGGAGAAAAACAGCTGAGACGAGCGGACTTCACTGGGAAAGCCCCCGGGCGGTTGGTCCGCCAGTCGGGTCCTTCGGGCGAGTTCTGGGCATTCGTCCCGGACCCTCTGCCCCCGCCGATCAATCTTTCGATGGACACAATTGCCAAGTTGTCAAAAGCTGACCTAGCCCTAGGTGAACTGAAGGGCGTCGGTCAGATGCTGCCCAATCCACACTTACTGATTCCGCCATTTCTACGTCGAGAGGCTGTTTCTTCCAGTCGAATCGAGGGAACCGTCACGGACCTAGAACAATTGCTGCGATTCGAGGCTGACCCATCCGAGGGCGAGGATGCAGGCGACCGGCAAGAGGTGTTTAATTACGTCTCCGCATTGGAATTTGGGCTTCGCCGGCTCCATGAGCTTCCCGTGTCGCTCAGACTGATGCGGGAAGTCCACGAGCGTCTGATGCACGGAGTTCGCGGCGAAGACAAGTTGCCTGGAGAGTTTAGAAATCGACAGAATATGATCGGCCGCCAAGATCAGTCCCCCCAGGAAGCGAGATTCGTCCCACCCCCCGTTGGTGAGATGCAAAATTGCTTAAGAGCCATGGAAGCTTACATTGGGAACCCATCGAACATCCCCCCCCTCATCGACCTGGCTCTCATCCATTATCAATTCGAAAGCATCCATCCCTTTCTCGATGGGAACGGCCGGTTGGGGCGGCTGCTCATTTCGTTACTTCTCTCCGAACGGGGATGTCTCTCCCAGCCACTGCTTAACTTGAGTTCCTATTTTGAGCGAGACAAAGATACCTACATGGACTCTTTGTTAGCGATAAGTCAACGAGCTGCATGGAACCGCTGGATCGATTTCTTCCTGGATGGGGTTGCGATTCAATCGCGTTCCGCAATCTCACGCAGTAATAAACTGCTAAGATTACGGGATCTCTACAACTCCAAAGTACGAGAGATCACGCGTTCCTCGTCAGCACTTCAACTAGTGGACATGCTTTTTGAGAGACCGGCCGTGACCGTATCCATGGTTGCCGAAAGATTAGGTATCACGTTCAGGGCGGCACAATTGAACGTTGAGAAACTCTTAAGGGTGAACGTATTAAGAGAAGCAACCGGGAACCAGCGCAACCGAATCTATGTCGCCCGGGAGATCATTGCAACAATTCAAAGAGACGATGACGATGGCACTACTCCGTATGATGGCGCTTGATTTCAAAAGGACATAGGGAGAATCTGGACTTGACTCGCGATCGCGAGGTTTCGAATCCTTCCTGTATTCGCTCCGGTCGGTAAGGACTGAATTTTTCGGGTGTCTTTTCCCCTGTGTAAGGAACGGCTGACTCAAATTTTTCGGGGCGAGCTCCTCCCATCACGACGCGAGGGAAGCCGCTGAGCCTACTCACCGCACGAAAGACGCACATGGCGATCAAAGGGCTTCTGGAACGGTTCAAAAAGGGTCTGGCCAGGACGGCCCAGCTTTTCAACCTCCGCGCCTGGTTCGGCCGCAAGGTGGACCAGTCGTTCCTTGATGACCTGGAAGCCCGGCTCATCCAGGCCGACGTCGGCGTGGCCGCTACGGGACGGATCATCGACCGGGTGCGCGAGATCTACAACGAGAAGACGGCCGACGAGAACCTGGCGGCGTTCGTCAAGGAAGAGCTCAAGAGTCTGCTGGAGGACCCCAATCCCGGGACGCTTACCATCGCCGCCAAGAGCCCAAGTGTCTACCTGATCGCGGGGGTCAATGGCTCGGGTAAAACGACTTCGATCGCCAAGCTGGCCCAGCGGCTCAAAGACCAGGGGCGGTCGATCATCCTGGGCGCCTGCGATACCTTCCGCGCCGCCGCCGCCGACCAGCTCGAGATCTGGGCCCAGCGGGCCGGCTGCGAGATCGTCCGGGGCGCTTCCGGGGCCGACCCCGCCAGCGTCGCCCATGATGCCTGCCAGCGGGCCCTGGCGCGGGGCATCGACGTCCTCATCGTCGATACGGCCGGCCGCCTGCACACCCAGACGCACCTGATGCGCGAGCTCGAGAAGATCCGCAGCGTGATCCAGCGGATCATCCCGGGCGCTCCCCATGAAGTGCTCCTCGTGCTCGATGGCACCAGCGGCCAAAACGCGATCCGCCAGGCCGAGGTCTTCACCAAGAGTATCGGCTGCACCGGGGTGATCCTGACCAAGCTCGACGGCACCGCCAAGGGGGGCGTCGTCGTCGCCGTCCGCCAGACCATGAAGCTGCCGGTCAAGTTCATCGGCATCGGCGAGCAGCTCGACGACTTGCAGCCCTTCGACGCCGATACGTTCGTGGAGTCGCTGTTCACTTGAGACGGAAGCCGCGGGAAGGAGGGAAATCGATGTCCGCAGTCATCGAAGCGCCGATCTCGATGGTCCAAGCCGTCGCCGATCTGCACCTACCGCCTAAGGCCGACCAGCGAATGCAGGACCTAGTTGTGGTCCGGCAAATTTCCGTTATCCTGAAAATTTGGCGCTCTGGTTCGTGGGCGCTCGGAGGGGTCTTAAGATCCGAGGAGAGAGGGATGCGCTCGACGGCGGAGCTTTTGGATGGGATCAGGATGCCCGCTGAGTATTCAGATGAGATCAGGATACCCGCAAGCGATGGAATGACTCTTGCAGCTCGATGCTGGAGTGTTCCCCAACCCCGGGGAGTTGTGGTTCTCTCTCATGGCCTGGGCGAACACGGCGGTGCGTACGCTCATCTCGCGGAGGCCATGGGGCAACAGGTCAACTTTGACTTCGTCGCCATGGATTTCCGCGGCCACGGCAGGAGCCCAGGCCGGCGCGGAGTGGTCCGCTATGGGGAGCTGGTGAGCGATCTGCAAAGTACCGTCACCTGGGTCAGGAAGCATCGGGACGGTTTGCCGATCTTCCTGCTCGGGCATTGTGCCGGTGGCCAGGTCGCGATCCACGTGGCTCAACAGAATCGTGGCGAGGTCGCCGGCGTCATTGCGTCGAACCCGATGATCCGGATCGGGATGCGGCTGCCGCCAGGGCAGCTCAAGTTGGGCAAGTTGCTCATGTCGCTGGCTCCCTGGATGACGCTCAGAGCCGATGTGCCGGCTGAAGGAATGACCAGCGACCCCCTAATGCTCGAGCACTACCGCACCGACAAGCTGCGGCACAAGCGGATCAGCCCCCCGTTGTTTTTCGGGCTGGTTGAAGGGGGCCAGACGCTACTCGAGAGCGCAAGACAGATCCAGACCCCGATGCTTCTGCTCGTGGGTGGCCAGGACCCGGTGCTCTCAACCGCCTCGACTCATGAGTTTTTCGACCTTGTGGGATCCGGCGACAAGACCCTTTCGCTCTATCCGGAGATGCTCCACGAGCCGCTCAACGAACTGGGCCGGGAGCGAGTCTTCGATGATCTGGCTCGCTGGCTGGAACCGCGGGGTCTGGCACCCTGATCGGGCCCGCCCCGGCCGGATGATCTGGCTCACGACCGGACTTGACAGCAGATGAGTCAGCAGCCGCTTGTTCCCTTTGTGGTCCGCACCGTGGAGGGCCACGCCCTTGAGGTTCGGCATCCCGACTTCATCGCCACGTCCACCAACGGCCGGATCGTCACAATGTTCGACGACGCCGGACAGCATATTCTGAACGTGCGGCTCGTCGTGGAGCTCACGTACCCATAAGTCCTGGAATCCTGAAAACGTCGCGCGGGGTGTGCCGCTTTGGCCCTCGCCGTTATGGAGCCCCCTCATTCGGCCCTCGGCCCGACCCCGCGACCCGCTGGCGGGTTCCCCCCGCTCCCTGCGGAGAGAAGAGTCCTGAAAAGATGAACCGACACCGAATTCCCGGTCCTCGAGAACTGCATTCGGTCCTTCGTAGGCCCTCGATCAGCGAAAGTGCGGGAGAACTTGTTTTCACAGCAATCTGGGCGGTACCCTTGGTGGGTCTATCTCGTACCTCAAGCCGCTGAGGGACGGATTCCATCATCGGCAGGGGAATTCGGCCGTTATGGTTGTTGCTTCACTCACTTCGATCGGTGTTTCTCGCCCGACCATTGTGGCGCGTCTAAGGCTCGTGCCCTTGTGGGTCTACGAGATCATTGATGCACTCGGCCGTTGTTGGTTTTTCCTGCTCGCCACGCTGGCCGTCGGGTTCATGCTGGTCTTCGTGCCTCAAGGGCTCGAGGCCCTGTGGGCGGCCGAAACTGATGAGAAATCTCAACATATTTCGATGTTCTTCTTGACCAGTCTCTCGGGAGCGGTCCTGGTCACGCTGTTCGCCTCTCAAATCCTCGAGCTCGGGCTTCGGCGCGGGGGTGAGGATTCACCCGTGCGATGCTATGCGTGTTTCACGGTGCCGGGACTGGTCGGTCTCTTCGCGGCTTTTCTGGTACCTCTCCTGATCGATCACATGGCTGCCGGTAACCCGTATCTCTTGCCCCAGCGGCTCCAGGAATTACAGAGGCTGGGGACCTTGTTCCGGGCCCTCGCTCTACCCGTGATCGTCCTGGCCCGCTGTCCGAAGGTCCTGGTGAGCCTGGTGTTTCCATGGCGATTGGAGCGTCAACAGGTGGCTGGGGCTGTTGGCCTACTCGTGATCTTCGTGCTGGGGCTGGGTCTTTCGTCATACCCCTTCGTGGCCGGTACATCCGTCTTCGTGGCCGGTACATCCGTGCTGTTCGGGGGCCTGGTCGTCCTCGATGGCCTCTGGTGGCGGACGGGTCTGGAACCAGCCATGTGCCGCTGGCGCACGTGGGCCGGCCTGGTTCTAGCGGTGGGGTGGCTTGCCACCGGATTCTGGGTGGCGGCCCGGCCCGAATCTCGCGCCCCGGCCATTGGCCCGGCAACGCTCGCCTTGTTCGCCGAGTTCTTCTGGATCGCGCTGGCTTATGTCTTGTTCCAGGTTCTGGGACGACGGCTATCTGAGGGGGTATCGATCGCTCTTCTCATCGTGGTGATCGTGCTGTTCCTGACCGGCCCTTTCAACTTGCGCTCGGTGAGGACGATTCCGCCCACCACTCGCACGGCGGCGGCTTCTCGCCACGTCCCAGCACTCTCGGAGTACATCGACCACTGGCTCGAGGCACGGCGCGACCAGATAGAGGCTGCTCCCGACCGCTTTCCGGTGTTCATCGCGTCGGCCGAGGGGGGCGGCATTCGCGCGGCCTGCTGGACGGCCGGCATTCTCTGCGCGCTCCAGGACGCGCAGCCCGAGTTCGCCGATCACCTCCTCGGCATCAGTAGCGTTTCCGGAGGAAGTCTGGGGGCCGCTGCTTTCGTGGCACTTGTCCGGGAAGCTCGCCTGGGGAACCTCGATCTTTCCAAGGACGATGGCAGCGGCGTGGGCCCTCTGCAAGCGTACGCCGCCGAGGTCCTGGGCAGGGACTTTCTCTCGCCCATACTGGCAACCATGCTGATCCCGGACGTGGCCGCGTGCCTCGTCCACGACGTGCGGTCCGACGACCGGGCGTCAGCTCTTGAAAAAGCCTTCGAGATCGGTTGGCGGCAAGCGGTTCGGACGAACACCTTCGCCGAACCGCTCAATGCCCTCTGGATGGGCTCGTCGCGAGATCACGTGCCGTCCCTGTTCTTGAACAGCACTGAGGCTGATACAGGGCAACGGATAGTCAACAGCCACGTCGTGCTCGATCCCGGTCTTTCATCCGCACTCTCCTTGCCGAACTGCCTCGAGGCGTATTCGCTACGCGTGAGCACGGCGGTTCTCCTGAGCGCCCGGTTCCCGGCGATCAGTCCGATCGGCAGCTTGGGCGACGATCCGAAATCCGCGCCCGTACACATCGTCGACGGTGCCTATGTAGACAATTCGGGAACGCTGACAGCGGCGGAAGTGGCAGCGGCACTCGTCCGCTCCGCCGCCCGGCTTGGCCTTCGCGACCGAATTCGCATCGTTGCAATAGTCATCACGGACAATCCCATCGTCCTGGGGCCTGATCACCCCGGCACCTATCAGCATCACAAATCTGGCCTGGAGGGCAGTGCGGCCGGGGCCTTGCTCTCGCCCTTGGAGACACTCACCAAGGTCTGTCTGGCCCTCTCTCAAAGACATCGAGAAGCGTTAAATTCCCAGGTCCATGCCTCCGGTGGTGAGGTCCTCGACGGGTTCGCACTCCGGGCCAGCAGGATTGAGTTCCCCATGGGTTGGATGCTTTCGAGTTCGACTCGTGCCGCCTTGTTGCAGCAGATTCGGACGCTGCAGGCCGACCCGCAGAGCGATTTCCAGCGCGTTCGTAGCTTCCTCTCCACGGGGCGCCCAGGTCGAGATGACCATGGTTGACCCCCGGTTGCTGTACCCAGGGTGTGCCGGCCGGTCAGAAAACGGCTCTCCCTCACTTTTGGTGATTCTGGCGGGCAAGCAGGATCGGCTGTCATCGTTTCTCAGGGATTTCGGGGCCGCTCACAACGGGAGCGAGCCCTTTTTCACCTTAAGAGTGCGGGAGAGCCGGTTTTCAGCGCCCGCTGACAGTCGACCTGGGCCTCGATCAGTAGCGTCCGCTTCCTGAGCCTCGCTCTGCCGACAGCTCTCCAACCTCCCGCCTGGTAACACGACCAGGCGGTTGAGGGCTTCGTGCGTCGCATCCGGATTAATGCCCCAGGTCCGGGACGACCGATACAATCAGTATCGTCCACAGAAAAAGAGAAAAGGCCGGCAATGTTGCCGTACTGACCAAGCCCGACGGCACCGCCAAGGGGGGGCGTCGTCGTCGCCGTCCGCCAGACCATGAAGCTGCCGGTCAAGTTCATCGGCATCGGCGCGCAGCTCGACGACCTGCAACCTTTCGACGCCGATACGTTTGTGGAGTCGCTGTTTCTTTGAGACGGGAGCCGCGGGAACAGGAACTGACGCCGAATGCCACCGATGTTCCGTGACATCGAAGCATCCATCGTGTACCATTTGGGCTGTTGGCCGCACGGCGGCGAACAAGGTGCGTTGCTCGGACATCGAGTTGCGAACTCGCCGTGGGCAGTTTGCGAAAACATCAATGAGATAGGTGTAAATCGAGAGATGCGCGGCTCGTTTTGAGACGCGCCTGCTCGGATTGACGATCAGAGTCCTGTTGTGATGGACTACGAATTCGACTTCTTCCTGAGCTATCCCTCGCGAGCCGCGGCCGGCCGATGGGTCCTCAACCACTTCTATCCTGTGCTGAAAGAGGAGCTGGAATCAGAAGACGCCGGTTCCGCCGTGTTCTGCTGGACCGAGAATAAGGAGGAGGCGGGTTCGCTATGGGACGAGAGGATCAAGAAAGCCCACGCGCGGTCGCGGCTGCTCATCGCCGTGCTGACGCCACCCTATTTTTACAAATCGCGATGGTGCCAGGCCGAGTGGGACACGATGATCCAGCGTCAGAAGTGCGCGGGACTGGGGGTCTCGGTAGACCAATCGCTCATCTGCCCGGTTCTTTACTCTGATGGCGAGAACCATCCAGCCGAGGCCCAGAGGATCTCGTACTTCGATTTTCGGGACTGGGCGATCCCCGACCCTGTGTTCAAGGACACCCCCGACTTCGTCCAGTTCCGCCGTGACGTGCGGAAATTCGCGAAAGTCATACTGAAACGTCGGTCTCTTGCGCCCCCCTGGTCGGATACATGGCCGGTGCTGGAACCCGGCGTCCTATCGACTCCGCGGGCAACGCTCCCCCGACTCTGACCGGAAAGCAGCCCTTGCGATGCCTCCAGCTCAAGTCATCACGTTTTATTCATACAAGGGCGGGGTGGGTCGAAGCTTCGCTCTGGCCAACGTCGCCTACTTGTTGGCGACGTGGGGCCGTCGCGTTCTCTGCATCGACTGGGACCTTGAAGCCCCTGGGCTGCAGCTTTATTTCGAAGCAGACTTGCCCAGTGCACCAATGGCCCTCCGCGGTCATGAGGGCCCAATCTATGCACTGGGCTTTGCCCCCGACGGCCGCCTGGTCACCGCAGGCGACGACAGGACGGCGCGGGTATGGGACCTGAGCTCGCCCCAGTCCGAGCCACTCGTCCTCCCCGGTCATGAGGGCCCAATCTATGCGCTGGGCTTTGCCCCCGACGGCCGCCTGGTCACCGCGGGGCGTGACGGCACGGTGCGGGTCTGGAACCTGAGCTCGCCCCAGACCGAGCCGGTCGTCCTCCTCGTCCTCCGCGGCCACGAGGGCTGGATTCACGCGCTGGGCTTTGCCCCCGACGGCCGGCTGGTCACCGGGGGCGTTGACGGCACGGTGCGGGTCTCGGACCTGAGCTCGCCCCAGTCCGAGCCGGTCGTCCTCCCCGGCCACGAGGGCTGGATTAACGCACTGGGCTTTGCCCCCGACGGCCGGCTGGTCACCGCGGGCGAAGACAGCATGGTGCGGATCTGGAACCTGAGCCAGCCCCGTACCAAGCCGGTCGTCGTCCTCCGCGGCCATGAGGGCCAAATCGGTGCGCTGGGCTTTGCCCCCGACGGCCGGCTGGTTACCGCGGGCGAAGACGGCACGGTGCGGGTGTGGGACCTCAAGAACCCTGGCGCCGAACCCCTCGTCCTCCGCGGCCACGAGGGCCGGATCGTGGCCTTGGTGTTCGTCCCCGACGGCCACCTGGTCACCGCAAGCGACGACAAGACGGCGCGGGTGTGGGACCTCAAGAACTCCGCCGCCGAACCCCTCGTCCTCCGCGGCCACGAGGGCCCAATCTATGCGCTGGGCTTTGCCCCAGACGGCCGGCTGGCCTCCGCCGGTCCTGACGGCACGGTGCGGGTATGGGACCTCAAGAACCCCGCCGCCGAACCCCTCGTCCTCCGCGGCCACGGGGGCTGGGTCCATGCTCTGGACTTTGCCCCCGACGGCCGGCTGGTCACCGCGGGCGAAGACGGCACGGTGCGGGTGTGGGACCTAACTCCTCGCTCCGAGCCCACCACTCGGGTCTTTCCACTGAGAGACGGAGCGCAAGCCAAAGCCACGCCGGGCGCCATAGGGGAAACACCGGGAATTGTGGACCTGATCAGCGGAATCGGTGATTCGTCGCCGCTGAGCTGGCAGGATTGCGTGACCGTCTGGGACTTGCCGCGGACGGACGGACGTTTGCATCTGATCTCGGCCGGGTCCAAATCCGACTACATCTCGAAGCTCCAGGATCTGGACTGGGATGCTCTTTATCGGGACCAGGACCTCGGTCAGTATCTGGAAACGCTCCGCGACGAATGGTTGGCCGAATATGACATGGTCCTGATCGACAGCCGCACGGGCATCACGGACATCGGGGCCATCTGCACGGCCCAGCTTCCGGACGTCCTTGTCATCGTTTTCGCCGCCAATGAGCAAGGCCTGGCCGGGGTAGCCGACGTCGCACGGCGAGCCGAGGAGGCTCGGCACCGTTTACCGTTTGAGCGGTCGCGCCTGCACGTGGTGCCCGTCCTGTCACGATTCGACGCCCGAGAGGAATACGACTTGGCCGAGCGCTGGAAGCAGCAGGTCCAGGCGCGGCTGGGATCTTTCTTCCGCACCTGGCTGCACGAGAAGGTCGATGTCGGCCGCGCCCTCGACCTGTGCTGCATCCCCTACGTCTCGAAGTGGAGCTTCGGCGAGACCCTGCCGTCGGCGATCGAATCCAGACGTTCGCCGGAATACGTCACTTATGCGCTGGAGAACATCGCCAGCCTCCTGTCGCTGCGGTTCGAGAACACCGATCAGTTTGGCGTGAGCCCTGACTCGTACGTTGAGATGGCCAAGCGAGTTGGTCGGAGCCAGGCCCGGGCCCTCAGCACCGAGAGTCCTCGCGGGTCGCGGTTCTTGCATGACATCTTCATCAGCCATGAGGCCAGTACGCGTGACTACGCCGGCGCTCTCTCGGATCGACTTCAAGAATCCGGGTGGCGCCTATTTCAGGACCCCGCGCTAGTACCGGGAAGCGAATGGAGTAGCTTCCTCAGCCGGGCGATTTCCGATGCCCGGCATTTCGTGCTATTGGTCAGCAACTCGTTGAGGAAGGAGCAGGAAGTCGAGGCTCAGGAGTTCTTGAAGCAGATGGTCGAGGAGCGGTCCGAGTCGCGACGGATTATTGTGGTCCGGCTCGGCCCCGCAGACCCGGGCGCTCACTTGCCGCAACTCCGGAATTACCAGTGGATTGACGCCTACACCCAGCACAATGACGCCGGGTGGCTGGCCGACGTCTTGACCAGCTTTCTGCGTCCCGACCAGCCGCGCCGCGAGCCCTCCGGATCGAAGCGAGACTGGTCGGGACTGAAAGTCGCGGTGCTCGTCGAAAGGTTGTACATCCCCGAGGAGATCCGCCTGTATCAGCAGCGGTTTGGCGAGCTGGGCATTACCGTTGACTTGATGAGCCGGCTCTGGGGCCGGCCAAAGTACACATTCGCCGGTATGACCGACGAAGCTGGCAATCCCTCGCTGTCTCTCAGGGTCGCCCTCGACGTGAGGGAAGTCCACCTCGACGATTATGCGGCCGTTATCGCGTCCGGGGGACTCTCCGCACTTTTCCTTCGACACTTCTATGACATCGGGATAATCAGCCCGGCCATGGTGACCGAGGCACCGGCCGTCCGGTTCTTCGCCCAGGCCATGCGAAATCCGAAGATCGTCAAGGCAGCGTCAGGCATGGGGCTGTTCCTGCTCACCCCCGTTCCGGAGTTGCTCAGGGGGCGCAAGGTGACCTGCGATCCGATTGCCCTGGCCGATGTCGTGAACGCGGGAGGGATCTACACACCCTCCCCCGACAATGTCGTTGTCGACGGCGACCTCGTCACGGCAGCGAGCATCGATGAGGAAGACGTGAGACGCATGATCGACGCGGTGATGCAACGCATTGACGCGCGCGCGCACTTAGCGTAACGGGGTTTCCGTTGTCGTTCAGGGCCGGGTAGCCAAGACGCAAGCGTGGTACCCGAAAGTTATCGGGGATGGTCCCAACCTCGACGCATCTTGCCGGGCGCCGCTATAATTTCCCAAGGCCGGGTATGGAAGCCGCCCCCTGCTCCCCTTCCCGATGTCGCTTTCCGGGACGTCCCATATGCCCTGGCCTCGCCCTTTACGGGCTTCCCTCGTTCTGGACTCACGGCGATGGCACGATGAACGTCACGGGCCTGTGGACCAAGTACAGCGCGGAACTGGCGGCCGATCCGCTTCTGGTGCTTGCCCTGACAGCCGCACTGGTGGCTCTGGCGAGCACCCCGATCGCCTTCGCGGTGCTCGGCCGCATGCACTGGTTCAAGGCGCGGCGGGGCCGGGTCTTGCAGCGGCCCGCGTTTTCCTCGATCGTCGTCGGCGTGCTCCTGGTCATGGCCATCCCGGCTATCTTCGGGGCACTCGTGCTCAAGAGCCGTTCCTTCGACAAGAACCGCTATGAGTTTGACCCCAACCGCACCTGGTCGGTGCTCGAGCAGGGGCGTGGGCTCAAAGACGTGGAAGAGGCCGACGCGGCCGTCCGGGCCGAGATGCAGCGGCTGGCACTTGAGCGGAAGAACCTCGTCGAAAACGTCAAGAAGCTGGACCAGGCCATGCTGGCGTTGCGGGCCGCGGCGGGGACGTCGCCCTCCGTGGCCCAGGCATTCCCCGGCGTGCTCCAGGCGCTGGCGGGAGTGCGCAAGAGCGTGGGCGTCGATGGCCCGCAGCAGCTTCTGGGCGATACGGCCGTGCCGGTCGACCTCCGCAGCGTGGCGGCAGCCGCGCCAGCGGCCACTCTGCCGACGGTCGCCGGCAGCCCCGCAGCCGCAACGGCGCCGGCGTCCGCTTCGGCTGTCGCACCCGAGCTGGCAGGAGGGGCTGGAGGCGGCCTCCCCGCCGCATCGGTTCAGGCCGAGCTAGAGGCCGTGCCCGAGCCGCAGCGGACCATCGCCGCCATGCTTCCCCTCACCGATCTGCCGGCCGACTGGACGCCGGGTAAGTCGGGCAGCCGTTACATCGAAGCTTTTAGTGCCGATAATCTTTATGAGAAGATTGACGGCCGCGCCGAGAGCTTCCTTCAATATTCCGTGAAGGGTATGGCGTACACCTTCTACCACCCCACGGGCGATCCCTCCAACGAGCTTCAGCTCTACATCTACGAGATGGCCGACCCGCTCAAGGCCCTGGGCAAGTACGGCTCGGAGAAGCCCGACGAGGCCCGGTCCATCCCCGTGGGCGACGAAGGCTACACCGCGGCCGGCAGCACCCATTTCTACGCGGGAAGGTACTACACGCAGATCGTCTCGACCCTGGACGACCCCAAGTTCGCCGCCTTCGCGCAAGAGTTGGCCAAACGCATCGCCGCGCGACAAAAGCCAGCTTCGGCCGAGCCGGTCACGCCGGCCTTCTACTTTGCGCTCTTGCCGGAAAAGGGCAAGCAGGGCAGCCCCAAATACGTGGCGCAGGACGTCTTTGGCTACAGCTTCTTCACGGATGTCTTCATGGCGGACTACAAGGACGGGAACGTCACCTGGCAGGGTTTCGTGCGGCCCTACCGCGACGCGGCCGAGGCGAAGAGGGTCTTCGAGACGTATAAATCGAGCGTCCAGCAGGACGGCGCCCAAGTGACGTCGATCACGGCCGAGGGAGCCGACGAGATGATCCGTAGCGCCAGCATCGGCCTCTTCGACGTCGTCTTCCGTAAAGGCAACACGCTGGCGGGCGCCAACGGAGGAACCAGCCTGGCTCCGGCCGAGTCGTTTGCCCGGGGCCTGGCCGGCAGCTTGCCGGCGCATGTTCAGCAGATTTCACCACAGAGCACCCAGGGACCACAGAGAGGAGAGAAAAGAAATTAAAGAATCTTTGATCTTCCTTGCCTTTCTCTCTGTGGTCCCTGGGTGCTCTGTGGTTAGTTTGGGATGTTCCTTTTCATGAACGAACAACTGACCCGGACCCAGCTCAAGAACCTGGAGCGGCTTGGCGGGGTCAACCCGGCCGATCAGCCGTTTTCGCGCAGGCAGTTTTTCGCCCAGGCTGGCGGCACTGCGCTGGCGGCTGGCGGCGCCTTGGCCGGCGGGCTCTGGATTCACGACCGATGGGGCATGGAGGGCGTCAAGCCGCCGCCCCCGGTGCGGCTCAAAGACTATTCCGTTGCGCTCGCCTCGAGTCGTCCCAGCCTGGTCATCGTCCGCTCGAGCCCCGTTCGCGGTGAGGACCACCCCTCCCGTGAGGCCGAGCTGCTGGCACGCGAAGAGCAGGCCTTGAAGATGGTCAAGTCCGCGCTCGACGCGATGGGGGGCGTCTCCCAGTTCATCCGCAAGGGAGACGTGGTGGTGATCAAGCCTAACGTCGCCTTTGACAAGAACCCCGACCTGGCCGCGACCACCCAGCCGGATACCGTGGCCGCCGTCACCCGGCTCTGCCTGGGCGCGGGGGCTCGCAAGGTGATCGTCGCCGACAACCCGATCAACAACCCCGAGAGCTGCTTCTACAAGACCAAAGTCGGCGAGGCCGCCGTCCGCGCCGGGGCTGAGCTGATGCTGCCCAAGGATAGCTACTTCGAACAGCTCTACATCGGCGGCGAGACCATCACGCACACCTGGCGGATGTTCTACCGACCCTTCCGCGAGGCGACCAAGGTCATCGGCATCTCGCCGGTGAAGGACCACAATCTCTGCAAGGCGACCGTCACGATGAAGAACTGGTACGGCCTGCTGGGCAACCCGCGGAACCAGTTTCATCAGAACATTCATGGAATCATTTCCGATTTTGCCCTGATGATGAAGCCGACGCTGGTGATCGCCGATGGCCGCAAGCTCCTGATGCGCAACGGTCCCACCGGCGGCAGCCTGAATGACGTGAAAAAAGGCGATACGATCGTGGTCGGCACCGATCACACGGCCGTCGATAGCTGGTGCGTGACCCGCCTGCTGGAGAAGTCCCGGCACGAGATCATTTATCTCGACAAGGTGATCAAACGTGGGTTAGGCCAGGACTGGCGGCCGCAGTGGACGCAGGAGATCACGGTATGAGTCAGAGCATCCGCGGAACACCTCGGAGCCGCCGCCGGCATCGGGAAGAGGCAAGTCTCTCGCTTCAGGTGCCCCAAGGGGTCAGGCTCCGGGTGTCGAATGCCGGCTTCTGGCGGCTCTGCGGCGCCAATTCGGATCTGCGGCTGGAGCGGACCGCTCGTGGAGAACTGATCGTCATGTCGCCCGCCGGGACCGAGAGCGGAGGTCAGAACGCGAAGCTGACGCAACGGCTGGGAAACTGGTCGGACGCCGACGGGACCGGAGAGTTCTTTGACTCCTCCGCCGGGTACACCCTGCCCAATGGCGCCACCAGGTCGCCCGACGCCTCGTGGATTCGTAAGGATCGTTGGAACGCTTTATCTCCCGAGGAGAAGCGCCGATTCGCGCCGATCTGCCCCGATTTCGCCGTCGAGCTGTGTTCTCCGACCGATGATCGCAAGGTGGTGCAAGAGAAGATGCGCGAGTATCTCAGTTGCGGTCTGCGCCTGGGCTGGCTGATCGACCCGGCGGATCAGAGCGTCGAAATCTACCGCCCCGACCGACCCGTCGAGACGCTTGAAAAGCCTGCGGCCCTCTCAGGCGAAGACGTCTTGCCGGGCTTTGTGCTTGACCTCAAGGGCATTCTGTTCGATTGAGAGGCGCTCCAAAAATGGCCACCGTCAGCCTGGAACACATCGAGATCACACCTGGAATCTGCGGGGGGAAACCGCGGATCGCCGGCCACCGGATTACGGTCGCGAACATCGTCGCCTGGCACGAGCAAATGGGGATGTCTGTCAGCGAGATTGTCGAGACTTACGACGGAATCACGCCTGCCGATGTCCATGCGGCTTTGGCCTACTATCACGATCACCGGGATGCGATCGAGGCGCAGATGAAAGCCGACGAGGAATTTGTGGCCGAGACGAAGTGTAAGGCCCCTCCGTCCCGCCTTGATCAAAGCCATTGACCTAATTCCAAGCCTTCTGGTGCATCATGGCCACAACCGATACCGAACCAACCACGATCGAATCCAACCCCCCTGCGACCGAAATCAAGCGCCGCCTTCGCGGCCCGCGGATCGGTCCAGGATCGGCGGGTATGCGCATGACCGTTGACGAGTTCGACGCGCTGCCCCCCTCTCGGTGGCTGAAAGGTTATCGGTATGAAATCATCAATGGAGTACTCGTCGTGTCGCCGTCCGTGAGCATTGGAGAAGCCGACCCAAACGACGAGCTTGGTTATTTCTTGCGGACTTATCGAGACACAAATCCTCAGGGAAAGGTCATGAACCTCACTGCGCCCGAGCGTACGGTGCCTGGAACTCCCAATCGCCGCCGTTGCGATCGGGCTGTCTGGGTCGGCCTGGGACGCCTTCCCGACGTGGATCACGACGTTCCCGCGATCGTGATCGAATTTGTCTCGGCCAGGAAACGCGACGCCCTGCGCGACTACGAAGAGAAGCGCGACGAATATCTTGCCGCCGGCGTCAGGGAATACTGGATCATCGACCGGTTCCGGCGGATCATGACGGTCTACCGCAAGAGCAACTTGGGACCGACATATGATATCGTGACCGAAGCCCAGACTTACCAGACTGGTCTCTTGCCCGGTTTTGTCCTTCCCTTGTCGCGACTTTTCGCCACGGCTGACGAATTGAGGCGCGCCCGGCAAAAGCGGCCAGAGGCCAAGACCAATCCCACGCCCCCCTCCGGAGGGACCGATGGTTAAGATCCGCCGGGCCTACGAAGTTTTCTTCCTGGGGCTTTTCCTCTTCTTCCTGATCGTCACCGACCTGCGCTACCTCAAGGGGTGGCCGGTGTCGCTGTTCCTGGAAGCCACGCCGCTCGTGGCCGTCGCCACGGCGCTGACCACCCATACGATCTACCGCAACTTGGTCTGGGGCCTGGTGATCATCGCCCTCACCATGATGCTCGGCCGGGTCTGGTGCAACTGGATGTGCCCCTTCGGCATCTTACACCACCTCTTCGGGATCATCGGCAACCGTCGCAACACCAAGCAGATGATCGAGGTCAACCGGTACCGAAAGATTTACGCGATCAAGTACTACATCCTGGCGGCCATGCTCGCGATGGCCTCTCTCTGGATGATTCCCACCGTGATCGACGCCCCAGGCAAGATCCGTCAGGCCTACTTCGGATCGGAGCTTCGCCAGACCGGTGCCGCGCGAGTCTTCGAGGCCATTGGCACGGGACTCGAGCAAGCGGCCGACGACCACAAGACCGGCAACAGCTCGCTCCAGATTGGCCTCTTGGACCCGATTGCCCTTACCGTCCGGTCGATGACGACCAGCGTGCTGCCCACGGTGAACAAGGCCACCGAGAGCGTCTATACCGAGCCCCGCGAGTACTGGCAGGCATGGGTTGTCGGCCTGCTCTTCTTGGGCCTCCTGTTTCTCAACTGGTGGATACCGCGATTTTTCTGCCGGGCGATCTGTCCCTTGGGAGCACTACTGGGGCTCTTCAGCCGATTCTCGCTCTGGCGGATCGATCGCGACCCCGTCCGCTGCACCGACTGCGACCTTTGCTTGAAAAGCTGCGAGGGCGCTTCCGACCCCCAGGCCGACCTGCGCAAAAGCGAGTGCTTCGTGTGCCTCAACTGCATCGAGGATTGTCCCCACGATGCGCTCTCGTTCCGCTTCTTGCCGCGCAAGGCCAGCGAGGTCACCTATCCGGCCGTCGGCCGCCGCGAGCTCGTCCTGGCCGGCCTCTTCGGCCTGGTCTTTTTTCCCATGACGCGGTCCTCCGGAGGTGTCCGAAAGAACTTCAGCCGGGCCGTGATCCGCCCGCCGGGCTCGGTCGCCGAGGACGAGTTCCTGCGCCGCTGCATCAAGTGCGACCAGTGCATACGCGTCTGCCCCACCAACGTCCTTCAGCCCGCCGTCTTCGAGGCCGGCCTCGAGGGCCTCTGGACGCCGATCATGATCTCCAAGATGGGCTGGTGCGAGCTCAACTGCACGCTCTGCAGCCAGGTCTGCCCCACCGGCGCCATTCGCGAGATCTCGATCGTCGAGAAGCTGGGCATCGGCCCGTTCGAAGGCAAAGGACCCATCAAGACAGGGACGGCGTTTTACAACCAGGGGCGGTGCCTTCCCTGGGCCATGGATACCAGTTGCGTCGTCTGCGAGGAGGTTTGCCCGGTCAGCCCCAAAGCCATCTTCACACGTAACGTCGAGGTCACCGACCGCTGGGGCGCGACCATCCAGCTCAAGCGTCCGTACATCGACGCCAACAAGTGCATCGGCTGCGGCATCTGCGAGCACGAATGCCCCGTCAAGGACGACCCGGCCGTCTACGTCACCGCCATCGGTGAAACCCGCGACAAGAGCCGCTCGCTGCTTCTTTCCCTGGTCGACGGCGAGGGCAAGGAGTGGGTGTCGGTGTGAGGGGAGAGGGTTCAGGATGGCTGAAATTCCACTCATGAAGCCGTCGCGGTCATTCCCCCAGCCAATGGCGCCGCTCGCTACTCGTCTTCAGGCAGGGCTCGATACCCTGGTAGGCCATCTTGAGCTGTAATAAGCCAGCCTCATTCGAAAAGTGCTCCAGTCGCTGCTGCGGCTTCACACAGGTATCGTGGCCCTCGCTTGATTACGGACGGGCATAGACCAGATGTTACGGTAGCGGGGGCGGAGGGTTTCCTGGGATGACATGAAGATGTCGAAGTGCGTACGCTAACCTGCCGTAGAAGAGCATATCCACAGCCTTCATGTCTGCACGCAAATCGACGTGTGGATATTCCGGAGTGTTCGTGTCGGCCCAGAAGTCTGCTTTGTTTGTGCTGACGAAGATCACGGGTTGAGCGAAGCCTGCCGCATTCAGTCGACGAGCCAGCTCCTGATAATGCTCAAGGTGGATGGAATCCTTGATCTCGTTCCTGTGAGACGGTCGCCGCTTTTGCTTTACTCTGTCGAGGGCTCGCATCACGCAATCGTTGTCCTCATCGAGAATTATCGCGATTTGAATGAGCGATTCGCCGAGCAACGTGAGTGCGTCGATTAAGGGTTGTTCAAGATACGTGGGCGCCGGTGTCAGCTTGGGTTTTCCAACCCGGTCCCAGGTCTTATGAATCTCAATAAGCCGCTTATCTGTCTCCGCGAGCCAATTCCTCATTTCTTGGCGGACTTGATCCTTATTTTGTTCCCACTCGAGAACCACGAGCGAGGTCATGACGAGCTGCACAAGGTTGGGATCGTTGATAACGATTTCAGACAATCTCCAACTCTGGGCGATAACATCCGTCTGCTCACGCATTCCAGCTCGTAGGACGTCCAAGAGCACGCAGGTGTCAAGCGCTAGAACTGGCCGTGGATTCCCGACTAGGATCGTTACGGCATCATCGATGCTCGTCATCGAACGGCTCGTTCCTCGTCGTAGACGGAGAGGATCGCCCGTCCGAGCTTAAATTGTTCGACCAGCGTGCGCCGCTGATCTTCCGACCAGCCTTCTCCTTGCAGCCAGTCGGATAGCAGTGTGGGGTCGACCACGCAATCCTCAAGGTGAGTGCGCGCGATGAAAACGTGCCACCGGTGAAAATCGAGGGGATGTGGCATCGCCTTATTCGCCGTTGCGGAAAAGGCCCTTAATCGTCTCATCGAGTCCGCCGACAAGACATCGTCGAGCGTCGGCTCGGACGGGGCTTGATAATGAAAAACATGCCTCCTCAATCCCTCCGTCAAAGGCTCGATGAACGACCTCTCGAAGTCTTCGAGAACCTGGTTATGCTGCTCCACGGTGAGAGGCCTGCGAGCATTAATCGCAACGACTGAGGGAACATAAAGCTCCTTTGTCCCCCGATTTTGCAGCCATACCGCTACTTCTCCCAGACCCGGCTCGAACGTCTTGGTAAAACAGTAAGCGCCTGCGCTCATGGCGCGCATTTTTCGCCTCCGCTCCTCGAGTTCTGGCCGTCGCGTCCAGCCCGGCGGAAGATCGGATTCAAGGCGGCGGAGAAACTCGGTGAACTCAGAGGACTCGAACCTGACAATGAGTTCGTTCTGAGAGCTGGGGGCTACACCGCCAGCTGAAGCCGTGGCGCCAGCGGCAGACAGATTGACGCTGACCGGATTCTGCGACCTGGGGGCTGCACCGCCATCGATACTTGTGCCACGCCAGCCGGCGTTCAAACGGTCGAGAATCTGTTGAACTTGCTTGGCGTCCGCGCCCGGCTCCAGATCGATCACCGATAGAGCAGGTCTCCCTTCGAGCACGACCGCGTCGTCATCGACCTCGAAGGCGATCCCTTCCGCTTGAAGGGCCTGAGTGACCGGTTTCAATTGGTCGGTCGTGACCGTGATATAGGGCCCCGCTGTCCCGTCGGTAGAAACCACGAGCGGAGCCTCAGCCAGGGTTAATCTCATATCAATTTCCGATTCGCCCGGAGGCGCGAGCTGGGGAGATTTCAAGGCCGCGGGGCTAACGCGACGCTGCAAGGCTATTTTACCAAACCGTCAAAGTCCGGTCAGGGCATACGAAACCGGCCAGCTCGATCAGTCCTATCGCCGAACAAGCGTTGACCTCAGGCACAACACTGTGCCATGTAGGGGATTGCGGCACGACTCGCCTTTCGGGAGAGAGTGGCCGTCTACCATGTGGCGAGAGGCACCACGTGAGGTTCAACGCGCCGGACGTTCCTCCACAACGCTCCGCCGCGGACTTTGGAGACGACGGCGCTGTGGTCACCCGAATCCAAGGGAAGGTCTCTCCGAGTCCTCTTCCTCCCCGCCAACTCCGTACATTCTGGGATTTCGGAGTCCTCGCGCTCGGCAATCCGCCCCTGCGCGGCCCTCTTCTCCGAGGCTTCTGGCGGCGGACTGGCGGGCTCTCTGACTGCATCCAGGTCGAGGGGCTCTTGCCGCTGGTCGCTCATTCGCCGGCCACTTCCCTCCGCGCGAGCTCCAGAAAATGCTTCCGTATCAGTTCGACCGGGATATCGGTGTGCTTCGGAATGTGACCCCCGTACTTCTTATTGACCTGATCCCAGGGCGACCCCGGCTCGTGCGTCATGTTTAAAAGCTCGATGCCAGTATACTTTCCGTAGATTTGCCAGACCCGGTCCAGGAGAGCACGCACGAAGTCGTGATCCGGCGCGGTGGCCGAATCGATTGTCGGAACAACTTCCTCAATCGCGTCGGGCGAGGTTTCCCCAAGCCCGGGTGGAATGAGATAGGAAGCAGGCACGTCGAACGGTGGGTCGCCAGGGGGGTGGAACGCATGGTGCAGCGATGGAATCACCGGGCCATAACGCCCCGCCTCCACCTGTTCATCAATGAGCGGTTCCCCTGTGATGGCGATGTGCTCGCCGTTGGCTAGGTAGACCAATTCTTGAACCATTATCTGGTCGAGCGATTCCCCTAGGAGTCGGGCTCGCTCCAGGAAGTAATTTGCGATGGCCAGCGAGCCGTACGACATTGTTCATCATCCTCTTTACATTGCGAAATCATTGCAAATTGATCCTGGAGGGCTGAACCCGAACCTTGTGGTCGACGACCATCCTCACTTCGCTGTCAGCCGAGCCAGAAGTGCGAGCAACGACCTGCGCAGCTCGGACATCGAGCCGAAGCGATCGAGCGGATTCTTCTTCAAACACCGCTGGACGAGCTGATCGACTTGGCTTGCCACCCGAGAGGAAGCGCGCGGAATGAAAGGAACAACCGAGGGGGGGGCGTAGAGAGAGTGCTGGCGGCTGAGCATATCCGGCGACTCACCCAGAAACGGTAGCTTGCCGGTGATCATCTCGAAGAGGACGACCCCGAAGGCGTAAATATCGGCCCGAACGTCCGCCGAGCCGGGATCGCGGAACTGCTCAGGCGCCATGTATGCTCCGGTGCCCAGTCGCGCTCCCGACCGGGTCAGACGGGGGCGGCCAGCCTTTTGTTGCGGTAAGGCGGGGCCGGAGGTCTCCTCGTCGATAGGCAGGGGAGTGGGTTCGGCCACGGCGACCAATCCACTCCGACCCGGCGCGACGTCGTCGTCGCCTACCAGCGGGATGGTGAAGTCGCTGGACGAAGAGTGATGTGGCGACATCTTCCTGCCGGTAATGGCGGCGTCCAGGCGGGTGGTACGCGCGGCCTCCGGAGCGACGAAACCGAGCGGCCGGACCTGCTGATCCCTGGCGTCGGTAAAGACGATGCGCGGGGGCGCCTGGGGAGAATCAGCCAGGGGGATTGTTCCGTCGGTGGGCTCAGGGCGAACTGCGACCATCTCCTCGCAGATTCGCGCCAGCCCAAAATCGGTGACCTTCAGAACGCCGTTCTCGGTGATCAGCAGATTACCGGGCTTGATGTCGCGGTGGCAGCTCATTCCTTGTCGTGCGGCATGTTCCATGCCTCGGCAGAACTGGACGCCAAACCTCAGCGCCTGCGCCAGGTCGAGCCGGCGGCTGCCGATCCAGCGCACCAGGTCACCCCCCTGCACCAGCTCGAGCACGACGAACGGTTTACCTTCGATGATCTCGACGGAATACGCCTGCACGATGTTGGGATGCTTCCCGAGCTGAACCCAGAGACGGCACTCGGTCGCAAACCGCGACAGCCGGATGCGGTGTCCTAAAAGCTCGTCTTTCAGGGTCTTGAGGGCGACGACGGTTCGTCCTGACTTGCCCAGGTGGTCGTGCACCACGTAGACAAAGCTCATCCCGCCTTCATGAACGTCGAAGATCTCGAACCGGTCGCCGATCCAGTCTCCGACCCTCCGAACTCCCGACATAGGAAGGTACCTCGCCCAGGGGTCGAACCGCCCCTTTCGCAGGTCTGCCGGAAATATGAGCCCATTAATTATACCCCGGAGGCGGGGAAGGTTTCGTACTCGCCCTGTTCCTTGAGAAAAATTCAGGATGAGGTCTTGCGAGCGGGCCCAGACTCCCTTCGAGAGCCGCTTCCTCATAGCGGTGGCATGGGGAGCTTATGGCGCCCAGACCAGGCAGCCACGGATCGCCAGGCAACGATCAGGTGACGCGCTTGCTTCTGCTTCGGGCATGATCTGCCCATCGCCCGAGAGCGTTTTCATCACCTGAGGGTGGAAATGGAGCCGGCGGACTTCCGAATAGTGCATAGACTGTAGCCGTTCGGCAATCATCCGCCTCGTGCTGAAGCGTTCAATCCCGGCGGTCGCTGATTACATTCTGGAGAGGATCATGACCCGTGGCCTCTTTCTTTATCGAAAGCTCAAAGACAGCCAACGTACGTCTGCGCCAGCGAGGCCAAACTTATCAGGACGATTTCCATTTATCCAGCCACTGCGGTGGGGTCAGATTTCGGATCCAGCGTGGCTGATCCCGACCACGTTCAGAACATGGTGGCCACTAACCGTTCTTGTTATTGTTGGCGCACGATTCGAGCCAATCGTGAACCAAAGTCGGCCCAGCGCGGCAGTGAACGGCAGGCAGACCGCAGGGATGGCCGCTGACGGGCAGACCGCAGGGACGGCCGGGTGAGGGAAGTGAATGATCCGTGCGCCGCAGAATAGGGCGGAAGGATTTGACCAATCTCTGCGAAATGTGAACTCAGCCGGTTGTCCGGTTCAAGCGCAGGGATTGACTACCAGTCAACACTCGCTTGAGCGTCGGCGCGGATCCCAGCCAGAATTGATTATGCCGCCACAAGGGCGCTACGTCAGATGCCGAAGAGCCGATGCCACGAGGTGATTCGAGAACCGTTCCGTTCCGGATACAATGACAAAAGCTCGCTCATTCGTTGCCGGGAGTCGTGATCCGAGGGCGGCCACGACCGCGACGAGGCATGTCGATGTCCAGCGAGGAAACATAAGGCCGGCTGGACTCGACGGCTGAGGCTGCTGGCGGCGGAATGATCGGAAGCAAGCGGAACGATTCCTCGACGATGCGTGCAATTCCGTCAGCCAGTGGAGAAGCCAGCAGCATGCGGAACTTTTCGATCAGCTCGTCGGCGCGGTCTGACGACAGCGACCGTTCGGCCATGCCGCTGGTCATGTGCGTGAATGTTCCGACCTCCGAAGCCCCCTCCGAAGGCGGCATTCCTTCCGCCAGGATCGGGGTTGAATCGAGCAAGATCTCCAGAGGCACCCCCAAGGCACGGGAGATCCGCCGCAGTGTTCCAGCCTGCGGCTTGCTGGTGTTGCCTCGTTCAATCTGGTAAAGCGCGGTTCTCGAGATTTTGGCGCGATTGGCCAGCTCGTCCGGGCCCCAGCCCTTCGAGTAGCGCAGATCGCGGATTCGTTTCGCCAGGTTCATGGATTACCTCTTTTGGTTATGGATTGAGCCGGATGTCACCGTGATTTATTCGTAATTCGCGACGACCATCCGCCAAAATCGGGCATTTTCTTTTCTTGTTTGAGATCATAATTCGTCTTCAAAAGGAATTCAATTCCGTACTCCTGCCCTGAAGACAAAAAAAGCTTTGGCATGCCACAAACATGTTTACCATGGCGATCACACCGCCACGAATGGGTTGTCCCATGACCTACGCCAATGCCATCTCACCGCTCGCATCAGTGAATGATGTCACTTGACGTTGGGTTCAAGAGGCTCAGCGAATTTCACCATTTCTTCGCGGTCGTCCTCTTTTTCCCAAGGTTAGCTCCCCAATCACCCAAAAATTCATCTTGTATTTAACAAATGGACAAATTTGCAGAGCTCAGTAGCGAGGCCGGGTGCATCAACCAGCCTCGCGAGATCTTAATAAAACAGCTGCTTGCCACGAACGAGGCTGATCGTCGGTGCTTTACCGCCTCATCCAGCGGATCATTGACAAAGGAATCTTATCCTTAGAAACCAAGTCGGTCAAGTTCGTAGACTCTCCCAAGCGATCACAAAGGAACGCGCCACGGAGGACTTCTCAGCATGACCACGGGGCTGAGGGGTTTACGTCAGGGAGCAAAAGCAGAAAAGATGGCCACGAGGCAAACGCGACTTGGGTGACTGACCGACGCCCTTGAACTCCGATGAACTTCGTTCCTGAAAATGAAAATGATTTGAAGCCGGCCGGAGATCAGGCAGGACAGGCGGCTCGGACCGCGACCTTGCAAAACGGACGCGACAACCCTCTTCCATCAATGAATGCCTTCTTGCTGTCTCTCACCTGTGTTTATTTGTGTTCATCAGCGATCAGTTTTCTTCCCTTCCATCCGTGGATAGCCCCCTCCCTGTCTGTCGTCCGCAGCCGCCGGCCCCTCGTTCAGCTACGGCCAGTTTGAAGCTCCTTCATCCCGGGCTGAGTCATTTTAGAGATAACTGAGCCTTTTTTATGAGTTTCAAAGGCGATTAGCCTTGGGAATCACTTCCCTGTGCTCCCAGCGAGGCGGGGATGTATGCAATGTTTCCTGAAAAGAACAGAGGATCGAGAATGTTGATCTCAATACCGATGCCCAGTGTCGTGGCTCACCAAATAGATTTTCTTAGTCTCCGTTATGCTAAAGTGCTGGGCCACCGGACTTCCCATTCGCCCGATATTCAACTCCATCCCCTTGAGATTCCCTTCAAATCCGGTATAAGGGATGAGGTGCAATCAAGACTAACTGCTAGCATCCATTGTCAAGTTGGACCAAGAACCATGGAGTTCCAGCCTGTCGCGCGTCCGCAGGCCTCGAACCTCTCCGGGAGCTGAAGCCAGAATGTTTTTCGGGAGCAGGGCGCAAACCGTGATCATTTTTCTTTGGTAAACCAGATCTCAACGAGATCTCGCACACGCTGGGGATGAACTTTGAACCGAGAGCGAAGCCGGCGGGAAACTCGAACAAAGAGGTGAACGAGCCAATGGCTCCGACCGGCGAGCTCTGTTGGGCGCGATTCTCTAGACCCCGCCGCTTGCCTGACCGCGGATCTCCCGCTGGGGCCGGGATTGGAGACCCCCGGTCGGCGAACTGGCAAGGTCAGGGGACCTTGGCACAACTTGCACTTGATAAGCCGGCTTGTAGGCTCGATCACCCACGAATGCCGCAGCCGCGGTTATGCCTGAATCGTCAAGCACGCGGATTGAAGAAACTTCTCGGAACTTGGACAAAGTAGGCGGGGGCTAAGCCCGATGAAAATCTCTCTTCAGGATATCAATCTGTTCTGGGTCTCGGATTGTCTTCGCCAATTTCCCCCTCCGAGCCGTCCGATCGCACCCTTCTATCGCGTTGGTGAACCTTTGCAAAAAAGGCGGCAGCGCTGGCCGGTCGCTACGCAATATGTCCATGGCCATCATGGTCATGAGCTGACCCTCTTCCTGCCGAAAATCGACGACCAGTGCATCGCCGACGTGAAGCGTGGGGACGCAGAATTCGCGCTCATCGCCTGGCATCCCTTGCTCCTTCTCGCCTACCGTTTCGGCCAGTCAATCCCCTGGAGCGACGTCCCCTACTGCTGGCACATGCAACCCGCGCACAGCCGGGTGCTGCCGCCTCGCCAATCTTCCCCGGAGGCCCGCTCCTTGCTCTGGGTCACGCTCGTGGGTGCTCATGATGGAATTATCCATGCACAAAGGGGAATGACGCTCTCTCCCACCTTTTCGCGTCACTTGAACGAGCTCATCCATGCCCAGGCACGCGTCCCCTTCATCCCGGAAGTCTGCTCCGCGGCCGTCAACAGTCTCTTGATCGACCTTCCCAGCACGCTCGATCGCCTTCACTTCGCCCTGGCTCGAACCAGAGGCAACCAGTGACACATACACGCGCCCAAGAGAGTCAGGGCTGCGCAGAACCATGCAAGCACAGTTTGTCAAGGAGGTTCGTAATCGAGGAGTGAGAACCAGAGCCGCTGGTAAGCGGCGACTGTTGCATCGAGTGAGAACCAGCGCTCCACTCGATCCCGGCCAGCACGGCCGAACTTCCGGCAGTCATCGGGGTTACGTGCCGCTTCGAGGAGAGCCTGAGCGAGTGCCGGGGGATCTCCGGGCCCCACCAGCCAGCCGGTTTCGCCGGGGATCACCAGGTCCTCGGTCCCTTCAACGGCCGTGGCGACGACAGGCCGGCTAGCGGCCATCGCCTCCAAGACGACGTTCGGCATGCCTTCCCACAGTGAGGCAAGGACCAGAAGGTCGGCCGTCTTCAGCAGGCGGGGAACGTCATTGCGCGGTCCCAGAAAGTGGATTCTGCCGCTTAAGCCCGGCCGCGCGACGATCTGTTCCAGCAGCCAGTCACGAAGCGGGCCGTCACCGGCCAGAGCCAGGTGCCAGGTATCAGAGCCGGTCGCAACCTGCTCGGCGGCCGCCAGCAGCTCGGCGACTCCTTTCTGAATGTCGAGCCGGCCCACAGCCAGCGCCAGGTGAGCTTGTTGGGGTATGCCCAGGTCGCGCCTGGCCAAAGGGTATGCATGATCGAAAGGCTCCGGATCAATTCCGTTGGGAATCACGCAAAGCCGACGCGGGTTCAGGCCCCCTTCGTCGCGGCTGAATCGGTAAACTCCTTGCGAGACACAAACGGAGCCGCAGCCCAAAAAACCCGTCCAGCGATCGAGTGTCAAATGCCACCGCTTCTGGCGTTCAGCGACCCGGAGGCCGCCGACGACACGCGGTCGGCCCGCCCAGGGGGCAGCCAGCCGGGACGCGATATTCGCGTGAAAGAGATAACTTTGCACCACTTCGGGACGATACTTGCGCAAAACCCGTACCAGCCGGAGGACGATCTGAAGCGGACGATTCCGGCGCCCTCCCATGCATTCGTACGGAATCTTCTCCTGGCGAAGGACATTCACCAGCGGCCCTTCGCCGCCCAAGGCAATGACAACGGGTGCCCAGTGCCGACGGTCCAGCCGCCTTGCCAGGTTGACCATGGACCGCTCAGCGCCGCCGACATCCAGGTCCGTGATGACCAGTGCCAGGCGCAGCGGCCGGCTGGGAGCAGGTCGGGAACCGCCCGCGTCAAGGCAATCCGAGAGCGTCCGCACGTCGCGATGGTCTCCTCGGAAAATCGGCCGTTCCCGGCAGCAATCGTTGCGGGGCCCCGGCGGTACAATAATGAAACGGGTCTTGCCGCCCTGCGCTGGCGGATGATTCTAAAGTGTGCCTCCGGACGAGTCGCCCCCTCTCCGGTCGGCCTCGGTCTATGAAGGTTAGGTTGTGCTCTCGACCGAGTTTGAGTTCGAGCTTCCCGACGACTTGATCGCGCAGCATCCCGCGACGTGCAGGGAGCAGGCTCGTTTGATGGTACTGGAGCGTGCCAGCGGGCTGATTGCCCATCAACGGTTCTTCGACCTTCCTGAATTCCTGAACGGCAAAGACGTCATCGCGCGGAACAACACGCGGGTCATCCCGGCGCGACTCTTCGGCCGGCGGGAATCGACGGGAGGGAAATGGCAGGGACTGTTTGTGCGCGAATGCGGCCCGGGACGCTGGGAAGTTCTCGCGACGGCCAGGGGCCGGCTACTTCCCGGTGAAAAAATTGTCATCGATTCAGGACTGCGGCTTCTCCTGGAGTCACGTCAGGACGCGGGTCATTGGATTGTCAGACCCTTGGTTCCCGACGGCGAACAAAACCCGGCCGGAACGCTCGAACTCCTGGAACGCCATGGGCATACGCCTTTGCCTCCGTACATACGCGGAGGCCAGGAAGACGCGTCCGACCGCGCGCGTTATCAGACGGTCTTCGCCGCGAGCCCCGGCTCGGTCGCCGCTCCCACCGCGGGGCTGCATTTCACGGAAGAGCTCCTTAACGACTTGGCCGCCCGGGGCATCGGGTGCGTGGACTTGACGCTCCACGTGGGGCCGGGAACGTTCCGACCGATCAGCACCAGGACGATCGCCGACCACGTCATGCATTCGGAATGGGCGGAGCTCACCGCGGAAGCGGCGGCGGCGCTGAATGCCCGCCGTGCGCAGGGAGGTCGGATCGTGGCTGTGGGAACGACCTCAGCACGCACGCTGGAGACGGCTGCCGCGACCGGTTCGATCGTTCCCTTTAGTGGCGAGACTCGGCTGTTTATCAGACCGGGGCATGTCTTTCGTGGTCTCGATATGCTGCTGACCAATTTTCATCTTCCCCGGAGTACGCTCCTGGTGCTCGTCAGCGCCTTGGGAGGAGTCGAGCTCATCCGCCAGGCCTATCAGGAGGCAATCGCCCGCCGCTACCGCTTTTACAGCTACGGTGATGCGATGCTCATCATGTAGCGTGCCTTCCCTGCTCCGCACCGGAGAAGGTGCCGCGAAGCGGCGGATGGGGGCATCAAGTCACGCGGTGTTATCGATCCCCCTCATCCGGCCTTTGGCCACCTTCTCCCTCGAGGGAGAAGGTAAGACGATCCCTCCTCACGGGGCGTTGCCCCGTGCTGGTATCTGATGCCCCTTTGGAACGGATCTCAAAGCGCACAGGAGAGCGGCCGGCTCGCGATCGTGTTTCATCCCCTCAACATGCAGGCGAGCCAGGCTCCGCGGGGCCTATGCTGGAATGTCGGCGGGAGGCTGCCAGATTCGACGAGGGCGCGAAGGAATCGCGGAAATCAAGGCGCTCGAAGCCTGGCGTCAGGTATTGCGCCCTGGGCCGGATGGATCGTCGCTTGCTCATGAACGACGGCTTGCCTGAAGATCACGACTTGCACTGCAGCGCCCTGGCCGAGCCAAATCGGCGGGATGTCTCCGAACGCCGACGGGCTCCCACCAGTCCGCTGGACGCGCTTCGGTTCTTCGGCCGGCGCCAAACGGTCCGGCGCGCATCAGAGCGAGGGGGGCCGTTCTTCGTCGATCGCTTCGACGTGATCACGCTGGCCCTGGTCGTCGGTGTGCTCGCACTCAGCATCCTCGATGGCGTGCTGACCATCGAGCTTTTGGATATCAACAGCGAGGAAGTCAACCCGGTCATGAGATTCTTGCTTGGCCTGGGCGGGGGGCACCGTCCGTTCCTCCTGGGCAAGTACGTCCTGACGGCGGTTGGATTGCCCTTTCTCGTCGTTTTCAAGAATTGGCCGCTCTTTGGCACGCGGTTTCGCGCGGGGTTCCTGCT
>JBKQMU010000056.1:0-4778 GCA_052146555.1 Isosphaeraceae bacterium
GAGGTCAAGCGAGGCGTACCTGATGTCCTCGACATCCGTGGTGATGCCGAAGCCGAAGACGAACATCATGATCGCCGAGCCAACGAAAGCGAAGGCGAGCCGCACGGGGTCGCGGAGGATCTCCATGGCCTCGCGGTTGGTGTAGGCCAGCAGCCTTCCGAGGCTGAACGACGAGATGAGCGGGACCGCCAGAGCGGCCGCCGGGGTCGGGACCTCGATCTGCCGCCCGGGCTCGACCCCCACCTCTTTCGACCTGGCGAGCTGTCCCGCCTCGCCGGCCGCGTCGGCGATGTAAGCGATGAAGGCTTGCTCGAGATCGTCAGTCCCCCTGGCCTTCATGAGCGCCTGGGGGGTGTCGCAGGCAAGGACGTTACCCGCGTGCATCAGCGAGATCCGATCGCACCGCAGGGCTTCGTTCATGAAGTGGGTCGAGACGAAGATGGTCACACCCTGACGCCGCGATAGATCGATGAGCAGCTCCCAGAACTCGTCGCGGGCGACCGGGTCGACGCCGGAAGTCGGTTCGTCGAGAATCAACATGTCCGGGCCGTGGAGCACGGCGACGGCCAGCGAGAGCCGCTGCTTGAGCCCCAGGGGAAGCTGCTCGGCCAGCGCGTCGAGGTGGGACTCCAGCCCGAACCTGTCAACCAGCTCGCGGATTCGCTCGCGGGCCTGCTCTGCCGGGAGATTGTAGAGCCGGGCGTGGAGGTCGAGGTTCTGCCGCACAGTCAGCTCACCGTAAAGCGAGAAGGCCTGGGTCATATAGCCCACGCGCATCCGCGTCTCATTGCTGTTGGCGTCAATGGGTTGCCCGAAGAGCGTGGCCTCCCCTTCGCTGGCGGGTAAGAGCCCGGTGAGCATCTTCATGGTGGTCGACTTACCGCAGCCGTTGGACCCGAGGAAACCGAAGATCTCTCCCCGCTCGATCGACAGGTTGACGTTGTTTACGGCCGTGAAGTTGCCGAACCGGCGGGTCAGGCGGGTGGCCGTGATCGCCGGCCCTCCGCTAATCTCCGACCGGGGCGGAATCGTCAGCTTCTGCCGATCCCCTCGCTTCTCCGGCGGCAGAAGGGCGACGAAGGCCTCCTCCAGATCGCGCGTCCCGGTACGTTCCATCAACTCGCTGGGCGTGCCGGTCGCCAGCACGCGGCCAGCGTCCATGGCCACGATCCAATCCCACCGCTGGGCCTCATCCATGTAGGCCGTGGAGATGAGGACGCTCATCTCAGGTCGATCGGAGCGAATCTCATCAATCAGTGACCAGAACTGCTGGCGGGAGAGAGGGTCGACACCCGTGGTCGGCTCATCGAGGATCAGCAGATCGGGGTCGTGGATCAAGGCTCCACAGAGCCCGACCTTCTGCTTCATGCCACCGGAAAGCTTTCCCGCGGGCCGATCCGGAAAGGGACCCAGCCCAGTCGCCTCCAGGAGCTCGCCGATCCGCCGCTTCCGTTCCGCCCTGGCCATCCCGAACAGCCGGGCAAAGAAGTCGATGTTCTCGAACACGCTGAGCTCGAAGTAGAGGTTCTTGCCCAGCCCCTGTGGCATATAGGCGATTCGCGGACAGACAGCGCCCCTGTGGCGGACATCGGCGATGTCTCCGCCCAGGACGATCACTTTTCCCTTCTGGATTTTCTTGGCGCCGCCGATCAACCCCATGAGTGACGATTTGCCGACGCCGTCAGGGCCAATCAGGCCCACCATCCGGCCGGGCGGGATGTCGATCGTGATGTCGTCCAGGGCGATGGTGCTGCCGTAGTGGTGGGTCACGCCCCTGACGGAAGCCACGGGCTCAGTCGTGCTAGGCGTCACAGAGACTTGCGGCTCGAAGCGAGACATGGGCCAAGACCCCCGGAATCATCGGGCTCTCACGGGACCTTGGATGTCGAATCGGAGGCGACCGGCTCGGTCTTGGGGATTTCAACGCTGCTCTTGAGGAAATCGGGCCAGGCGACCGCATCGTCATACCGCACGTAGCCAACGCCCCGGATTCCGGTCTTGATGCGATCGACGTAAGGCATTACCAGCTCGGGTGGGACCTGAATCTTGACGCGGAACATCAGCTTGTCGCGTTCGCTACGAGTCTCGACTTGCTTGGGAGTGAACTGGGCCTCCGGGGAGACAAACGTAACCTTGGCCGGAGCCACTCGACCAGGCGCGGCATCCAGCACAATCCGGGCCTCGTCGCCGTACTTGATCCGGGCCGCCTCCTGTCCCGGAAGGAACAAATCCATGTAGACGTCCTCCAGGTTGAGCAGGGTCAGCACTTTTCCACCCGACGCGAGGACCTCTCCCTCTTCGGCCAGGCGATACAGGACCCTTCCCTTCACGGGAGACTTGAGGACGGAGTCGTCGATACGCGTCTGGATGTGTTTCACCTCGGCCTTATCAACCTCTACCGACTGGAGGGCCGTGTTGAGCTTGGCCTTTTCCTCATCGAGCGCGGCCTGAGCCGTTTTCAGAGTCGCCTCTTTCTGGTCGTATTCCTCCCGGGAGACCATTCTTCGAGAATAGAGATTCTTCTCGCGAGCGTACTCGCTCGCGGCCAACCTGAGCTCGCTTTCGCGACGAACAATGCTCGACTTGACCACCGTCGCTTTCTCCTCCGTGGTGGCCTGGTTGGCCCTGGCCTTGGCGAGCTGGGCTTCGAGCGTCGCGATGTCCATCCGGGCGACAACCTGCTCGGGTTGCACGAGATCCCCCTCTCGGGCGAGGATCTTGGCGATCCGTCCAGGCTCCTTCGCTGACACATCCACCTGGATTGCCTCGATCCGGCCGTTGCTGGAGGCGATCCCCGCCGGGAGTGCGGAGCTTCTCTTCTTCTCGTAAACCTTCCAGCCCAGAAAGAGTGCAAGCCCCACGAAAAGCACCCACAGAATCCGGCTGATCAGCTTCCCCGCCATCTTCGGTACCTCTGCATCCACAACCGACCTGAAGGCCTCGGCGAACGCAAACCCGCACGAACCGCGAGGGGCCCGTACCGCTGCGCTGGTCCAGGATTCTAACAGCCCTAGGACCACTTAGGCCGGACACCCTGCTTCCAAATTTCACGATCCCACGAACGTACCCAAGCATACCACGGCAACATGGTTCGAGCAGTTGATTTTTCACCCTGCCCACGTCTGTGGACCGGTCTCCCCGGGAATGGGTACGTCCCCACCTGCCCGGCACGCACGAGGGAGTTTATTACAACACGAGAAAGAGGTGCCTCACAAGCCCCGGAGTTCGGGATCGCTCGCCGGTGCGGCCAGTTCCTTGGCTCTGCATAGCAATAGCTTCCTGACTGAGGACAACAGCAGGCCGACGAAGGGAGAAGCTATGGGGCCAGGAAGACCTCTTCATCCGCGTGCAGCCCTCGATCTTCTTGCGGGAGGCCCGCGCCAGCCGGACGCCTCGCCGGTCCGTCTGCGCCGTGCTCGACCAGGCCACAACTTGAGTCCCACGTCGCTCCTCGCACCCGACGGCGTGCCGAGCAATCCCAATCAATACGCCTATCTCATTGAACCTCACATATGTCACGGTAAGCAGTGGCGCCTTCTTGGTCAGACTTGACGAAGGCGTGTACGAGACTGAAGAAGAACATCGCCTTGATCGCGATGTAACAACCACTCAGGATCAGCTTCGCTCAGGACTTTCGTGAGGCGAGCGGTCGGTAATCAACTATAAAGTGTTGTCGTCGTGGGCCAAGAGCGTCGTGGCCGAGATCCACACCAATCCTACATTGCCGTATCGTCTTGCGCAAACAGAAACGTATGCCATCGCATGGCGGGTGTCCATTCTCTCGATCCAAAACGGAAAGCAGCCGGGGCAAGGTCGGTGGAGTCAAGGTTCAAGTTTGGGGCCCGAGGAGGAGGGAAAATCGATCACTGACTTGTACCGCGAGTTCGGCCTCCCTTGTACAATAGAGTGAGTGCCTGCTCATGACGGGCGGGCACGATCGGCCATGAAGGGCCGTGTGTCCTAGAGATAAATTCTCTTCTTGCGCGCCGGCGACGCTTCAACCCCGAGGCGATGCGGTGCGGGAGTCCAGGCTCCTGGATGGCTCCGGAGGTTGAAGGCTGGACCAGTGACGCGGGAATGCCGATCCGCCATGGATCACGGGGGAATTCCTATGAACGCCTGCTTCCAGGAGGCGGCCGAGCTGGGCCAGCTCACGAGCAAGGTAACACGGCTGTACTCGAAGCGGCTCCTCGACGCCGAAACCCGATTTGCGGAACGGTTCCCCGGGCCCGAGGCCGGGAAGGTGACTTCCAATGTGCCAGTGTCTCCGTGGCAGACCTGGCAGGATTGGTCCTCGTATCTGACCGACGCGGTCCAGCGATCGCTCCTGTTCTGGGACACGATTCGTCGGCGGGGCAACCAGTATCTCGAGCATGAGCGTGCCGGGAAACCCCCGGTACTCGTGTTCGATTACGAGATGGTCGTGGACGGCCGCAGGCTGGAGCGGCCGGTCAATTATGCCCTTGTCCGGATCCTCCCCCCCGAGGGGATTCGGGTCGACGAGTCAATGCGGCCCTACCTGATTGTTGACCCGCGTGCCGGGCACGGCCCGGGGATTGGCGGGTTCAAGGAGGATTCACAGGTCGGCGTCGCGCTCCGGGCCGGATGCCCGGTCTATTTCGTGATCTTCTTCCCCGAACCGGTGCAGAGCCAGACGATCCGGGACGTCGTGATCGCCCAGGGTCGATTCGTCCAAGAGGTCGCGGCACGCCATCCGAACAGTCCGAAACCAGTGATCTTCGGCAACTGCCAGGGTGGATGGTCGGTCATGTTGCTGG
>JBKQMU010000057.1:0-6167 GCA_052146555.1 Isosphaeraceae bacterium
GGAGAAGAACTGGCGGGCCGCGGGAGCGTTTACCGTTCGCATCGAGCGACTTCCCCAGCCGGTGGGAAAGGCGCAGCTGAAGATCGCCTGGGAGCGCAACCAGAACTGGAATGAGTGGGCGAGCATCGCGGAGGGTTGTTACATCTTGCGGAGCAATCTGTGCGACGTCGAGGCGGTGACGCTCTGGAAACGATACATCCAGTTGACCGAAGCCGAGTGGGCCTTTCGAATCGCCAAGGACAAGCTCTTGATCCGACCGATCTGGCATCAGAAAGAGCATCGCGTCCGGGCCCACATCCTGGTGTGCTTTCTGGCCTACGTTTTGTGGAAGACCCTGGCGGGCTGGATGCAGCGAGCCGGTCTGGGCGACGCCCCGCGCACCCTGCTGGAAGAATTCGCCAAGATCAGAGTAAGCGTCCGGGATTCCCAGGTGGCTGTGCACCTGGGCTGGCCCGGAAGGGGATGCCGGCGCCATGGCTGCGTCGTCTGGCGTTGCCTTATATCGAGCGGCGCCGATCTGTGCGACGCTGGTCCCGTCGTTGGGCCTTCTGTCGGGACTCGTCAAGGCGATGGTTCAGCACGTGCTCGGGGTGCGCCGATGCCCAGTGGTCCGGCAGCAGGCGGTCCCAGGACTCCCGGTTCGCGTCCACCGACAGCTGCAGAATGACGTCATGCAAGTAGGCCCAGGGCTCGAGCCGGTGCCGCTTCGCCCCCGCGATGATCGTGCAGATCACCGCCGCACGCGGGCCCGCCTGGTCGCTGCCGAGGAACAACCAGTTCTTCCGACCGATGGCTTGATCCCGCAGCCGTCGCTCCGACACGTTATTGTCGATTGTCAGCCGACCGTCCTGTGTGTAACGGCACAGCGCCTGCCATTGGTTCAACGCATACGTCACCGCTTGTGCCAGCGCCGACTTGGGCAACAGCTTCGACGAGAGTCGATCCAGCTCATCCCGGAGCCGCTGCAAGATCGGCACTGCCTCGGCTTGTCGCAGCGCACGACGCGCGGCGGCGTCGAGAGGCCGAGCCCGGTCTTCGACTTCATATAATCGCCTAATCATCTCTAGAATCAGCGAAGCTTCCGCGGGAGACGACGACCGCGCCTCGAAGAACTTCCGACGCGCATGTGCCCAGCAGGCCACTTCGAGGATCCGGCCATCGGAGCCCGTGTAGTTCCCGTCATACCCGCTGAAGGCATCTGCTTGCAGGTATCCCGCGTAGTTCGCCAGGAACTGCGCAGGGCCGTCCCGCTTGCGATTCTCCGTGAAGTCATAGACGTCGTAAGGAAACGCGGAGGGGCCGATGTAGACCCAGAACCGCCCCGTGTGGCTCCCCGGTTCTTCGCCGCCCAGCACCGTCACGGGCGTGTCGTCGGTCCAGATCACCCCTGCCTTGCGCACCAGTTCCTTCTGAAGCTCAGAGAGCGGCTTGAGCAGGTCAGCGACTTTGCCGACCCAATCGCAGAGCGTGCTCCGCGGCAGATACAGACCGTGACGCGTCGAGATATCCTCGAATCGATAGAGCGGCAAATGGTCGGCGAATTTGGAGATGACCACCTGGGCAAGCAGGCCGGCCCCGGCAATGCAGCCGCTCAAGGGACGCGGCGGGGGCTCGGGGGCTGCCACGCCGTCGCGGCAGTGAGAGCAGGCATACTTGGGCAGGACGTGGACATGAAGTTCGAAGTGGGCCGGGATGAACTGCAGCACACGTGCCTCATCCTCGCCGATGCGTGCCTTGGGTTCTCCGCATCGCGAGCAAAGCTTCTCGGCCTCGGGCACATCATGCTCGATGCGCACTTGAGGTAGCCGATCATAATCCGGCTTGCGAGATCGGCGCGGTTGTGCCGGTGCCCTGGGATCACGGGCCGGCGGCTCGGGCGGCAAGGTAAAGCTCTCATCGGCTTCGGCGAGCTCGAACAGATGCCCCTGCCCGGGGGCTTCCACCCGCCGTTCCCGCCGCGGACCGAAGACATAGCGGCGGTAGAGCTCGATTTGCCGACGCAACTCGTCGATCGTTTGTTCGTGTTCTTGGACGGTCTGATCGTGGAGCTTGGCGGCTTGATCGAGCGCGGCTCGGAGGTCCTCGACCTGCTGGTTGAGCCGGTCCAGCAGGTCGTGACATTCGCGCGGATCGGTGGGCCATGACGCTGGAGTAGCCATGCAAAGAATTATAGCATGATCATCTCACGTTTCAAGAGGGGGACGGCCAATTTTCAGCCTTCGGCGTCGGCCCCTGATAGCGCTTGCGTTGCCGTGCAGATCTCAGGTCGATGCCCGAGAGGATCAGCGACAATTGGGTCGGTGTCATCTCGATCGACACAGCTTCGGTGGAGGTTTTAGGGATCTGGAACGAGCCGATCTCGAGCCGCTTGTACCAGATCGCCAAGCCGTCGCGATCCCAATAGAGAATCTTGATACGGTCGCGGCGTCGATTCACGAACAAGAAGAGGTGACCGGACGTGGGGTCCTGGCCGAAGGCGGTGGTCACCAGGCCGGAGAGCGCATCGAAGCCTTTGCGGAGGTCGGTGGCCGGGGTGTGCAGGAACACCCGGACGGAATGAGGGAGGCTGATCATCGCGCGCCTCCGCAGCCGGTCCTGGCCCCAGCGAGGGCGCGGATGAGCCGGCAGGCCAAGTGCTCATTTTCAGTTGGGATGCGAAGACGGATTCCATTGGGAAGGTCGGCCTCGATTGGCAGCGGTTCGTCGGGAGCTCGCTGGAGGAGGCGTACAGTCACCGGGAGGAAAGCCGATGGGGCGGGTAATGACGCAACCTGGTCTGGGGGGCCATGAGCCGGAATCGTCGCTTCCAAGCGTGGAACTTCGACCTGGCGACGCATTCCTGGGCGCAGAACTGCGCGATTGTTAAACCGCTCGCCTCTTGACGTTGAACGCGATCGCGCCAAACCGCGTGGAGTTTGGGGTCGGGGGTTCTTGCCATCGGGTAGACTCCTTGGGAAGGGACGAATTGGTCCACTTCGCAGGCTACCAAGCCCCGCAACAATGGTTATCTCGGACGCTTACCCCGCTCTGACCTCGGTCTGATCGTCGCCCAACATGCCCGCCGCTTCCCTTCTCAGGGAGTGTAGCACCGCTGGCATCGTGGAAGTGTGCTCGGAAAGTTCCTGGCCGGCCGAGAGGCCGAAAAGCACCGCCTTGAGCCGCTCATCCTTGTGGAGGGTGCGGCTGAGGGCGCCATCCGCTGGCGACTCGATCTCGCGTGCCGTCAGGCCCCACCATGAGGTCGCCCTCGAGCAGCTGCACCTGGGTGCGTAGGGGGACGCCGGTTCCCTCGACGTACAGCGTGCGCGACGGGAACGCGAAGCTCACCCCCAACTCATCCAACTTGCGAAGTAGGGCCAGGTTGATTTGCTGCTGGATGTCCATCGAGAGGTTGTAGTCTGGGTCCAGGACGTAGTAGACCACCTCAAAGTTGAGCGCGGAGTCACCAAAGGCCGCGAAGTGGGCGTGGTCGAATCGCGTCTGATCGATCCCCTGGATGATCTCCTTCACGAGGCTCGGGATCCGCTCGAGCGCCGCGATAGGCGTCGTGTAGCGCACGCCGAAACCGAAGACCACCCGGCGCTCCGTCATCCGCTTGTAATTGCGGATGCGACTGTCGAGCAGGTTGGAATTGGGGAAGATGATCTGCTCGCCCCCCAGGCTGCGCACCCGGGTCGTCTTGATGCCGATCCGCTCGACGGTGCCCATGTGGTCGCCGGTGATGATGAAGTCACCGACCTCGAAGGGACGGTCGAGCACGATGGCCACCGAGCAGAAGATGTCGCCGAGGATCTTCTGCAAGGCGAACCCCACGGCGATCCCGCTCACCCCCAGGCCGGCCAACAGCGGCGTGACCTCCACGCCGCAGGCGCTCAGGACCAGGATCGTTACGCTGATCCACAGGGTCGCCAGGGCAAAGAACCGCACCACGCCGAAGGCCGTCTGCGCCGCCGCCTCGGTGAAGTTCGCGTAGCGGAACCCCCGGTGCAACGCAGTGTCGATCAGGCCCGTGCCCCATACCCCGACCTGGACAAAGATCAGCAGCAGCGCCAGCAGGCGTACCGTGTCCTCGCCGCCGCCGCTCCCGGCAACCTCAGCGGCTCTCAGCCCTACGAAAAAGAGCGCCACGAGCGCGGAGGCGGCCAGGAGGCTGAGCGTCCACGTGCGTTCGAGGAGTTGCAGTAGGTAGTCGTTCAGCCTTTGCTCGGTCAGGACGCTCCCAGCCTTCAGGCGACTACGGACGGCCGTGACCAGGACCCGAAGAACCAGGAAGACGACAAGCGTGAGGGCAAGGAAGACGGCCCAACGCACGACGGGGATGCCCATCAGCTCGCCGTGAGCGGACTTCTGGATCAACAGCCATGCCGAAGTCATGGGCGGCTCCTTAGCGGCCAAGTGTCACATGATCCCGATCACTCGGGTGTAATCTGGACTGAAAAACCGCATCCTTCCCAGGAGGTCATCTTTCTGGATGCTGGCTCGACCTCTCCTCATTCCATGGTTATCAACCCTGCGAAGACCTCGATCGCATACCAGAGATTCGCTATTCGTAGGCTCTCATTCGGTGAATGCTGGTTGTTGTCGTGATTGACCGTGGGAACGATGATGAGCGGGTCGCTCATGACGTAGAGCGGGAGAGAATCGCCCATCGTCGGTTTGGGGAGGAGCCAGTCACCTGTCACCTCCCGAACGGCCTCCTCGATATCTTCGGCGATAGGAATGTCCATGGATGTTCGAGCCGCTGGGTAGTAACCGGGGATTCGGGCGAGCCTCGCCAGGCGGGAAAGGGGGACACGGCGCGTTTTCTGGGAATGAATGATTCGCCACCCTCTTCTCCCCTTTCCCGAATAAGCGTTACGTCTCCCTCTTCCGTCTCAGAACTCTCAACTGGGCTGAATTCAGGATTTCGCCTAGCGCTCGCTCGTTGGTGCGCCAGGACAGGGGTGTGACCGCCCATGTGCCGGACGGGGCCGCCCCGGCTAGCCGATGGCCGCCGCATCAACTGGCGAGCGCCTACGGATTCCGTGGGGAGCTTGGAAGCTACGGCAACATTAAGCCTTCTTTATCAGCCGGAGCAGTAGCAGGAGGACAATTGCGCCAACGGTCGCAGTAATCAGGCTCCCGAGGAGCCCCCCCCAAGCTGATTCCCAGGGGGCCAAACAAGAAGCCGCCCAGTAGAGCCCCGATGACCCCGACGATCAGGTCGCCCCAAAGGCCGAACCCGCCCCCCTTGAGGATTTGTCCGGCTAGCCAGCCAGCGGCTAACCCAATCAGGAGAAACCATAGAAATTGCATGATATGCCCTTTCGGATGGTGTTGAGGACCGGTCTGAATCGGTTGCCCGAGACTCATCTCGATTTCCGCAAGGCCGGGCGAGGCCATGAAAAGGCAGGAACCGAGATTTCCGAAATCGACATCGATTAGATCGGCCAGGAAACTACATCAGCATCATGGGTTCCGCGCCGGGTCGCTCTAGATTCTGACCGTCACGGATTTTGCGGGGGAATGCTGGAACGGTCCGGCGGCAACGGGTGGCGACGCTCCGATTTCACCAGTGAGTCCCCTGCTATTCCTCGCTCCCTGAGGCGGCCTTGACCATGGCCAGGATGCCGGCTCGGATCGGCCGGGGCAGCTCCTGCTAGCCAGCCGGGATGGCGTCCTCGACGATTTTCCCGGGCGAGCCTTCCAGGGAAGTTCGGCCCGAAGTCGCTGCCGGCGCTCTTCTCACGCACGAAGTTTGTGTGTACTGTAGTATAGATGTGGGCCGATTGATTCGGCGGGCTCCGCAACTCCAATTCGGGGTGGACCGTGGTCGCCTGCCCGTAGTCACGAGCCCGCCCCCACGCACCGGACGCCGATCGCTGCTGGAGGGGGTGTCGGAGAGATAGCCGACGCTTATAGGTCGCATGAGGGTCGTGCTCGCCGAGAAGCCGTCGGTCGCCCGTGAACTGGCGTCCTTCCTCGGCGCCATGCAGCGCCACGACGGTTACTACGAGGGCCGAGGCTATCAGGTCACCTGGGCCACCTGGTCACCCTCAAGGAGCCGCAGGACTACGACCCGGCCCTGAAGCAGTGGTCGCTGGAGACTTTGCCGTTCGTACCCGAGTGGTTCGGACTCAAGCCGCTCGCCGAAAAAGGGGCCAGCAAGCAGCTGGCGGTCATCCGCC
>JBKQMU010000058.1:0-11376 GCA_052146555.1 Isosphaeraceae bacterium
GAGCCATTCGGCGGGTCCATGGGCCTCGCGATTCGCTATTGAGCACGCGATACGCTATAATAATAATAATGTGCCTGAGACGAGTTGAGAACACCCGTGGTTCCCGTGGCTGGAGCCGTCGCCACGAGGCGCTTCCCCTGGCTTGAGGATTTCCTATCGTGACGAACGACGAGTCTTCACCGCGAGATAACGAGCATCTCGAGGACAAAGATGACCGCGGCGATCAGCGGGACCAGGCGCAGCCACGGCCGCGCCAGCCCTCGATGATTACGAACCTCCTGATCACGGCCACGGTCGCCTTGATCTGCGGCGTGCTCGGCGCGATGGGCTATTCGTACTTCTTCGGGTCCAAGCCTGGCGAGCCCTCCTCGTCCCAGTCCAAGACCGAAGCGGGATCGAGCCAGGAATCGAGCTCGAAGACCAACTCGGACGGGGGACTGAGCACGGACTCGGCCAATGCGTCGAGCAACCGGGCGTCGACCTCGTCCGCGATCCCCGTATCCAGCTCAGCCAAGGAGGCCGACGAGCTAAAGCAGCAGATCATGGACCTCAAGCAACGAATCGATCGGTTCGGTGAACAGGTTGACCGGATTCACCAGTTGCTCAGCTTGGCGGTGCCCCTCCTTCAGCGGATCGCCCCGAAGAACTAAGAATCGCTAACAAATTGACAACATGAGAGCCGAGCCGCATTCCCACCAGGCTCGGCGGGAGCCTCGCTCTCCCGAGAACTCACTCGGGCACTCGCCGCCGGGAACGGGTCACTGTCCCGTTCGGCTCTGGATCGCCTTCTGCACCTGTTCTTTCACGGCCTCCAGGTTGAATGTCGCGCCCTTCTGCATCGGGGGGAACTCGATCGCGGTCTGGGCGAGCTTCGCCACCACCTGCTGGACGTACACGAAGCGCCAGAACTCGAACTTGAACCAGTCAAAGTTCTGGAGGGATGCGCTCATCCCCGTACGCTCGAACGGATCCAGGCGCAGGTTTACGAGAATGGGAACGTCGACCTTGACCGTGCCGCCAAACCAGCCGTTCGGCTGATCGATGAAGCGGTACTTGAAGTCATCGATCCGCACCGCGCCCAGGGTGCCTTCCGCGAAGTAGAAGATCTCATGACGCTTCGACTGCCCCTTGCCGGTGATCAGGTCCATCTGGTTGTAGCCGTCGAGGTGGACCTTGTAATTCCGCTCGCCGAGCTGCTTGCCCTGCTTCAGCTCCTCGACAATGTCGGGGTTGCCGGACGCGGCCACGAACGTCGGAAACCAGTCGAGTCCGGAGATCAGTTCGTTTTCGACCCTGCCGGCAGGCACCTTGCCCGGCCACCGGATGATGCAGGGCACGCGGAAGCCGCCCTCCATCACGGTCCCCTTGCCGCCAGCAAAGGGGGTCTGGCCACCATCGGGCCAGGTGAAGTTCTCCGTGCCGTTGTCGGTGGTGAAGACAACGATGGTGTCCTCCTCGAGACCGTCGTCCTTGAGCTTCTTCATGACCGCGCCGACGATGTCGTCGAGCTGGGCCATTCCGGCTTCGTGGATGGACCAGCCGTTCTCGGGCGTCCGCAGCTTCTCGTACTTCTCCGAAAGATGGGTGACGATGTGCATGCGGGTGGGGTTCAGCCAGAGGAAAAACGATTTGCCGTCGCCCCTGGCCTTGTCCACGAACTTGAACGAGTGATCGAGGATCTCGTCGTCAACCGTCTTCATGCGATCCGGGTAGAGCGTGCCGGCATCTTCGATCCGCTGCTTGCCGACCTTGCCCCACCGTGGCTGCTCGGTCGGGTCGTCCTGATCGGTCGCCCAGGAGTGCACCATGTTTCGGGGGCCGATCTTGTCCTTCAGCGCGGGCGGATAGTTGGGATGGGCAGGGTCTTCCATCGCGTCCAGGTGATAGAGATAGCCGAAGAACTCGTCGAAACCGTGCACGGTCGGCAGGTACTCGTTGCGATCGCCCAGGTGGTTCTTGCCGAATTGGCCCGTGGCGTAACCTTGCGCCTTCAGCGCGGTGGCAATGGTCGGTGCCTGGGCCGGAATGCCGACGGTGGCCCCCGCCTGTCCGACGGTCGTCAGGCCGGTCCGGATAGGGATCTGGCCGGTGATGAAGTTGGCCCGCCCGGCCGTGCAGCTCGCCTCGGCGTAGTAGTCAGTGAAGAGCATGCCCTGGGAGGCCAGCGTGTCGAGATTCGGCGTCCTGCCGGCCATGATGCCCCGGTGGTAGGCCCCGATGTTGAACCAGCCCACGTCATCGGCCATGATGACGACGATGTTCGGCTTCTTCGCAGCCGAAGATTCCTGTGCCTGGACCGCGACCGTGGTTGTCGTCGCGCCGGCCATGGCCAGCAACTTGCCTTTGTTCAGGCCCTCGGAACAGGTGACTTTCTTCTGCACTTCGCCCGAACTGACCTCCGGCGGAACGTCGGCCCGGGCTGATCGTTCACCACGGGAACCGACCGACGCGGCGGCATAACCCAGGCAAACACCTGCCCCCATGAACAGCAGCACCGAGATCCGGAATCGATTCATACAGTAGACTCCCCTCGTCGAGGTTGCGGAGATGTTGGGTCATGGAGAGCAACGGTCTCATCCGGCGAGTCTGGCGCTGTCCGTAGGGACCGGACCGGCGGCAGATCTCCTGCCACGCTTTGCCGTGAATCGCCACAACCTCGCGGGTGATGACGAACAGACCACGGAACGACGCCAGAGACGAACTCGAGCGACGAACGCCGCCGCTTCCCGCTTTGCCGAGCCCCGTGATTATTCCCTGAAAACAACTAAAGCGGGGGTCGATATGCAGAGCAGGACGATAACACAGGACAACAGAGCCGTAAAGAGGCAGGCGCGGTTGCAGAGCCTTGCCCAGAGCGAGGCCCTTCGGGTAGCTCTTGAGCAGGCGATCGTTGATGGCCTCCGCCTTCTTGATCATCGTTGCGTCGTGTTCGAGCACGATGTCAAAGCTGTGACGGCTTCGGGGTCCGCGGCTCTTGCTTCCGCGCAGCCCAGCGCTCTGCCCGACGTGGCGGTTATGCTGAATACCACCACTGCCAATGCCATCGGCTTCGTTCTTATCGGTTTCGCCATGACCTTGGAACACAAGGTGAAAGTGAGCGCCACGGGAAGGACTCTACTTATTGAAAGGGAAAATCCGCTTCCAATCGTGCTTCATGCTGACGACCGTCCAGCCGCGTCGTGGGGCTTCATCAAGGCCGCGGTCGAGCTTGCCGAAGGGTGACCGGCGGTCATAGGCGAACTCACGTTCCCCGTCGTCGTGGTGGACGATCATGCCCAGACGCGGGCCGGACCCGCTGGTGGTCCATTCGAGCATCTGGAAGTCGCCGTCGGAGTTGCCGAACGCGGCGATGGGACGGCGGCCGATGTGTGAGTTGATGCCGACGGGTTTGCCGGCCGAGTCGTCAATGAAGTTCAACTCCGGCAGGCGCACGAGCACGGGCTTGCCGTCGCGCAACTCGAACTTCGTCTTGATGCTGCTGCCCATGACCTGCTCGGGCGGGACGCCATAGACTTTTTCTGTCCACGGACGCATGAACTCGATGCCGCCGCCGGAGACGACGAAGGTCTTGAATCCGTTCGCGCGCAAGTAGGCGAGCAGTTCGAGCATGGGCTGATACACCATCTCGGTGTAAAGCCGCTTGGTCTTGGGATGCTTTGCGGTGGCCAGCCAGAGCTTGACAATCTGCTCGAACTCCTCGGTGGTCATGCCAGCGTGCGTGGCCATGACGATTTCCAACATCGCTCGCTCACCGCTGGCGAGCACGGCCTTGACGTCGCCCTCGAGAAGCGACGCGAAAGGCTCCTTTTCCTTCCACTCGGGATGCTGAGGCGAGAGCGCCTTCACGCGGTCCAGGACGAAGAACAGTTGGAAATACATCGGCTGCTCTGCCCAGAGCGTGCCGTCGTTGTCAAAGACCGCGATGCGCTCGGCGGGCGGCACGAAGTCGGGCGAACCCTTCTTTATCACCTTCGCAACGAACTCGATGATTGTCGCTTTCGCCGGTCCTTCGCCCCATGACGAGAGTGGATCGGACTCGGCGTGCGCCGGAGTGACAACATACCAGGGGGCGCATAGGACGGCTGCGAGCACGCACCTCTTGATTCTCTGTCGGCTCATGGCAATTCATCCTCATGAAGGCCACCACAATTCGCTGATGCAGGGCGGCTTGGTAATGGACGACCTTGGGCGAATCGCTCCGCGGGTCGCAAGTCTCACTGTAGCTGGGACTGGGATAGTTCGCGTCTCGCAGTTCGATGAAGACCTTGACGGTCTCGCCGTGCTGCGACGCTTCGACTGTGGAGACGTTGATCGGCCGGGATGATATCCGATGCCTCGAGCTTTCCGCTGTCCTCGACAGCTGTGATCTCGAGAACGTATCCGCCGTCCGGCCGAAACCATTTCCCCTTCAACTTCTCTGGAAATCAGCCTTGGGAGCAACCGCGGCCGCAGGTGTGGTCGTGACCCTGGTACCGATGAGCGGCGGAGTCGCCAGTGACTCGTTCGTTTGCCCCCTTGTTCACCACCATGCGCCGATTCTGACGAATTCCGTGAATTCTCGGGGAAAAGTCCAGATACCGTCTCCGACGTGATTGGCAGGACATCAACCGAGTATTCAACCACCGTAAAGGTGTAAGCGTTGACAGCGAGGCGGCTCCATTCCAAACTCATGCTTGTCCTGGATGGGTTCAACACGCCCGCGCTCTCCGGCTGGCTGGCTCCCAATATCAAGGCCGATCTCAATGGCGAATCCAGACGCATTAGACCTTGTCGGTCGCGGTCCGTCACATCGCCTGGCCCTGCACTTCGGGGTCGGGCTCTCGGATCGACCGCGGCGGATCCGCAAGGTGCTGCTTCTGATTCTCGTGACCTGGGTGCCGCTTGTGCTTCTCTCGCTCGTGTCGGGGCATGCTTTCGGCGACCGCGTGGTCGTGGGCGTGCTTCGCGACCCGGTTATCCTCAGCCGCTTCATGTTCGTGGTTCCCCTCCTGTCATTCGCGGAGATCGTCGTCGCGTGGGGTCTGGGCGCGCAATCGCGGCATTTTCTCGAGTCGGGAGTCGTGCCCGCGGAGGAGACGGTCGAGTTCGAAGCGGCCAAAACCGAGGCGATCCGGCTCCGTGATTCGCTCATCGCCGAGGGCGTGATCCTGGTCCTGGCCCTGGCGATCGCGATCATGACGCGGGTGATCTTTCGGCTCGGCGGGGGAGAATCAACCTGGGAGCGAACCGGGACGGGTATCACGCTCGCCGGCTGGTGGCACATCCTGGTGAGCCTGCCGATCCTGTTCTTCTTCCTCCTCCGCTGGCTCTGGATCTTCCTGCTTTGGTCCTGGTTCCTCTTCCGCGTCTCGCGGCTGGACCTTGATCTTACCCCCACGCACCCCGACCGCTCCGGTGGCCTGGGCTTCCTGGGTTGGGGCCTGGCGAGCTTCGCTCTCGTCTTGATGGCCATCTCGGCAGTGCTCTCGGGTAGCTTCGCTTTCGAGATCGTCCACCGGGGCTCGTCCCTCAACATTTTGAAATACCACATCATCGTTTTCGTAGTCCTGGCCATCGTCATTCTCCATGCGCCCTTGCTTGTGTTCACGAGCCGGCTAGCGATGTGCCGGTTCCGGGGGCTGCTGGATTTCGGAGCGTTGATCGGAGATCACGATCGCGCCTTCGACGAGAAGTGGGTCAAGGCCCAGGGAGTGAGCCGGGAGAAGCTGCTGGGCAGCCCCGACGTGGCGTCGCTGGCGGACATCGCACAGGTTTTTGAGCATGTGGAGAGGATGCAGCTTTTGCCCTTCGACAGGAAGGCGATCATTGTCCTGGTGGCCGCAGCGTTGATCCCGATGATACCCCTGCTGGGTACCGTCATCGGCCTGACCGAAATCCTCTCCATGTTGGGCAAGTTCTTGGTCTGATCACCGCACGGGTTGATCTTGACGGTCATCGCGCAAACAACGTCCAGAGTCCCAAGAGACCGATGACCGCGCAGAGCATGGCCACCGTGATGCTCAGGGGCCACTGCGTCAAGACGGGGGATTCCCCGCGCAGCAGCCTTCGTAGCGTGAACCAGTGAGACAGACCGGCAAGCACCGTGGCGGCGATCCCCAGGAGAATGAGCGCTGTACCGAAGTGGATCGCGCCCTGTTGCAGATTCAGGGTCTCTTCACTTGGTGATGCTTGCCGGATAGAGCGGAAGAACGCCACCATCTCGAAGCCGAAGCTCGCCATGGTTGAGGTGGTTCTGATCCAGGCGAGAGTCGTCCGGTCCAGAGCGAGCTGGGTGCGAAAGCCCGCCATGTTCGTCCGGTTGCGAGCCAGATCGACACGCGGGTCCGTCGGCTTCGTCGCTTCGTCGAGCATGGCTTTGCCTTGTCCTGCTTCGAGGGCGTGACTTGGCGAACTGAAATCCCGGGTCATCCGGCCCGTCGCCGACGATCTGGAACGTGATGTGGCTCGAATCCTTCCAGCCCACGCGGCCCACCAGTGCCGGGCCCGTGTCCTGGACCAAGGTAAGCAAACCCTCTCCGTAGGTGGAGTTGCTAGAAAACTGCCTCGACATGCCTTTCTGGGTGACCTGCCAGCTAAAGTCATCGTCAGGCTGGATCGAGAGAGCAATCGAGGTGTCGGCAGCCGGCTGCGTTTTTCAGGTCCGGTGATCGCGGCTCCCCGGGGTGGTGCCGATTCGGACGGCGCGGTGGGGACGCGAGAAGTGGCCACTCACAAAAACTGGGGTCTAGGCCATCTATGGCAGCCTCCCAGAGGTCCAACCTTGCCACAAGCTGCCAAACAAGGTGCCTGGCCGATTCTTCGACTTGTCCTAGCGGCTGACTCACTGCATCGGTCTGAACTCACGATCGACAATCACCCATCGGCCCGGGATCTCCTGCTTGCCGATCCGCAAGGTCCACACCGCCAGCCCGTTCTTATTCCAGGTCGAGCAGTGAGCCTCGCCAATCGGCATGGGCTTGTCGAGGGCTTCGAGAACGCGGTTCACACCAGCTAAAAGAAAGAACACAATGGCGGCCACAGCCGGAGCCATGGCCGCCTACCTTGCAAGATTGTTGCGCTGTTTCCTATGGATCAGATTCGAGTCTCTTCCCCCGCCTTGAGCATGTCGATCAGCTCGCTGGCCTGCCGGATCGTCAGATCCTCGGGGCTAGCGACCTCGTACTCCTGCTGCAGCAGTCTTCCCAGATCGGTGTTCTGCCTTCGTGCGATCGCCTGGATTGCCTTGACCTGTTTCGGCGTGGCGGGTTTCCTGACCCGAGATCGGTCATCCTGGGCACGAGTCGATGAACCGTTACCCTGGGTCTTGGCAAATCCATTCCTGGCGAGCTGCTGAGACGGCTGTTCGGCACTGGCGTCGACTGGCACCTGGAGCCGTGCCAGCTCGTCATGCACGGCTTGGTGGGCCGCAACGTAGGCGCTGCGGACCCGGGCGTGGAAGACATCCAGGTCCTTATCGATCAGGCCGGCGTCGAGTTCAAGTTCCAGATTACAGCTCGCGCCGACCGACCCGTAATCGGGCAGGCCGACCTTTCGCGAGACGCCGACATTCAATTTCATTGGCATGGCGATGAATCTCCTCTCATTTGATTACTACTACATGGGAACCGAGTGTGAAAGCTCACTCGGCCGTTTCAGTCAGCTTGAGCTGGCGGAGCGACTTGAGAGTCTCGCTCAGCAGACGAGATTGTTTGCGATGGCGGCGCAGGCCGGTGATCAGGCGGGTGACGCTCGCTCTTGCATTGGTCAGCGTCTCGCAAAGCGTCTCGGCTTCCTGGATCAGCCTTGCCAGACTGCTAGCTGGGTTGTCGCCGACCGGCTTGCCGTTCGAAGCTGGATAAGGCAGGGACGTAACCCACCCGTAACTCCGAGGAACACCATGAGCAATAGAGCCCGAAGTAACGGCCAGATTCCGAGCATCCAGGCCAGTGACAATGGTCATGTAGCCAGCGAGAGCCCTGGATCGAGCCTGGCCGCGTTGATCCAGGATGCCGAATCCCTGCACGCGACGCTCACCGAGGCCCGATCCAGCCTGGCCCGCCTGATCGCCGGCCTGCGCCGGCATCGCAAGCAGTCTCGGCTCCTGACCGAGACGTTGAAGTCACTCCGGCAGCTCAAGCTGACTGAAGCCGTTGAATGATCACCGGGCTCGGCCCTGTTCACCATCAGCATGCTCAACTCTGAAGGAGAATTCGCAACATGCCCATGAAGCTGAACGTCGGTGTCTCACGCAAGATCGGCCTTCCCGATTACGGCTCGGTTGGTGCGTCCTGCAATCTTGAGCTCGAACTAGACAGCAGCCTGCTCGAGCGAGATCTGGATGCGTTCCACACACAGATCCGTAGTGCCTACATCGCGGCTCACCAGGCCGTCCACGACGAGCTGGCGAGGCTTCAAGGCGCCATGAACCCTAGTGCCCGATCGGCGGCCAAAGCGTCTTCCGGAAGCCCCATCCGGAATGGCTATCCCACGGAAAACGGCAAGGGCCACGGCACCCGCCCTCAAAACGATCGCTCGCGTGTCCGTAAAGCCGCGACAGCGAACCAGGTCAAGACAATCCTGGCGATCGCACGCCGGCAAGAGATCGACCTGGCCAGTCTGCTGCGGCAGGATTTCCATGTCGAGCAACCCGAGGACCTCACGCTGAACCAGGCCTCCGAGCTGATTGACCTGCTCAAGAACGCGCCGAGGAGCTGATCAGGACCGCCGATCCAGTGGGACTTGAAGACCCAAGGCCGCTGGATCGGTTCATCACCCGGTGTTCGTCGGCGTACTTCCTGGCACCGTCGGCCTGGGGGCAAGTCTGGAAGTTTTGCGAAGTCGCATGAGCATCTTTTTTAATTTAGCTATCAGCGCGTCTGTCACGCTGACCCGACCACGCTACCACCTTGGTTCCGACCTGAAGATCGACGCGTCGAACCCAGAATCATCCGGACGAAGGTGCCAGCACTATCCTTCACCCTCACGTCATTCGGTCAGGAGGTTCTGACAATATTAACCAGTCGTCCCAGCGCCCGCAGCAAGCTCGCAACGTTAGAAGCCAATAAGTGTGTCTGAGACTGGAGTGGAGCGCCGAAAGTCTGTGGCTTCAGTAGATCGAGGCCGTCGCTTCAAGTCCCGTTACCACTTTCGCCGCTATCGGCTGGCGATGTGGGACCGCGCTGATTGTGTCAGAAAAGGCATCGGTGTGGCGGACCGCTGCGCGTAGTAGGGAGGAAAGGCGACTGGCAGGGACAGACACTTTGGAAAACTAGCAGCCGGTGCGGACTGAAAAAGCTTACATTCGTTCAGTACTTGCGTTAGAATAGCGAACGTGCGGAGTGCCGATTAGGATCGGTGCCACCGCCCGGAATTACTCGACAATGGTCTGTGAACCTGCTTGAGTTCGGATGAGGTGTCGCGGCGTTGGATGCGTTCAACCCTCCCAGGGGTCGAGATGCCTGGGCGGCAATCCGCGGTTTTGTTTACCAAGTAGATCTGACCATCCGGCGATGGCTTGATCTCGCTCCGGACGAGGCTCTCGATCTGGAATGTGGCGAGGATATCGACCTCGTTTCTGCAGCCTCGGTCTTTGGAGGCAATGAGAACGAACGGCTCCTGGAGCAAGTCAAGCATCGCCAGGAGCCGATTACCCTGGTGACCGGGGCGGCAGTTTGTGCCATCGCCTGCGCCGTCGAACACAGGGCGGCCAATCCGCAAATCCGGTTGCGATTCCGCTTCACCACCAACGCCCGCGTTGGCAAAGAACGGTTCAGCCGCCACCCAATGCCGGCAATCCAGGTCTGGGAAGCAATCAGGACTAACGGACAGGCAACAGACCCTGCGTCCTTGTCAGTCATTCGCGACATCCTCAAGAGCACGACGAAACCCGCCAAGCTGCACGATGACGCGTGGACGGTCTTTCGCAGACTGGTCGAACAGGGGAACGATGACGAACTCCTCAACTTAATCTGCGCATTTGAGTGGGGCACCGGTACCGACGAAGCGACCTACCTTGCAACCACGCTTCGGCAACAGCTCCTTGATTCCGGACGGGCGAGAGACCTTCAACATGCTCAGAGCCTCTACGAGAGGCTTTTCCTCCACGTCTTCCGGACGATCTCCCGCGCCGGTCTCAAACGTGTGACGTCTGGGGATCTGATCGGCCTCCTCGCCCTCCCTACACTGTCTGACGAAGATCGCGCAACCCTGGATCGCATCAACAGCACGCTGGCCGATCCGTCATTTACGTACCCGAATGGAAGTCCGGGGCCCGGCTCGAGACGGGGCTCTCTCCGGTATCGTCGGCCATGTTCGCGAGTACAGCCGAGCTTTCCATCTGGTCTGATGAAGGAAATCTGGACACATCGCCTCTCCCGCTCGAAAAAATCCGAGAGTCAATCCTCAAGGAGTTCTCGCGAAAGCCCTTTGGGGCGGGAGGGCCAAGAAGTCGCGTGCGTCGGCCATCTTCAGTTCGTAGGGGTCGATGATGAATCGATGTAGGAGAAGCAGACGAGATCAAAACATCCTAGCACGTGATATGTACCTCAATTGGAGCAGAGGTCCACAGACTTGACGGGGTTCTAGAAGCATTCTGAATTCTCTGCGAAGTTCGAATCTTTTAGTACTCAAGAAATCCTGCATAACCAGCGGTCGCGCGTTGATCGGTCAAGGCCAAATCAGCAAGACTGAGAAATGTTAAAACTCCGTGAATGCCTTGATTGTCGCCCCCGGGGGCCCAGGGCTCCCGCATCAAGATAGCACAATGCGCGGTAGCCTGGGAAAGCTTGGTTTTGTACAACAACAAGCTGGCACGGAGGCATTGGTCTGGACCTCAAGGAGGAGCCACGGATGGACCGCATGGGATCGGCTTCGTTTGCGCAGCACTTCGAGGATCTTCAGGACCCACGTGTGGAGCGTACCCGCAGACATCCGCTGATCAACGTCGTCTTCATGGCGGTTTGCGGTGTCCTTTCCGGCGCTAATTCGATCGCAGGGATTCACGAGTTTGCCATCGACCGCCGGGGCTGGTTTGCCGGCCTGCTGGATCTGACCAATGGCATCCCGTCGGAAGATACCTTCGGCCGCGTCTTGGCCCGCCTCGATCCCGGGGAGTTCGAGAAATGCCTATTGAGTTGGATCCATGCCGTGCAGGAGGTGACCGAGAATCGCATGGTTGTGATCGACGGCAAAACCCTCCGCGGTTCGTACAATCGCGAGGGAGGGCGGGCCGCTATTCACATGGTCTCGGCATCAGGGCCAGCGCACACTAAACCTAAACCAAGCGTGATATAACCCCCGGTTTTCCCATGGGCAGTGGATGGTTCACCTACGGAGTTTCCTCGCGCCCGGATCGTGACCTTCCCGGCTGTCCATCCACTCTTTTCTTTGCTTCAACTC
>JBKQMU010000059.1:0-23992 GCA_052146555.1 Isosphaeraceae bacterium
TCCTCACGCCTCAGCTCGCCGGGGTCGAGAACGCCGGCTCCTTGCCTTTCGCCTCGTCGCTCTGCGGAGCCTGCTACGACGTCTGCCCGGTCAAAATCAATATCCCCGAGGTGCTCCTCCACTTGCGCGGCGAGGTCGTCCGGCACAAGCAAGAAAACCGTGTCTTGCCAGGCGCTGAGGAGCTGGCCATGAAACTGCTCGCGGACATTTTCGCCAGCCCTTCGAAGTTCGAGCAAATGCAGAGACTGGGCCGCTTCGGTCAGCGATTTCTCATGCGCAAGGGCGTCATAACCAGCTTGCCCGGCGCCCTTGGCGGCTGGACCGCGGCACGCGATGTCTTCCCGATCGCCCGGCAGACGTTTCGCGAGTGGTGGCGCACACGGGAAAAGAGGCGGGAAAAGACAGGGGAAGGGAACCGTCATGAGCCACGCACGTGAGGCCGTGCTCGCGAAGATTCGATCAGCACTTGGCGATCTGGAGGCTTCCGAGCAGTTGGACCTTTCAAACCTTCCTCGGGACTATCGCACCGAGGATGGTCAGTCGCACTCCCGGCGCGTCGATCTCTTCGTTGAACGTGTGCGAGAGTACAAGGCCAGCGTGCGCAGGGTTCAGCCCTCCGAGCTGCCTCGTGCCATCGCCCAGGCATGTGCAGCGCGTGGTTTGAAACGACTGGTGGTGCCGGCCGACCTGCCCGATGGCTGGGCTCCGCCGGACATCGTCCTGGTTCGCGAACCGGGGCTCTCGACCAACGATCTGGATAGTAGCGATGGCGTGCTCACAGCCTGTGCGCTAGGCGTCGCGCAGACGGGCACGATCGTCCTGGACAGCGGGCCAGGCCAGGGCCGGCGAGCCATTTCCCTGGTGCCCGACTACCACCTTTGCGTGATCCGCGACGATCAGGTCGTGGGTCTTGTGCCCGAGGCCATCGCGCGGCTGCATGGTGCGGCTGCGCGGCCGGATCGGCCCATCACCTTCATCTCGGGCCCATCGGCGACTTCTGACATCGAACTATCACGCGTCGAGGGAGTACACGGTCCTCGCACGCTCGAAGTGCTTGTCGTGACGTCGTCAGTCGACCAGACCGATTCGAGCGATTCGTAAGCGCGATTTGCGATCCGTGATGGGCCGGCTCTTGCGCTCACACCTGCACGACCACGGATTGCCAATCGCAGCCACAGATGCGGGAATCGCTCGCGAGGACGCCCGCGTGGCACCCGGAATTCTACCCCGGCCATTCGGCGGCGAATCATCGACTAGGCCTTGAGGACCTGCTCCTCGGCTTTTCGCACTTGAGCTACGTTGCCGATGGTCTGGCCATTCGATTCAGCGACGTGCCACCCAACTCCAAACCGCGCGACGAGGTTCTCAGCCGTGCGGAGATCTCGCCTGGAAATCTCTCTCGAACCTCTTCGGCCAGTTCAGATACATATCGGGCCGGTCTCCAAACGCCGTCGGCTCCGAAGTCCGGAAACTTCTCTTATCTACAGCGGTCTTCCATAGCGTTCTTCCATGGGAACATACTTTCGCTTCGTCGGACCGGTGTAAAGCTGGCGGGGGCGAGCAATGCGGCGTTCCGGGTCGCGGTAGAGTTCATACCAGTGAGCGATCCACCCGGGAATACGCCCGATTGAGAACATCACGGTGAACATGTTCACCGGAATGCCGATCGCGCGAAGAATAATGCCGGAGTAGAAGTCGACGTTGGGGTAAAGCTTTCGCTCCAGGAAGTATTCATCCGACAGCGCGATCGCGGCCAGCTCCTGGGCGATATCCAAGAGTGGGTCGGCCACACCCAGCGAGGCCATCAAGTCCCTTGCGGTCTTCTCGAGAATTTTGGCCCGTGGATCAAAATTCTTGTAAATGCGGTGGCCGAAGCCCATCAACCGGAACTTGCGGTTTTTCACCTTCTCGACGATCGATTTAGGGCTCTCGCCGCCTGAGTGAATCCGCTCAAGCATCTCGATGACAGCCATGTTGGCACCGCCGTGCAGCGGTCCCCAGAGGGCACAGACCCCCGAGGCGACCGACGCGAAAACGTTGGCTCCCGAAGACCCGACCGTCCGAACCGTCGAGGTCGAGCAGTTCTGTTCGTGGTCCGCGTGGAGCATCAAAAACCGACTGAGCGCCTTGACGACTAACGGCGTCGGCTCGTACCGGCAATGCGGCTTCGAGAACATCATGTGCAGGAAGTTGCGACAGTAGGAGAGCGCAGGGTCGGGATACTCGTACCGCTGCCCCAGCGACATTTTGTAGCTGAAGGCCGCGATCGTGCGGACTTTGCTCATTAGTATCGCCACGGCGATCAAGAACCGCTCGTCGCTTAGGTCGGTCTCCAACAGCTCAGGATGGTAGCAGGCGCACGCGTTGATCATCGCTGAGAGCATCGCCATGGGATGACTATTGGGCGGAAAACCCTCGAAATGGTGTCTCATCCCCTCGTGCAAGAGTTGCTGCTCGCTCAAGAGCTCGCGAAACTTGGCAAGCTGCGACTCGTTGGGAAGCTCGCCATAGATCAAGAGCCACGCCGTTTCCACGAAAGTGCTATGCTCGGCCAGCTCTTCAATGGGATAACCCCGGTAATGCAAAATCCCACGCTCGCCGTCGATGAACGTGATCTTGCTTCGACAAGCGCCGGTGTTCCCGAAACCCTGGTCGATGGAGATGTACCCGGACTGGTCGCGCAGCTGCGATATATCAACGGCATGCTCATTTTCTGATCCAATGATGATCGGCAAGTCGATCTCTTCGCCCGGAAGTTGCAGCACTGCGGTCTTCGAAGGGGCAGATTCCTGGCTTGAGTCCTTGACAAACAGCATCGTCACTTCCTTCGGGGTTGAACCGGCCAACGGCAGACGTCTCAAGAAGCCGTTCCAAAGTGCAACTTTTGTGCCGCGCTTTGACCAAGAACGTAACCTATGTTGCTCTCTCGACTTGATGAAGCAGTCCAATCTGGTCATCGCCGCGGATTGTTCAAAGCGGTGGAATGCTTGAGCAACTCTGATGGATTCTCGGGCATTGGATACCGTGCGAACCGGCACCAAGCGATCGAACCAGGCGTGGGTCTCTCCAGAAGAACCTGGGATGCTGTCGCAATCGAGTGAATTTCACGCCAACCGGGATCATGCTTGAAAAAGGGCTCCGCGGGAGCCAGCCGTTTCGACGCGGGCGGTAACTTGGGTGTCATTTTTCGCCAAGGGCTATGGCCGAGACGACCGCGATCACATATTCCGATTGCGAGATGAAACGCGGACAGACCACGTCTAGCTCCTGGCGATGACCGGAGCGCTTTCGGGCGTCTTATTCGACGTGTAATCGAACCAATCGGGGTCAAATTCGATCCGGCGATTTTGGCGCATCGCGAGATTGGTGGAAAGTGCAATGACGGCGTCGGCCAGTGCCACCTCGCCCCGGCAGCGGGGCTGGTGCTCTGAGTCGGCGTGTCGATTATTCGGATCGCCGTGGCGGACGCAGTAAGCGAAGTGCTCGAGCTCTTCGCGGTAGCCGCGCGAAGGGTCGGCTGTGGCCAGCGTGCCCAGCGCGGAGGCTGCGGTGGGGCCGGTCAGGCTCGGGCTTGTCTCCAGCGCCGGCTTGTTCGTCGCCGTCTCGACCGACACGCTCGTTTGCCGCGAGCTGTAGGCGCTGCCGGCTTCCTTGAAGAGCAAGATTTCCTTTTCCTGAGAGACGATCATTGTCCCCCGCGAGCCCATCACCATCTCGCCGTAACCATCGAAGCTGTTGGTGTTGATCGACGAGTAGGTCACGATCACGCGGTCCTTCTCGTCCTGCCCGCACGGAAACTCGAAGATCGAGAAGACATGGTCGTCGACCTCCCGGCCATCCTTGAAGAAGATCGTTCCGCCCACTCCGGTGACCGCGAGCGGATGCCTCTTGCCCAGGAAGATCGAGCAGGCGTCGAGCTGGTGGCTGCCCAGCTCGGCCATGAGCCCCGCGCCGGTACGTTTGTAGAGCCGCCAGCGGATCAGCTCGTCCAGGCTCTTGTAGCCGTACTTGACATAGTCGACGTTCAAGTCTTGCTCGGGGATGGGCTTCTTCCAGCTATCGTGATAAACGATGTTCCCCTTTTCGTCGCGCACGTACTCGGGCAGGCCGGTCTTGGGGTCGTAGATGTTGTTCTTGTCTTTGTCCTGGGCGGCGAGAGGCTGGGCGTTGTTGCGGTGCCAGAGGGCCCGGATGTGGCGGATGTCGCCCAGGACTCCGTTACCGAGCAGGAAATTCGCGTTCTCGTAGAGTACTGAGTAATGCCGCTGGTGGCCGACGGCCAGCAGCTTGTTGGTCGTGCGGGCGACGCGGCACATCTCTTTGCACTCGGCCACTGAGTGGCCCATCAGCTTTTCGGTGAAGACGTGCTTGCCGGCCTTCATCGCCTCGATAGCCACCGGCGCGTGCAGCCACAAAGGCAGCGCGATGACGACCACTTCGACGTCCGGGTCGGCGAGCATCCGCTCCTTGCTCTCGTACTGCTTCAGCTTCTTGACGTCACCCGCGGTGTACTGCTTGTGATTGCTGAATTCCTGCCTGCATCGCTCTTGCTGGGAGGGACGGATGTCGCAGACCCCGATGTAGCTGAGGTAATCGCGATTGTGATAGCGGATCAAGGCTCCACAGCCCTCGTCGCCGGTGCCGATGATCGCCGCTCGCACCGGAGGCTTGCTCCCCATGTCCTTATAGCCGAAGCAGTAGCCGGCTAAGGTCGGCGCAGCAGCGGCGGCGATCAGCCAGTCGCGTCGGGTCATACCGATGGCCCGATCCGCGTTCTCGCGGCCCAGCAAGCGCTCTTGGGGGGTCAGGTGAGTCATTCTCCACTCGGTTGGCTAGCGGAAAGAATTCGGATCGGGTCTTGATCTTCGCCGGGTCAAAACGATCGGGAACGATCAGGGCTTGCGGAGACATCCAGACCGTACTTCCCGGCGAGCCTGCGCTCATGACGCGCCCAGCGGCGTCGCCGCCTGGCGCCGAAGAAGAGGGCATCGAGGCCGAACCAGTGGCCGCTCGCTGTGACGGCAACAAGCAGGCAGGCGATGAGCTCGATAAGGTTCTTGCTGACGATCCAGTAGTGCCCCTCGGCCTTGGGGTTGGGAGGCAGGCCCGGCCAAGGGGGCATAGCCAGGTAGATCATGGCCAAGAAAGCTGCGGCAGAGAGGGCCGCAAGCGGGGTCAGAAACCCGAGGATCAGGCAGACGCCCATCGCGCAGAGGCCGTACATGGTAAGCAAGTTGGCGTAGTCCAAAAAGGTCCATGGAGGCGCGTAGCCGCCCGAGGATGCGTGCTGATCGGGCGTCGCCAGTCTGATCACGGCTTTGGTCAGCTCTTCTCCTCGCGCCAAGAGCGGCGCGGTCAGTTTCTTGCGGTCGGCGTCGAGCTGCCGCCTCAATTCCCACGCACGCTCGCGCTCATACGAGAGGGCCCTGGGGTTCCGCTCGGTTTGCTGAACGCTTGCCAGCTCGCTTAAATACTTGGCACGATCCTCGCGGTTGTCGTCATTGTGGAACCACATGCCGGCCCACGCTTCGCTTTGCTGCAGCAGGGCCTTCGCTTTGGATTTCTGCTCGTCGGTGAAGCGATAGTGATTCTCGATCCGCTCGACTGCCTGACCCCAGCCGGTCTTGAGGCGGGTCTCGTCGAGCAGGGCCAGACCATTGGCGTCGGGCAGCATGCCCCGGAAATACGGCGCCAGTGGCCCCGCAGAGTTACGGAGATAAGTTTCGGCCGAGAACGGCTCGTTACCGTGCCTCGTCGATTCGATCTTGTCGAGCCCTTCGGTCAGAAAATGCCAGCCGATGGCGATCCGCAGCAAGACCAGCAAGAGGGCACCGAGAAAACCCGGGTAGTTACGTGATGACAAGAGCCCAGCGGGTAGGAGCGGGGCGGGCATATTGAGGATTCCTGGATGGTCAAAGAAGACGCTGAACCGGCGATTTCGATCAGCGCCGCTTGATACGCGACCTCTTTGGCGATGTGTTCATCGCAATCCCTTCCAGTGTAGCCGTTTTCAGGCCCTCCGGAAATCCTCGGGACCGAGGCCGAAAGTGAGGACCGTGGGCGATTGGTCGCTTACGCCTGCCAGGACGACCACGACGCCGATTTCGGGATTACGGGCGACATACTCGCGGGCCGCTTCCGGGCCCAGCAAGTAAAAGGCCGTGGACAGGGCGTCGGCATCCGTCGCGGTGGGTGCCAGCACGGTCACGCTGGCTGGCCCCTGCGCAGGCTCGCCGGTCCTGGGGTCGAGAATGTGCCCATAGACACGCCCTTGGGCCTCGAATTGCTGGAAGGCTGCTCCCGAGGTCCCCAGACCTCGGCTGCGCACCCGAATCACCCCCAGAGGCGTCTGCGGGCGGAAGGGATTTCGCAGAGCGACTTCCCAGCGGCCCCCGAACCTGCCCGGCGGAGAGCCCAGCGCAAAGACACTTGACTGCCCACCATGGATCAAAGCCGGCGTCGGGAACCAGTGGTTGCGGATCACCTGCGCGGCCCGGTCGATCGCATATCCCTTACCGATGCTGCCCAGGTTGATGCGTATTCCCGGAACATCGAAGCGAACCGTCCTGGCCTCGGGGTCGAGCCGCACATGATGCCAGCCGGTCCGGGCCCGGGCCTGAGCCAAGGTTTCCTCATCCGGAACGCGCTTTGGTCCACGGACGAACCCCCAGGCCTCGCAAAGTGCTCCGGAGGTGACATCGTACGCCCCGCCGGTCTGCCTGGAAAGCTCGATGGCGTGCTGTAGCAAGGTGAAAAGTCCCGGCTCGACAGTGACCGGCTCCAAGTGCGCGGTCGCATTCAGCCGGCTGATGACGGAATCGTCGCTGTAGATGCTCATCTGAGCTTCGAGGATGTCGATCAGATCGAGTGCATGGTAGGCCAGATCAACCGCCCCGGGAACGCAGGCACCACAGCGAATCTCGAAGTACGAGCCCATCGCCGGCCGGTGCACACGGAACAGGTCGGTGGTCTTTACGCGGGCCCGAGCTCGAACTTCTGGCGGTGCGGCCAGTTCACCTTCGAGACGGTTCAGCCGCAATAGCTCGTGGTTCAGCCGCAGGATATCGCGGCGATGTATGCCAGTTGGCGAAAATTTCACGCAGGGCCTCGAAACGACCGAAGGCGGGGCAAGGCACCGAGAGGTACATCGTTATGATATCGGCGGGGTCAACCCCGGCAAAAGTCGCGGCCTTGCCAGACCGTCCCAAAAAGCAATCTAGACTTATCTTAGAATGCAGCTCTCAAGCGACCTGCGGCGCACGCTCGACGGCCTTCGCTCGAGCACTCTCCATGTACGAGGATCCGGCCTTGGCTCGCTGGCGTTTTCTGACTCCCGGCCCGCATGATCTGGTCTTCGCGGTTGTGCTCTCGCTCATCTTGATCGGCGGGCGGCACGCGCTTTTCAACGACCCGGGGACGCTTTGGCACTTGCGGTTGGGGCGCGACATCGTAGCCTCTGGCGCGGTGCCGCGATGCGACACCTTGACCTATACTCATGCTCAAGCACCCTGGGTCGATCAGTCGTGGGCCTACGATACGCTTCTTGCGCTCCTCGTCGATCACGGGGGTTGGTCGGCCGTCTTCGTGCTGACGGCCATCGTGCTGGCTTTGGTCTACGCCGCCCAGACTCGAGGACTGGTTTCCGATGGTATCACGCCAGTTGTGGCCATTTTCGTCAGCCTCCTGGCTGTCGCGATCGGCTGCCTGCACTTCCTCATCCGCCCGCACGTGGTCACTTTGGGGTTTGTCTACCTAACCCTGCGACTCTGCCAAAGCCAGCACGAGCGCGGAGGGTGGACAGTTGCATGGGTTATTCCGCTATCCGCCCTCTTGGCAAACATCCACGGCGGATTTGTTGCCTTGCCCGCTATCGTGGCGACCGCGGCAATCGGGCACGCCGTTTCCGGCCCCTGGAACCAAGAGCGCGCCCGCAACGTGGCAAAATTCGGCCTGGTGTTTCTGGGATCGTGCGTGGCTGCTCTTGTTAATCCATATGGATGGGACCTCTATCGCCACGTGGGCAATCTGCTGCTCTCCAGCGGTGTCACGACCTTGATCGAAGAGTACCAGCCCGCGCCTTTTGGCAAGCCGCAAGCCCGGGTTCTGGAGATCGTGCTTCTTTCCCTGGTGGGCTTACCGGCGGTCGTGAGCCGGCGGGTCGACCGCTATCACCTGGCGCATCTCTTGGTCTGGCTGCATCTCGCTTTAACCTCGATCCGTAACGCTCCTCTTTTCGCCCTGGCCGCCGCGCCCGCCCTGGCGCAACTGATCGACGGCCTGCCGCTGTCGTTCCGGCATGTCTGGATCAAGTTTCCCGGGCGCTCGGTGTACATTCCCGCCATCGCGGCCAGCCTTCTTCTGTCGGCCGTTGCGGGGGTCGGTTTTGGCGGCTTCGATTGCGAGAGGTGGCCCTTCTCCGCGCTTCAGACCTTGAACCGGCAGCCCTCCTCGGCGCGCCTTTTTCACGAGCAAGATTGGGGCGGACTTATTGCCGCCGAAACGCGTCCCATCCGGCCGTCCTACCTCGACGACCGGTTCGAGCTCTTCGGCAAGGACGCGATCATCGAGTACGTGAACGCTCTTTCCGGCGGGCCGGTCTGGGACACGGTCCGCAATCGCGACAAGATCGACTTGGTCTGGGTCCGGCCCGACCGCGGCCTGGCCCAGCGCATGGCCGCAGAGTCGCAGTGGAAGGAGCTCTACCGGGACTCGGTTTCGGTGCTCTTCGGACGCAGGGCTAGCGAAGCACATGCCGACGCTCAAGCGTCCAGCCTGGCGGCGAAATAATCCGCGGTTCCCGGGACTTGGACGTAAATCCCCGGGATGTCGCGCAAGGTCCTCAGGAGGTTGCCCCGGGCTGATTCGTTCTCGGTCCTTCGGGCCGGGTGTGTTTGACGCTCAGGAGGAGCAAAACATGCCAGCCCAGAGCAACGCCCTGGGTCTGCTGCGAGTTCCCCGAGGTCGCGTTTTTCGGTCAGGTGAATTGCAGTAAGATGTCTACTGACAGAATTCTGCGAATTCCTCGCCACGAATTCGGGGAAGGACATCCCATGAGCACTCAGGTCTCACGTTCCTCTTACGCTGGAATCGACTATCCGGATAGTGACGGCGAGCCGATGGCCGAGAACACCCTGCAATTCGAATGGATCGTGACCATCAAGGGGAACCTGGAGATCCTCTTCCTCGATCGGCCCGACGTCTTCGTCGCAGGAGACTTGTTCTGGTATCCCGTGGAAGGAGATCCCAAAACGCGCACAGCGCCCGACGCCATGGTGGCCATCGGCCGGCCCAAGGGATATCGGGGCTCATACAAGCAATGGGAGGAAGGGGGCATCGCGCCGCAGGTCGTCTTCGAGGTCCTTTCGCCCGGAAACCGGGGACCCGAGATGAGCCGGAAGTTGAAATTCTACGAGCGGTTCGGTGTCGAGGAATATATTATCTACGACCCCGACGACAATATTCTCACCGGATACCTGCGGGCTGGCGGGCAGCTTATCGCAATCGACAAAATGGACGGCTGGGAGAGTCCCCGCCTGGGAATCCGCTTCGACATGAGCGACAGTCCGCTCAAGATCTATGGTCCGGATGGTCAGCTTTTCCTGACCTTTACCGAGCTGGAGCTCAGGCGCCGAGAGCTTGCCCGTGAGCGTGATGACCTCGCCAGCCAGCGTGACGACCTTGAGCGTCAGCTCGAGGAGCAGCGGGAACGAACGCGGCGCCTCGAGGCCAAGCTCAGGGAGCTGGGGATCGAGCCATGACGAGCAGGTTCCCACGCGGGGCACGTCGCGGATGAGGATAAGGACAGTCGCCACGCGGGCCGTTGCCAATCGCAATCACGACAGCTCGAAGTGCTCCAGCAAGAATGGAAGATCGATTTCCGGGTAGACCGGGAACGACCTCAAGAGGTCGTCGACCCGGGCCCTCGCCTGGCGGCGGATGTCGTCGTCAAGCTTATACTTCGCCTTGTCCGGTGCTCCCGACTTGGTGATGGCCGCAGTGGTATGCTTAAGCACAAGCGCGACGATGGCGGCGATCTCGGACATCTCCGAGGGGCCCATGCCCAGTGTGGTCACGGCTGGCGTGCCGAACCGCAGTCCGCTGGTGTACCACGGGCCGTTGGGGTCAAACGGGATCGGATTGCGATTGAGCGTAATCCCGCAGCGACGGACCGCTTCCTCGGCCTGGCGGCCGGTGATACCCAGGACTGATGCCACGTCGACGAGCACCAGATGGTTATCGGTCCCGCCGGTTGTGACTTTCAGGCCGTCCTTGACGAACGCCTCGGCCAGCGCCCGCGCATTGGCGACGATCCGCTGCGCGTAGGGGGCGAAGTCGGGCCGTAGGGCCTCGGTGAAGGCGACCGCCTTGGCAGCCATCACGTGGGGCAGGGGCCCTCCCAGCACCAGGGGACAGCCCCGGTCAACGTGTTCCTTGTAGACCTCGGTGCAGAGCACCAGTCCTCCACGCGGGCCGCGCAGAGTCTTGTGCGTGGTGGTCGTCACTATGTCGGCGTAGGCGATGGGGTCTTCCTCGCCTCGGAGCACCTTGCCGGCCACGAGTCCCGCGAAGTGCGCCATGTCGACCATGAGCACAGCGCCTACGCGGTCGGCAATCTCGCGCATCCGGCGGTAGTTGATGTTCCTGGGATAAGCACTAAAGCCGGCGACTAATATCAGGGGCTTGACCTCGATCGCCTGCCGCTCGATGGCGTCATAATCCAAGAGCAGCGTGTCGCGGTCCACGGTGTAACCGAATGACTCGAACATCTTGCCGGAGGCATTGAGCCGATATCCGTGCGTGAGATGCCCTCCCGAAGCAAGATCCATGCCTAGAAGCCGTTGGTTGCCTAGTCGTTTGCGGACCTCGTTCCAAGGCTCGGGCTGGAGCTTGTACCAGTCACCGGGAGCGAGGGCCTCGGGCCCCTTGGCACCGAGGGCTAGGGCCATGGCCGGCAGCTCGACGCGGGACCGCAGAATCGCCCAGAAGGCCACCAGGTTCGCATCCGCCCCGCTGTGCGGCTGAGAGTACGCGTGGGCCGCGCCGAAGAGCTCGCGGGCACGCTGGTTGGCCAGATCCTCGATCGAGTCGACGTTATCACAGCCGGCATAGAATCGGTGGTGGGGAATGCCCTCGGCATACTTGTCGGTCAGCAGATTGGCCATGGCGCACTGGGTCGCCAGCGACGAGTAGTTTTCACTGGCGATCATCTTGATGTTCCGCCGCTGGTCAGCCAGCTCGGCAACGATCGCACGCGCCACTTGAGGCGAAGTCCCGGCCACGACTTCAAGATTGGCAAGATAGGCGAGAAATCCAGGTGCGATCGTCGCGGCCGGCTTCCTGCCCACGTAACTCTGGATGATTGATTCGTGCATGAGAGGCCCCGAGATTAAGAGTGCGTGGTCCCTTGGCTGGCCCGCGGTGGTCGAGATTCTCCGCGGCAGGAGGGCGGAGCAGTCATGCTCGGGCAATCCAGCCCTGGCGAGCCCGGTCTCGTCTGCCGCTTCGGGGTGGTTATAATCGAGGGTCGGGAAGATGAGTGTAATCGGTCGCAGCGATCCTCCTCAAGACATCAAAGTAAGCTCGGAGGCCCAATCAAGGGCTGTTCCGAGCACGGCGGATCGCGCCCAAAGACTTCTTGCATCTGGTCTGGGAGCCATCGATGGGACTCGAGTTCGCACCCGGAACGTCGCGCATCGGCTGGATCGGCACAGGGGTGATGGGCTCGTCGATGTGCGGCCACCTGCTGGCAGCCGGCTATCCGATGACGGTCTTCAACCGGACTGGCCAGAAGACCGGGCCCCTGGTGGAGAAGGGGGCACATCTCGCCTCGACCATCAGCGAGCTGGCCGCGACCTCGGACGCCGTTTTCACGATGGTCAGCTATCCCCGCGACGTCCGGCAGGTGACTCTGGGCGAGCAGGGCATCCTCTCAGCCATCCGTCCCGGGTCGGTCGTGGTGGACATGAGCACCAGTGAGCCAGCTTTGGCTGCCGAGATCTTCGAGGCCGCCAGGTCGCGCGGCGTGCACGCGATCGACGCCCCGGTCTCCGGCGGCGACATCGGCGCACGCGAGGCCCGGCTGTCCATCATGATTGGCGGTGATCCGGAGGTCGTGGAGGCTCTCCGCCCGCTCTTCGAGACGATGGGCAAGACGATCGTCTATCAAGGGCCGGCCGGCTCCGGCCAGCACACCAAGATGGCCAATCAGATCTTGGCCACCGGCACCATGATCAGCGTCTGCGAGGCGCTGCTCTACGGCTACCAGGCCGGTTTGAACCTGGAGACGCTGATGCAGAGCGTCTCCAGCGGGGCCGCGGGATCGTGGGCCCTCTCCAACCTGGGCCCCCGAATGATCGCCGGCAATTTCGAGCCGGGCTTCTTCGTCGAGCATTTCCTCAAGGACATGGCCATCGCACTGGCCGAATCTCGACGGATGAAGCTAGCCCTGCCGGGCCTGGCCTTGGCCGAGCAACTCTACCGCGCCGTGGAGGCCCAAGGCTATGGCCGCAAGGGCACCCAGGCCCTCCTCCTGGCCCTGGCCGATCTCTCGCGGGTTGACTGGCCGAAACGGGCCGGAGTTGGCTGGTAACTGTGCCCTGGCGACCTAAGTGCCCGAAGAGGATTGATCCGATGACAGACGCCATTCGGTTCATCTCTCAAGAGCTCTGCCTAGGCAATTCATACATCCAAAACGCATTGAGTGATCAGAGGCATTTCCCTCGAATCACGTTCCTTATGCTGTCGACAGCGCCATTCGGCCCCACTTTCGACACGAGAGCGAAGCCCAAAAGACATCATATTAGGCATCAAATTCTTGACTAGTTCGACATCGCCTGCTAAGCTTTGCAATACGAGAAGTCATCGTTCTCAATAGTACAGTGGAGCGAGAGATGGCAAAGACTAGGAGAGTGGTGTTCAGCTTCGATGAGCGGAGCTTTGAGAGCTTGCAGAGGCTCCAGGAGCAAGGACGCTTCGCATCGATGGCCGACACCGTGCGAGAATCGCTTCAGGTGAGTCGGGCCCTCCAGACGCAAGCCCAGAACGGATACACCGAGGTGATCGTGCGGAACCCGGAAACCAATGAAGAGCGTGTGCTGGTGATCCCTAATCTGCAAGCGGCTTCCAGCAGGGCGCAGGAGACCCCACAGGGGGGCATTCAGTTTGGTGGCTCGGCGATCCCTAATCTGCAACCGGCTTCCGGGAACACACAGAGCTGACATCGATGAATGGCCAGACCCCCGCCGTCCCGAAGAACGATGAGTCGCCCATCGAGGCGGGCGAGGTCCGGGAGTTGGAAGAAGTCCCTTTTCACGAGGCCCGCCACAGGGCAGAGGCGGCGCGCTCCCTCACCAAGTGGTTAGTTGCCATCCTCGGGGGAAGCGTCGCAGTGCATTACGTATCAACGGGCATTCTGGCGGTTTGCGGGAAAGAGGAAGCGATCAAGAACCTCAACTCGATCTTCAACGCCTGGCTACCAGCCATGTCGGGCTTGGTCAGCGCCGCCGCGACCTACTACTTCACAAAGGAAAAGTGATGAGAGCCACGAGCCCAGCTTCAGTCAAGCCGCCTGCTTAAGTCGAGCCGCCTGTAGGTAAGTCCACATTCTCTCACCACTCTCTCTTGAGCTCGATCCAAAATTGGGTTATAAGTAAGTTTTCCCTCCGAATGTCAGCGAATCACGTGAGATCGTCGTGCTCGGGAAACCCACTGATCCTTGAGGAGAATGCATGGCCAGTCGTCGTCGAGGCAAGGGCCGTCGCAAGGTCGGCCGGAAGAAGCGGCGGATGCGCAGCCGGATCCGACATCGTAAGAGGTAACGCCAAAGTCGAGCTCGAGTCGAAGCTCTCCGTGTTCTATTCGCTGGCCGCAGCCACCTTTCCAGTGTGTCATGTCGCCGCCAGAGTGATCACCACGGGCATCCGTGCGGGATTGATCAAGTGGCCTCGCAGCAGCTGCCCCGCCGCCGCGCAATCGCCGGATCGGGGCTATCTACCGTATGCGCGGCACATAGGACAGGCCGGCGATCGCCAGAGAGAGCTCGCTCAACGAAAAATGAACGGGCCGATTTGGCGAAATCCTCGAAATTCAGATACGATGAATCGAATCCTCTCACACGATGCTCTTTGGTACCGGCAGGGAGCGGGCCATGGTTTTGCACCCGGATCATCGTCCTTCCGTGGAACTTCTGGAATCGACTCACCTTTTCCCCGGCGTCTACCGGATCAAGGCAATCGGACGATCCGAACACGATTTCGAGCGCCGGGTTGTGGACGCGGTCGTCGCCCAGCTTCCCGCTGCATCCGATCTTGACTATTCGGTCCGATCGACGCCGGGGGGGCGGCACGTCGCCTTGACGCTGGATATTAGCGTCCAAACCGCGGAACAGGTTCGCTCGATCTATGCGGAGGTTCGTGAGGTCGAAGGTCTGACCTTGCTCTTCTGAAGCGCTCGCGGGTCATCGTCGGGCGCTTTTGGCTGCCGCGATGTGACCATGCAATCATCTCGATGATGGCGTATTCACAAAGCCGGCACGCGGGTATGATGCAACCTCGGCTGGCGCACGACGGACCCGCTGCGATCATGCCCGGTCGTCTTCCGGCTTGAGCACTTTGCCACTTGGCCGCAATTCTTGGGATGCGATGACTGACGCCCTCGTACCCTTGCAGTGGATCGATCTGTTCCACTGCGACGATCCGCGCGACGCGGTCCATCAGGCGGTTGCCTGCCTTGCTCAAGGCGGGCTCATCGGCCTGGCAACCGAGACCGTGTATGCGCTGGCGGCAAGCGCTCTGCACGAGCACGGACTGGCCCGGCTACGCGCGCTGGGCCTGATTCCGGCTTCCGAGCCGCTAACACTGCTGGTCAAGGGGCCCGAGGAATGCGCCGATTGGGTGCCGGACATCGCTCCCATCGGGCGTCGGTTGGCCCGGAGGCTCTGGCCTGGTCCCCTCACCTTGATTTTCCCTGGGGGACTTTCCGAGGGCTTGTTCAGACGCCTGCCTCCTGAATCGCAGAAGCTGATCGCTCCAGCCGGTGCCTTAGCCCTTCGATGCTCCGCAGACCCGTTCCTGCGCGACGTCTTGCAACTGACCTCCGCTCCGCTCGTGCTCGGATCGGCAAGCCCTCCGGAAGGCCCGGCCGCGGTCACTGCCGGGTCGCTGCGCGGGCTTTCCGTGCTGGATATGGTCATCGACAGCGGGCCAACGCACGGCGGCGAGAATTGCACGCATGTTCGGATCGAAAAGGATCGCTGGACAATCGAGCGTCAAGGAATCATCGATTCCAGAACGCTCACTCAGATGTCCGGCCGGATCATTCTCTTTGTTTGCACTGGGAACACTTGCCGCAGCCCGATGGCCGAGGCCATCTGCAAGTTGCTTCTTGCCAAGAGGTTCTCCTGTACGCTCGAGGAGCTTGAAGACCGCGGCTTTGTCGTGCTGTCGGCTGGCGTGGCCGCGGCGGCAGGTGCGCCGGCCGCCGCCCACGCCGTGGACATCCTCCGCGCCTTGGGCGGATCGCTGGATGCTCATCGCAGCCGACCGGTGACACTCGCTTTGATCCGTCAGGCCGACTGGATCTTCACCATGACGGCCGACCACTACGGCGCGCTCTTGGACGCGGTCCCCGAAGCAGAAGGGCACACCTTCCTTTTGGACCCCCAGGGCGGCGACGTGCCCGATCCGGTCGGGTCGGACCATCAGACTTATCGCCAGACCGCCCAGACGATCGAGCGAATGCTCGAAGCGCGACTCCAGCAGCTCGGTCTCTGATCGATCAGAGCCTGACGAACTTCTTGGCCTTGCCGTAGCAGATGGACAATTTCCAACGCTAAGGCCGAAATATCGTCTCAAACTCTGCGAAATCGAGCCAGATTGACCCTCGACGAGCAGAACGAGGCGACCAGGGGATCGTCCGAAACCCCAATCGTTGGCCGGATTGCGCCTTACCGTTGTTTTCTGTCTGTTTACTACGGGATGGCCAATTACTGCGCGGCGCGCAAGGAAGGTCAAGTCTTCGGAGCGTTACGTCGCAGGAATCACGCGGCTTCCGATTTCGGGAGCTTGATCTTCTTTGCGCGCCGCGTAGTAATTCGTAGTAATTGGATGTAAGATGCGGGGATGACCTTCCTCCCGCATCCTTGCGGCAAAGCGCCCCGCACTGTCCCCCGGAATCACGCGGCCGTTCGGTCCTCAGAGGCATCCCGCACCAAGAGCACGCCCATTCATGGCTGACATCGTCATTATCAACCCACGGTTCGACATCTCGTTCTGGGGCATGGAGCTGGTCCTGCCGCTCATGGGCAAGCGCGCCGCCACGCCGGTCGCTTGCCTGCCATTGCTGGCCGCCTTGACTCCGGCTGGGCACGACATCACCCTGATCGATGAGAACGTTGAGGCCATCGACTTCGAGCGCTGCTCCCGCGCCGACATCGTCGGCGTCACCGGCATGGGCATCCAGAGGCACCGGATGAAGGAGATCCTGGCCGATCTGAAACGGCGCGGGGTGTTCACCGTGGTCGGCGGGCCCATGATCACCATGGCGGAAGACTACTTCGGCGACCTCGTCGACGTCCTCTTCATCGGCGAAGCTGAGGAGACCTGGCCCCGGTTCCTCACGGAGTGGCAAGAGGGACGGCACCAGACGCGGTATGAGCAGGCCGAGAAATCCGACATGTCGAAGGTGGCGATGCCGCGATTCGACAAGCTGAAGATGCGGCACTACCTCTTCGGTAGCCTCCAATTCTCGCGCGGGTGCCCGTTTCAGTGCGAGTTCTGCGACATCATCGTCACGTTCGGCCGACGCCCCCGGATCAAGACATCGCCGCAGATTATCGCCGAACTGGAGGCGATCCGCGCGCAGGGAATGCGCATCGTCTTCGTCGTCGATGACAACTTGATCGGCAACAAGAAGGCGATCAAGGAAGTCTTGCGCGACGTGAGCGCCTGGCAGGAGCAGAACGGTTATCCGTTGACGTTCTTCACCGAGGCGTCGATCGACTTGGCCGACGACCCCGAGCTGATGCGGCTGATGGTCGAGGCCAACGTCATCACCGTCTTCGTCGGCATCGAGAGCCCGAACGAGGCGTCGCTGCGCGAGACCAAGAAGTTCCAGAACGTCCGCACGGGGGGGACGATGCTGGAGAAGGTCCACCGCATCCAGGGCGCGGGCATGGAGGTCTGGTGCGGGATGATCGTCGGTTTCGACAACGACGGCCCAAGTGTCTTCGATGCCCAGACGCGCTTCCTCAAGGAATCTCGGATCGCCAACGTGCTGGTGAGTCTGTTGACGGCGATCCCCAAGACGCCGTTGTACCATCGCCTGGAGCGGGAGGGGCGGCTCGACATGTCGGACGAGCTGGAGTTCGGCACCAACGTCATCTCCCTCCAGCTCAGCCGCGAGGAGCTGCGCGACGGGTACGTGCGGGTGATGAACGAGCTGTACGAGCCCGACGCTTATTTCGGGCGGCTGGAGGAGTTGTACCTCCAGGAAAAGATTCAGTTCTGTCAAGGGCGCGCCCGGTACTGGCGGCGCCATCCCATCAAGCGGCTGACGGCCAATGCGTTGTTCTTGGCCCAGGCGGCCGGGCTGTTCCTGCAACTGATGCGAAATATCCCCGAGGCCTCGCTCCGCCAGGAGTACCGGCGCCGGATCGGGCGGTTCCTCAAGGTCCGCCGCGACCCGGCCACGCTGCTCTCCTTCGTGTTCAGTTGCGCGATGCACTATCACGCCCACTCGATGGCCCGGCGGATGGTCAGCGGGCGCACGGCGGTGTTCAGCGGGTACTGACGGCCGGGCGGCGAGGCGCCATGCTGGCCTTGCCGTAGCAGATGGACAATTTCCAACGCTAAGGCCGAAATATCGTCTCAAACTCTGCGAAATCGAGCCGGATTGACCCTCGACGAGCAGAACGAGTCGACCAGGGGATCGTCCGAAACCCCAATCGTTGGCCGGATTGCGCCTTACCGTTGTTTTCTGTCTGTTTACTACGGGATGGCCTTCTTCTACCCGCGACTCGACGGCCCAGCTCGGCGCGCCGCCGCCCTGAGCTGTCCTCCTCACGACGTTGGCGTCAGCATGCCGGGCTGGGCTAACCCGGACTCCGGCACGCTTGCTTTGGCGCAAGCGTGGCTTTCGCCATTCCGCCTTCATTCTTCGACGTCCGCGTGGTCGACATGCTAAGTTTTTAATCTCTAATAGGTTGGAGCGTGGGACGCGGGAGCCAGAAACGTTCGATTGGTCGGCCTTGCCAATTCCCAGGGGAATGCCAAGAATGAAGCATGCCAGGTTCTTTCTTAGGTGTTTTCCCGGCCGATCAGGCTGCCCCGGCCGATCGGGCGCGGTCTTGGCCGTCTGGCGAGTTTCCGCCGGCCGGTAGCAGGCATGCGGAGGCCGCTGGACAATGTTCGTTGCCCAGATCACCCCTTCCACAGGTCAACCTCAGGCCCCATCGACCCCTGTCCATCGCCTTGGGGAACAGGTTTTCGACTCGGTTGCCGAGGTCGGCGATGTCGGCCAGTTTTCGACTTTGACCTTAATTTGGATTTTCCGCCGTCGGCCGCGATGGTCGGTGCTCGTGCCGATCTTTTATGCCATCGGCGTGCAGAGCGTTTCCGTCGTGGCGATCACGGGGACCTTCATCGGTATGGTCCTGGCCGTGCAGGCGTATCATTCGTTCGCGATGATGGGGCTGGCCACGCGGCTGGGCTCGGTGATCAACATCTCGCTCGTCAAGGAGCTGGGCCCGGTGCTGGCCGCGACCATGCTTGCCGGGAGAATTGGTTCGGCGATGGCCGCCGAGCTTGGCACGATGCGTGTCACCGAGCAGATCGACGCGCTGACCGCTCTGGGAACAAACCCAATCTACTATCTGGTCGTCCCCCGATTTTTGGCCTGCCTGCTCTTGATTCCGCTGCTGACCTTGATGGCCGACTTCATGGGAGTGATCGGCGGAGCCGTCGTGGCGACCCAGATTCTCGGTGTCGATTCGTTCGCCTATTGGAAGCACTCGCGCGACTTCGTCGAGAGTCTTGACATCTTCGCCGGTGTCTTTAAGAGCTATTTTTTCGGTGCGGCGATCGCGCTGATCAGTTGCCATCGTGGGTTCAACTCCAGCGCGGGGGCCGAGGGGGTGGGCAAGGCTGCGACCGAGGCGTTTGTCTTCTCGTTCATCGCCATTCTCTTCCTCGATTTCGTCCTAGGGCTGGGTTGGAACACGGTCTACCGCTCGATCTGGCCACAGGCCCAGGGTTTGCTATGAGCAATGGGGCGCTCGAGGGCGGTCCAACGGGCATCGAGGCGATTAGCCGTCGCGGTTCCCCCAGGAACTTAATCGAGCTGCGCGATCTTTGCATGCGGTTTCGCACCCAAAGCGTGCTCCAGTCCATCGCGCTGTCGATCCATCGGGGAGAGACCGTCTGCGTGATCGGGGAGAGCGGCTGCGGCAAGACAGTGCTCCTCAAGCTCATCATCGGGCTGCTTCGTCCCACCGCAGGAAGCGTCTGGTTCGACGGCGTGGACGTCAATCAGATCGGAGGCAAGGCGCTCATCAAGTTGCGGCTGCGGTTCGGGTTCTTGTTTCAGATGGCCGCCCTCTTCGACAGCCTGACGGTTTACGACAACGTCGCCTTTGGTCTGCGCGAGCACCACCTTTGCAGCGAGGAGCAGATCCGCACCATCGTGGCCGATCGCCTTCAGGAGGTTGGTTTGCCGCCGGGACTCGAGCGGAAGAAGCCGGCCGAGCTTTCCGGAGGCCAGCGGAAGCGAGTGGGACTGGCCCGGGCTCTGGCTTTGAACCCCGAGGTGATGCTCTATGACGAACCGACGACCGGTTTGGACCCGATCATGAGCGATGTGATCAACGAGCTGATCCTCCAGACCCAGCAGTCCAAGAAGACAACCGGCGTGGTCGTCACCCACGACATGAAGACCGTGAACAAGGTGGCCGACCGAGTCGTGATGCTCTATCCGCTTGCCCGCCTGGAACCGGGTGAGCCCCAGGTGATCTTTGACGGCCCTCCCGAGCATTTGAACAGCTTCCCGGACCCCCGCGTGCGTCAATTCGTCCGCGGCGAGGCTGGTGAGCGGCTGCGTGAGATGGCCCAGCTCCGTTCGGGCGGAAGCTGAACTGAATCGACACGTCTTCGCACGACTGGCTGCCTTAGCGTGGAAAGAGAAGGGGCGAGATGAACGAGCGCGTCATGCAGTTTCGGATCGGCATGTTCGTGATCGTGGCCGGGCTAGTCTTGACCATGCTGATTGTCTGGTTCGGAGAATCTCCCGCCCTGCTGCGCGACCAGGTCTATCTCAAAGCTCACTATTCCGATGCGCCCGGCGTGCTCGAGGGCGTGGCCGTGCGCAAGAGCGGCATCCGGATCGGTGAGGTGGTCGCGATCGAGTTCGATCAGCGTCCCAACCATCCCGACGGCGTGATCGTGACCATGGCGATCGAGCCCAAGTACTCGATTCGCGAAGGCTCCGTTCCCCGGCTCTCGCGGACGCTCATCGGCGACGTCACGATCGATCTTCAGCCCGGAACCGGGCAGACAAACCTGAAACCAAGCCATACTGTGGCCGCCGCCCCGATCATCGAGGGTGAGGTTGCCACTGACCCGTCCAAAGCCCTGGCCGCGGCCACCATCGCCTTCGAGAAGGCCGGTGACACTCTCCAGGTGATCAACGATGCGGCCGCGGGCCTCTCCAAGCTGTCGCGTAATGCTGAGCGTCTCGACGAGTTCCTCAAGACGTGGACCACGACGGGGACCAACGTCTCGGCGGCCTCGCAAAGCATCGACAGCCTCGTCAAAGCCAACGAGAACGACTTCCGCGCCACTCTGGCGAACCTCAAGAAATTAGGCGACAAGCTCAACGACACCCTCAGCTCGGAAACTCAGGATTCCCTCAAGACCGGCATCGCCCGGTTCTCTTCGGCTTCGGCCCGCATGGACGCCGAGCTGGCCGACGCGGCTCCACTCTTGAAAGACTTGGGAGCGCCCGTGAAGCACACCCCGACGACCGATTTCGGCCAGAGCGTTCGCCGCTTCAACCGCGTGGTCGCCGACATCGAGCTCTTGACTGCGGCCCTGCGCAACCGCAATGGCGCCCTCAATACCGACGGCTCGATCCAGAAGCTCCTCACTCAGTCGGATCTCTACGACAACTTCAACAACATGGCTCTTAGCGCTTCGCAGGCTCTCAGCCAGTTCAAGACGGTTCTGTCTTCATTCCGCGCCTTCGCCGAGCGTGTCTCGCGCGACCCATCGGCCCTCTCGCGCGGAATCCTGTCACGCTGACCCAGGCCGTGTCCTTGACGCTGCTAGAGTGATCCGGTCAGATGCAACGGTGTCCGCGGAACACCTCGCCGAGTCGTTCTCGATCGGAGCACTCACGATGCCCAGGCTTCATCGTCGCCGCCTCGGTAACATCACCTACCGCCTGGGCCGCAAGCTCCACGTCAACCCCTCGACCGAATCGTTCGTGAACGACCCAGAGGCTGACGCCATGCTCACCCGCCAGCGCCGCGCACCCTTCATCGTGCCGGTGAAGGTGTGACCACGAAGCCTTCGGGAAGGCAAAGCAGCCACGGAGAGATTGACATACAGAAAGCCCTTAACTACACCCCGAGCACGATTCCCGCGTGCTCGCACGACGCGTTCTCTCCGATTGGCCGGGGAGCCGTGCGGGGTTAGAATGGACTTGAGAGCATGGAAGGCGGCCGCACAGTCTTGGGGAGATCAGAGTATGCCTATGCTTTCAAAAGCCGAAGCAGCCGAGCGACTCGCTGCCAGCGTAGAGAGGGCCAAGCCGTCTCAACTTCCGGAGATTTATTCCGAGTTGTTCCCCGAAAGAGCCCCGGCTGCGCCTCCGGTCGCAAGCGAGATCGCCAGACACATCCGTGGTGGTCTTGAGGCCGAGGAGATCGTCGACCTCTGGAACGTGGTTTTCCCCGAGGATCGCAACGTCTGGTACGAAGACGAGACGAAGGCCATCCACTTCAACGAAGAGGTGGCTGAGTACGCGGACTGAGGGCTGGCCTCGCTCATTCTCTCTACGGGAGATCATCGTGCCGGCCACCGCCCTCCAGCATTTCGAAGAAGACATCGCGCGGGCACGAGTGATCCTCGCCCACGCTGACCCCCTGCCGCGCACGAACGCGACCGAGCGGTTGCTCCGCTCCGATTTGCTACGGAGTGCCTGGATGTTCGCCGTGGGCGCCATGGACGCCTACTTTTGTGATGCCTACACGGACATCGTCGCGGCCACCGCGAGCTCGAAGACCCGGCAGCCCGCAATCACCTTGCCCGAGTGGGCCTACGACATCAAGATCCCGATCAGGGCGGTCCTCGAGGAGTACGACAACGCGAACTGGCGGTGGCGGATGGCGGCGCGCAAGATGATGGAGCGAGAAAACGTCATCAGCCTGTCGGCGATCCAGACGCTGTTCAACAAGTTCTTTCGGAGGGGCCACAAGTTCTTCCGAGATCCTCTCGACACCTGGATGTCCCGGCCGGACGCGAAGATTCGCCTCTTCGGTGTTACACGAGCCGACTACCTGGCAATGAACAACGCCGACAAGCACGCGGCGAGGGAGGCAGCGGGCCCCACAACTGCTTGGCCACATCGCCGAGTGGTATTGCCCATTAGCCTCCGAGACCTAATTTTTCAAAAAGGATCGCGTTGCGCTTCTTCGCGTCAGTCACGAGCTTCTCGAAGGAGATGATTTCGACGTAGGTGCCAAAGTTGTTGCTCCAGCCGAAGAATCCCAGCGCGTCAGGGGTCGGAGTGAGCCCTGCGTACTTCGCTTGCTCCCGAAGGTTCTCAGTGAGATCACAAATTATGTATGCGTAGAACGGAGTCTGGGGCGAAATGTTGATCGGCCTGCCGCGATGGTCGAGGACCTTGCCGGCCTTGAGCTCACTCACGTATTTGTATACTTGAGATATTGGATTCTCGTTATCGTCGTAGTCGTTCCTTAGCGGGCGTTTGAACTCGATGATGACGATCGAGGTGAGCGGGGGACCCGACTCGCTAAACGCGATAGGCCGGTCGAAAATCGGTTGGTTTAGGACCAGAATGTCGGGCCGGCTGGCGCTGTCGCACTGCACTGGCGTCTGCTTTTTCAGCGGAACGTCCGAGGCGAGGTAGAAATGATAAGCCAGCCTTTCGTCGATGATCCAGAGATTCATCTGGTCGGGCTTCACATCGTCGGAAGTCTTGCGAAGCGGGAAGACGAGTGTATGGATGCTCTCTTCGAGCGGGTAACGCCCATCATGTCGCACCTCAAGTCGCTTGTCGAGGATGGCAAGGATGGCTTTTCGGTGAGCGACATACTCCGACAACTTTTCCGTGCCTCGTTCGCTCAGGATGCTCACCAGCTTTTGAAACGTCGTCGAATAGTCTTCGGTGTCCTGCAGTTCTACCGGGTTAGCTGCTAGGAAACGCGTGCTTTGCTGCTTAACTTCCATGTCATATCGCCGGTCGAGCTTGTAGAGTTCAAGATCCAGCTTTTCCTCGGGCAGGTTAGGTGCAATCTCGTCGAGCCATTCCGGGTGATGTTTGACAACCGACCGGTACTGTGGCTTTTTGTCGCGTACGAACGCGCGAATATGGTCTTCTTTGGATTCCTTCGTGGGCCGCGTGAAAGGGGCCAGGAATTCCGCCGCGCGGGCTATCGAGGCGTCAAGAATGTCTTGCCAGCTGAGCACGTCCGAGAATTCGAGGTCGATTTGCTCCGGCAGGACGAAGCCGGTGCGCTCGGCATTCACCGTCTCGTCGAGGAATTCGCCGGACACATATCCGGCGTACACCGCGGGCCTCTGTTCCTCCCCGACCTTCAGCGCGGGAAGCAGGTTTGAGATCTTGTCGGACAACAGCTCAGATCTAACCCTGAAACAAGCGTGATGAGAGGCTACTTGGGACCTCACTCCTGGATTTAAGGGCTTTTGTTGAAGGCGCTTGCGATGGGCTTGTCGTTTTCGTGTGAGCGCTACTCCGA
>JBKQMU010000060.1:0-3454 GCA_052146555.1 Isosphaeraceae bacterium
TGGCACCGTAGTCGTCCACCGTAAGCATTTCCTTGGCCTCCGTGCGAGTGAGTGATTCCGTGACGGAATGCTCACTCTAACGAAGGCGGTTACGGTGGGTCAGTTTTGCGCGCTTAAATTGCCCCAGAGTGGGTCAATTTTGCGCGCTCAGTACCACGGGTCGATGTTTGCGGGCAGTTCGCAAACACTGTGGTCACATTATCAACTAATCCGGTCATCCGCATTCGAGTTGACAAGACCTCCCGAAAAGTTGAATTTACGCTCAGCGTAAAAGGACGATTACGCCGATAGTTCGTAGTCTACGGCAGACCGGGCCCCGGAAGGTGAAGGGGGGTGCAAAGTCATGATGGACGCTCTCCTTCGAAAACACCGATGGCGGTATTCGCTCCTCATCGTCCTGACGATCGTGGGGTTGGAAATCGACGTCCTTTCCAACCCTTTCACCTGGGACTTCGTTCTCTGCCGCTTGTTCTCAGTCTTGGATGAAAGCAGCACTGGACCGGTGTGCCCTCGCGATGTTGCAGAACCCGCCGGGGCTGCTAGCGCGGCGATGACCTGCGAATCAGAGTCGGAGTTCACGACCGATGAGACGGTCGCAATCCTGCCGCAGAAGCCTGCCAAGTATCTCGCCGACGCGAGCTGCTTCACCCACGCGTACGTGCGGGTCAACGCCAGCCTTCCTTCCCTGGCCATTGCCAGGGGAGATTCTCCCGCCCACTTCTTCCCTACCTCGGGCCTTCTCCGATTGCAGCTTTGCCGCTTCCTCTGCTGAGGCCCGCTCGCTTCTCGCCGTTTGCCTGAGCTGAGGCGTCGGTCTCGAGCCCGGTACGTCCCGAGCCGACCGTCGCTGCGCGGCGCATGGCCGTACCTTCGCATGCCCTCCGAACGCCGGATGCTGGCGGGGTACGCATAAAGGTTCCCGGATGGGCCCGGGACTGATGAGCGGTCGCACGGCGGCCTGGGGCGTCTTGTGGCTGATCCGGCACGGTTTCCGGTAGGTCCCGACGACCTATACAGGGATCGCTTTCCTGAAACTCATCCCCTTCTTCGCCCGCGCCATCGTCGCACGTTCGGAACTCCGTTGCATTCGGCGATCCGTGCCCGTGGTCTTCATCCCGATCCCTTCGACGAACAAAAGGCATCTATCCCGGACGGTTATCGTGGCCAGCAGCAAATGAGCAGGCGATTCAACCGGTGGAGAGGCAGATGAGCGCGTATCGATTCAGGCTTGGACAGGGGAAGTCCGAGGCAATGGGCGGAGACGAGGTTGACAAAAAGTGGGCGGGCAGGTCACTGGTTCTGGACACGACGGGCCGGGAACCGGTGGGGCTGTCTCTCCCCACCGCTAAAGTCCGGTTCCGCTACGTGGCCGTCGTGCTGGTTGTCGGCCTGACCGTCTGGGGCTGGCTCGATGTCCGCGAACGCGGCCAGACTCATCCCGATCACCTCGATTACCACCGGACCGATTTTACGGTCTACACAGCAGCCGGTGCCGCCTTCTTCGGCGGGCGTGATCCCTATCAAGTCGCCAGCCCACGCGGCTGGCACTACCTTTACCCACCCCTATTTGCCCTACTCGTTTCACCGCTCGCGGCCCTGGATTTCAAGTCCCAGGTCGTCGTCTGGTACATCATCAGCATTGTCCTGGCGTTTGGCTGTTACAGCGAAGCCCGCCGCCTCTGGACCCTCCTGGTAGCGTCCTACTCCTGCGCGGCCGATGTAGGGCGCAATGCCGGTTTCCGGATCGGTGTGTGTGCGGGCCTGACGGTCCTCCTACCAACACTGGAATGCCTGCAACGAGGTCAAGTCGGCATCGCCTTGCTCTATCCGCTGTTGCTCGGATTTCGCCTGACGCTGGGTGGCCGTTCGTGGCCGATCTGGTTTCTCGGCGGTGTCGTCTTGGGCTGGCCGATCGTGGTAAAGCTCATCCCGGCGTTACCCGTCGCAGTCTTGCTCTTGCAACACTGGGCGGCGTCCCTAGCACCGTCCCGTTCGCCGCGATCATTGATCCGGGCTACTACTGTCACACTTGGCCTAGCGGTCGGCATGTTCCTGTTCACCTTTGCCATCCCGGCGGCCTGTATCGGCTGGAGCGAGAATCTGTCCCATCTCCGCACCTGGAGCCGGAAAGTGGCAAGCAGCCCCGACGTGGGCCGCGAGGTCCGTTTCGAGGTTGACGACTCTAGCAACCAGAGTTTCAGTAATGCGGCCCACCTGCTCGCCGCCAGGATTCGCGGCAGAGCGACTGCCGGAGCACATCCGGAAACCGACCAGGCTGCACATGAGGAGTGGCTGGCCGTCGTCACGGCAACCGCCGAGCATCGGCGTACCGATTACGTCACGGCCGAGTGGGTGCGGTGTGTTGAAGCGATCGTACTTGTCTTGCTGATCGTCACCGGGCTGACAGCGGGGCTGCGTGGTGACGTGTTGGCTCAGGCCGCGACCTATGGTCTGGCCTGCCTAGCGACCGTCTTCATTTCGCCGGTGGCTTGGAGCCACTATTACGTGCTCTGGCTGCCGTCCGTCCTACTAGTGCCTCCCTGGTTGATGCGCCAAGGCCGGTTGAAAGCAGCGAGGGTCGTTGCCGCAGTTCCCTTCGGGTTGATCTGGGCACATTACCTGGCGAAACCCTGGCTTGGGCATTTCGGGTTTTTGGGTCTGGGCACGCTGGCGTGGTTTTTAGCCGTCGTCACCCTGTCGATTTTGATCCGTGGGTCGTATACGTCGCCGTACCTTTACGGTAGACGGACGACCGCCTCCTGCCATCTATTCCAACGCAGGAACGATCAAATCACGATCCGCTCTACCTCGTCGCGGTCTATCTGATCGCTGGTGTGGTCGTACAGCTTGGTGGTTTTGGGGCTTTCGTGGTTGGCGATTCGCTGGGCGTGCCCGATGGTACGATCAGTACTTGAGCAGATAGGCTGGGCTTTTGCTGAGGCGGTCACGCGAGCGGATGTAAGTCAGGGTAGTCCTTGGATCGGCGTGGCCTGCGAAATCCTGCAAGTCGATGATGTCCGATCCGCGCTCGCGGGCGGTGGTGAGTGCCGTGACACGGAGCGAATGCACGGTGACGTTGACATCGAGCTTCAGGGCATTGACGTAGCGCTCTATCAGCTTTTCGACCGCCCTGGTAGTCATTGGCTTGGGCCGGAAGCCATCCTTGCCGTGATTGCGTGCCGACCGCTGCGGGCGGAAGAGGGGGGTGGCGGGATTCTCGGCTTCTTGGGGTCAGACCGATTTAGAATTATCTCCAAGAAATTCTAAATCGGTCTGACCCCAAGGCTCCTCCAAGGCTCCAGACCCCAAGGCTCCAATCGGTCTGACCCCAAGGCTCCAAAATCGGTCTGACCCCAAGGCTCCGTGGCGTCCCATCGCCGAAGCGTCCAGCGAAACAAGCCTGGCGCAGGAAGAAGTGGCGCTGGCTCCCGTCCTGAGGAGTGCGGGCCCGCGA